>CAXTQE010000009.1:31400-58411 GCA_964246225.1 uncultured Acidobacteriaceae bacterium | reverse complement strand
CCTTCCTTCGCGATCTCCGGCGCAATGTTGATCTTATCCGCCAGCAGCACCGCGCGCCCGCAGCCCAGCGCCTCCGCCACCGCGATGCCGAAGTTCTCCTGGTGCGACGGGAGGATGAAGGCCTCGCTCACAAAGAACGCGCCCCACTTTATATCGCCGCGCAGCATCCCCGGCCAGTGCACACGTTCGGTTAAACCGGCCTCGACGACCATCTGCTGGAGGGTCTGGCTCCAGTTCTCGAAGTTGGGTCCAGCCATCAGGAGATGCAGCTCCGGGTCAAGAGAAGCGAGCTTCACAAAGGAGCGGATCAGCAGGTCGCATCCCTTCTTCGGATGAATGCGGCCCAGGAACAGCAAAAATCGTCTACCCCGCATCTCCGGGTGCTCGGCCAGGAACGCTTCCCGCAGCACCGCTCCGTCTTTCGGCGGACGGCTCGCCCCATACGGCACCACGAAGCCGTTCCAGCGATGCAGCCAGAAGCTCTGCTCCGCCAGCCGGCTCTCTTCTTCCGTCGTAAACAGGACGCGATATGCCCCGCGCAGCACCCAGTACTCTGCAACCAGCCAGTAGATCCACTTCTTCAGGTGCTTGCGCGGGAACCGATGTTTGAAGTACGGGTCGAGCATGCCGTGCGTGAACACCACATAGGGTGTGTGTCCGCGCAGTGCCAGCCAGACCGCCAGCCCACAGTACTGCCACAGGCCGTTGACCACCACGCCATCGAAGCGGTCGCGGTTCGCCATCAACCAGGGCAGCAGCTTGCGCGTAAATCCATAGACCGTGTTGACGGGCCCCAGCGCATGCACCGGAAAGGGAATGTCGGCCGAGTAAGCCTCACGGGGATCGTCCAGCGTCACCACCTCGCCCGTGTAGCCGATAGGCCCAAAGCTGAGCAGCACCCGCACCGACTCGGATGGACCGCCGGCGGCAGGGTTCAGTGTCCCGATCATGTGAAGAATCCGAATTGGAGTCTAGCCTCGACCGATCGGTGGTGGCGAGAGACCGCGGGTGACGTGACGAATCGCCTGGTGAAGTCCTTCCATGTCCTCTTCAAAGCTCCATCGCTCGATACGCTTCCGCGCCCGCCGGCCCATCTCTTCTGCAACCGCAGGCGTCCCAAGCACCCGTCTGAGCGCCGCCGCCAGCGCATCCACATCGCCTGCGGCAAAGACGCATCCCTCCACCCCATCCGTTACCAGGTCGAAGTACGAACCAACCTCGTCCGACACGATCACCGCGCGCCCGGCATTCATTGCCTCGTTCACAATCAAGCCCCAGGGCTCGTGCTGCGAAGGCAGCACAAACACGGTCGCCAGATCGAAGAAGCGCGGCAGCTCCGACTGGTTGGCAAAACCGTAAAACCGAATACTTTCAAATCCGGTCGCGGCAGCCTGCGCCTCGAGTGCCGCGCGCTCCTCTCCATCGCCCACGATCACCAGGGCAGGGAAGGGCTGCTGCCCCGGCCCTGGCGACAGCTTCGCGTACGCGACAATCAGATCCGTGCATCGCTTCCGCGCCTGCAGCTTTGAAGCGAACAAGATCACCGGCTGCCCTGGCTTTAGTTGGAACTCCTCCCGAAGCTGGGCTCGCCGTCCCGCCGCGTCTGCACTCTGCTGTTGAAACCATAGATTGTCGACCGCGTACGGCATCAGGAACATGGGAAACTCCTCGCCCAGATGATGCTCCCAGTACGCACGATTCGGCGTTCCCGTGACCAGCACCGCGTCGATTAGGTGCCGAAGACCCGCAAAGAAAAGCTTCTTCGCCGCCAGCTTCGCTGCTCCACGCGGACGATCCCTCAACCACGACTCCGCCCGTACCAGCACCGGGATCCCCAGGCTCTTCGCCGCCACAATGGCATGCATCTGGTTCACCGTCGCGTACCCATGCACCCACACCACGTCGAAGGCCGGCCTGCCCTCCCGGTCTCGCAACCGCGCCGTAAGCCCTCGGCTGATTGGCGTAAAGGTGCCTTCCGTCCCCGTGTCCCGCAGCGCCGGCAGGAACTCGTGCCTGTACCCTTCAAGCAAGGGAACATCCCACTTCACCTCCACACCGAAACCCTCGTCGCGGTAGCCCTTCACCGAGAAGTCGGAACCGAAGAAAACCGTCAAGTCGATCCCCGGCTCCTCTGCGATCCGCCGCAGCAGCGGCACCTGGTACTGAATCGGATGGCTGACCACATAGGCCAGGCGAACGGGCCGGCGAGCTGTTTGCGTAGTCGTGTTTCCCTTCATGCCAGGCACGCCTTTTGAACCTACAAGTGGTTCTGCAGCGCAATGATTAAGATGTCGACCACCCCCAACGCCGTAGCGATGCCGCCGCTCTTGATTGCCGCCTTGAGAGCATCGGAAGGCAGAAAAACTATGTCGTCCGCCTGCAGGATTGGATCCGGCGCCTGACCATTCAGAATGGCTTTGATGTCCACCGTGACTACGTTCCGCGTCAGCCCTGTCGTGCGAATGATCCGCAGATCCTTGAACTTGCCTTCAAATCCTACGCCTCCGGCCAGCGTCGTCGCCTGCATCAGCGTTAGGGGCGAGGTCTGCTGCAGCGGGATCGCTCCCTGGTTTTTGAATGCGCCCAGAATGTAAATCACGCCGACCCGGGAGATCAGGACCTTATCTCCCGGCAAAATCTCTATGTCCGCCCGCGCGCTGGCCGCAGGATTCGTGCCCAGGTCCACCACGATCGGCTTGTCCTGTCCCTGGCGCAGAATCGTGATCACATGGCTTGCCGAAAGCGGTAGCGAGCCCGCCACCGCCAGCACATCCAGCAGACGCCGGCTGCCATTGATCGGCACGATCGCGTGCAACTCCCCAGCCACCGTCGCAAACTGGCTCACCGACTCGGTCACCTGCACCGTCACCTGCGGATTCACATACATCCCCGCCGCGCTCAGCCGCGACGCGATCAGGTCTTCCGTGCGGTTCAGCGTCAGCCCCGCCACCTGGACCAGTCCAATGAGCGGAAGCTGCAGGTTGCCATCCACGCTGACGCGCACCGGAGAGACGAAGTCGCTCGTCCCAAACACCTTCACCGCCACCAGATCACCCGGCGCGATCAGCGGGTCCAGCCCTCTCTGCGACAAGATCGACAAGTCCGTCGTCGGCGTCTGCGCGCGGTTGGTCTCAGGCGAAGCGCTTAGCGCCGGCCCGCTAAACTGCCCTTGCACGGCCGCCGCCGAAAGCACCAGCGCGACCATTGCCAGGATGCTGCCTACCCGCCTCATCGCCGCACCTTCTTCTTGCGGCTTCCATCGCCTGGGTTCCCGGAAGACGCCTTTGCGTCCCAGCCGGCCGGGTCGGGGTTCGAGTACGAGGAGCTTGAGTACCCGTAGTAGCCGTAGTACTCCGGCGCATTCAGATCCACCGCGTTCAGCACCAGGCCTGCCATGTTCGCGCCCGAGCGCACCAGCAGATCGCGCCCGCGCCGCACTATATTTTTACTCGACTTGCCATGCCGCACCACCAGAACCACGGCATCCACCTTGCTCGACAGGATCACTCCATCGGTCACCGACAGCACCGGAGGCGAATCCAAAACTACGTAGGCGTAACTTTCTTTCGCCCGCTCCAGCAGATCCAGCATCGTCCGCGAACTTAGCATCTCGGTCGGGAACGGAGGCACCGGGCCGCTCGCCAGCACATCCAGGTCGGGAACCTCCGCGATCCTCTGCACCGAGTCTTCAAGCGTTGTCTGCCCGCTCAGAATCGTGCTCAGACCCACCTTGCCATTCAGACCAAAGCGATGATGCACGTTCGGCCTCCGCAGGTCCGCGTCAATCAGCAGCACCCGCGTGCCCCGCTGTGCCAGAATCACCGCCAGGTTGGTTGCCGCCGTCGTCTTGCCCTCGGACGGCGTCGCACTCGTACACAGGATCAGTCTCGGCTCCGCGCCCGTCGTCGAAAGCAGAAGCGCGGTTCGCAGTGACCGAAACGCCTCCGTAAACTGACTCTTCGGCTGCGTCAGCACATGGATGTTGCGCTCCACCGTCGACAACGCCGCCAGCTGCTCCGGGTTCGCGCGCTTCGAGAGCGGAATGATCGCGAGCGAAGGCAGCTCCATCACGCTCTCAATCTCCGCCACGCTGCGCAGGCCTGCATCCAGGCTTTCGAGCACAAACGCCAGCACAATTCCCAGCACAATTCCCAGCAGCCCGTACGACAGGACGATCGTCGACTCCGCCTTCAGGATCGGCCCTACCGGAGCCACCGCCGGATCGACAATGTCGATCTCCATCGACTCCAGCCCCGCATCCACGCCCGCCGTCGCCAGCTTTTGTAGCAGTCCCTCGTAGAGCGTCCGGCTGGACTCAAACTCGCGCTGTCGAATCGTGTACTCTACAAGATCGTTGCGGAGTTTGTACGCATCCGATTTTTGCTGCTCAAGTGCCGCGTTGGTCTGGTTTTCATTGGCCTGCGCCAGGTTGAAGGCCAGCTTGGCCTGCTGCGTCAGCCGCTTCTCCTCCGCGTCCACCTCTTTCACCAGCTCGTCCATCCGCGCCCGAGCCGCGCGCACAAGAGGATGGTTCGGGCCCAGCGTTGTCGTCTGCTCGGCATAGCTCGCGCGCGTCGTCGCCAACTCTGTTCGCAGCGTCGTCAGCTCCGTTTGGGGCGCCCCCGGAACCTCCGACGCTCCCTCGATCGTATTGGGATCGAGCCCCGTAATCTGCCGGTACCGCGCCTCGGCCAGGATGCGGCTCAGCTTGGCCTGTCCCGCAGCCTTCGCCAGGTCGTCGAGCGGGGATGTGTTCTGGCTCTGCGTTTGGGACGTGCTGAACCCCAGCGTGCCCAGCTTGCGCTGCAGATCCATCATCTGCTGCTGCGAGTCCTCGACCTTCTTCTTCAAGTCCTCGAGCTGACTCGACAGCCAAGCCGAAACCCGCTGCGTAGAGTCGAACCGGGTCTCATAGCTGCGCTGAATATAGTCGGCAATGACTTTGTTCACCACATCGGCGGAGAGCTTCGCGTTTAGGCTCAGAAAGCTGATCCGGATGATGTCCGTCTTCGGCACCTGCGCCACATGCAATCCACCGGCCAGGATTCCCAGCACCGTCTGCCGCACCGCCGGATCGTCTAGGCTGTGGTGTGGCTGCGGCCCCTTCACCCCCAGGAAGTCCTGGTTGTTGGCCAGATTCAGATCGCGCGCGACCTTGACCAGCAGCGTGTCGCTCATCAAAATCGCTTCTTCGGTCGACATCTTGCGCTGCGGATCGTCCCCAAAATACGACGCGGCGCTGATCTTGTATTCGTCGGAGGCACCCTCGCGCACTTCGATCCGGCCAAACGATTCGTACAGCCGAATCTGCGTCACGGCTTTATAAAATCCAAGCAGCAGCCCGCCCAGTACAAAGAAAATGAGCACCAGCCGGCGCTTGCGTAGCGTAATCAGGGCTTCTGAGAGCGTGGTATCCGTCGAAGGCGCAACAAATGGTCGCGCCGGAAGTGCACCCGGACCGGATGCGTTCGTGGGATTGTCCAAGCTCACCCGCCCAGTCTAACCGACCCCACAAGGCTTGTAAAAAGCTGGGAATAACCCAAATAGGGGATGGAATGTGGCCAAAGGGTGCGGTAGACTCCTCGTGACCATGTCCTCTAAAAACAATTTGCCTGACTACTCGAACTCTGGGATTTTCTCTGCAGTGCAACCGGATGCCTCCACGCCTCCTGTGCGCGAACCCGTCCCCATCGCCGTTGTCGGCTCTGGGTATGTCGGCCTGGTTGCCGCGGTGTGCTTCGCCGAGATGGGCCACGACGTCATCTGCGTCGACAACGACGAGCGCAAGGTAAAGGCCCTTCAAAGCGGCGACACCCTGATTCACGAGATGTATCTGCCTGAGCTGCTCCATCGCCACGGCAACAAGCGCGTCCGCTTCATGACCGATCTCGCCGAAGCCACACGCGAGTGCAAGGCCATCTTCATCGCCGTCGGGACTCCGCAGTCCGAGACCGGCGACGCCGACCTATCTTACGTCGAAGCCGTCGCCTCCGAGATCGCTCGAACCCTGACGACCTATAAAGTCATCGTCGAAAAAAGTACCGTGCCGGTCTACACCAACGAGTGGATTCGCCGTGTTATCGAGCGCAACGGCGTCGCTCGCGAGTTGTTCGACGTCGTCTCAAATCCCGAGTTCCTTCGCGAAGGCACCGCTGTCGCCGACTTCCTGCATCCCGACCGCATTGTTGTGGGCTCGGACACGCCGCGCGCCGCGGCTGTTCTCGCCGAGATCTACGCCCCGCTGACCACCGGCGCTTACTACGAGTCGCCCAACGCCATCTCGGGAGTCTGCTCGGTCGAGATGCCGCCGCCTCTGCTCAACACCTCTACCAAGTCGTCTGAGATCATCAAGCACGCCTCAAACGCCTTTCTCGCCCTCAAGATCTCCTTCATCAATGCCGTTGCCAACCTTTGCGAAGCTACCGATGCGAATGTTGAGCAGGTCGCCCGCGGTATGGGCCTTGATCGTCGCATCGGCAGCCGCTTTCTGCGGCCCGGCATCGGCTACGGAGGCTCCTGCTTCCCCAAGGACGTGGCCGCCTTCCGTTCCGTCGCCGAACAGCTCGGCACCGACTTCTCGCTGCTGACCGAAGTCGAAAAGATCAACGTGACACAGAAGAAGCGCTTCCTCGCCAAGGTTCGCTCCGCCCTTTGGACTCTCCGCGGCAAAAAACTCGCGGTTCTCGGCCTGGCGTTCAAAGGGGAAACCGACGACATCCGCGAGTCGCCAGCCATTGAGCTCGTCCGCATGCTTCTCGGGGAAGGCTGCACCATCCGTGCCTACGACCCCGCCGCCATCAGCCGCACGGAGGAGGTTCTGCCCTCGAACAGCTGCCTCTCCTACGCCGAGGACTCCTACTCCGCCGCTATCGACGCCGACGCGCTCCTGATCCTTACCGATTGGAAGGAATTCTCCGAACTCGATCTGCACCGACTCAACAAGACCCTGCGCTATCCAATCATCATCGATGGTCGCAACCTCTACGATCCGCAGGTCATGCAGCAGCATGGCTTCACCTATCTCAGTGTCGGCCGGCCCGCCGCCTACCCACTCCGCGATGCGGTCACCAACGCGCCTGTCCCGGTCAGCACCTAGCACGCCAGCCTGAGTCGCCCGGCGAACGGACGTTTCGGCGTAGCCGGGACGTCCGCAGTTGTTTCGCCGTCTCCGGTCGAATCGCTTTATCAAACCCCGAAAAGGAATATCGATGTCTACACAAAAGGCGCTGGTCACCGGCGCCGCAGGATTTCTCGGATCTCACCTCACGGACGCCCTCCTAGCTGGGGGGTACGACGTCGTGGGCGTCGACAATCTTTCGACCGGCAACTACGCCAACCTCGAACACCTTCGTCGCGAGCCGCGCTTCTCCTTAATCGAACGAGACATCACCCAGCCCTTCGACCCAGGCCCGGTCGACACTATCTTCAACTTCGCCTCTCCCGCCAGCCCCGACGACTACCATCGCCTCGGCGTTGAAACCCTGCTGGTCGGCTCCGCCGGGACCATCCACACCCTCGATCTGGCGCGCAAATACTCTGCCAGTTATCTCCATGCCTCTACCTCCGAGTGCTATGGCGACCCCGAAGTTCACCCGCAGGTGGAAACGTACTGGGGCAATGTCAACCCGGTCGGCCCACGCTCGGTCTATGACGAGGCCAAGCGCTTCTCCGAGGCTGCCGTCACCGCGTATCGGCGCTACTACGGCGTCAACACGCACCTGGTCCGCATCTTCAACACATACGGCCCGCGCCTTCAGGCCAACGACGGCCGCGTCATCTCGAACCTGATGACCCAGGCTCTGCGCGGTAATCCACTCACCATCTACGGCGAAGGTGCCCAGACCCGTTCTTTCTGCTTCGTCTCCGACCTGATCGAAGGCATCCTGCGCCTCTCCCGCTCTGAGCACCATACGCCTATGAACGTGGGCAACGATGTTGAGTGGACTATTCTTGAGTGCGCAAAGGAGGTTCTCGCGGTCACCGGTGCCCACGTCGAGATTGTGTTCAAGCCTCTTCCTCAGGATGACCCCATGCGTCGCCGGCCAGACCTCACCTTAGCCCGCTCCATCCTGGGCTGGGAGCCTAAGGTCATGCTTCGCGAGGGTCTGCAGCGTTCGATGGCTTACTTCCAGACCTGTATCGATTCCGAAGCCTCTGTTCCCACGGCTTAGCCTAGCGTGAACGACCCGGAAGCTGGTGCAGGATGTCGAGCAGGCTGTAGCCAGCGAAGGGTTGGATCGTGCCGCAAAGCAAAAGAATGACGAGCGAGACCGGAATGAGCATCTTGGCTACGGGGTTGAGGGGGCTGCGATCCGCAACGCGGGGGTGGCGCATGGCAGGCGTTGTGAGGACCACTCCCCAGAGCAGCCAGCCAGCCCATTGGAAGATGCCCAGAGCGAAAAGTGTGGCAACGACGAGGCGCGACGACCAGCGATGGAAGCCGGGTGAGATGGCATAGGCGATGTGACCTCCATCGAGCTGCCCGGCCGGGATGAGGTTGAGCGCGGTAATCAGCAGACCCATCCAGCTGGCAACCAGGATGGGATGGGGTACGGCAAGAGAGTTGATCCCCGGATGGCCCGCGAAACGCAACGCGTGGAGAAGAGAAAGTAGCAGAGGGACACCGACGCGGGAAGGCTGTGCCTGATCGGTGAAGGTTGACAGCGAGAAACCCAGGGCAAGGGTCCAAAGGGTGATGAGGAAGCCGGCGACAGGTCCGGAGGCGCCGATGACGACCAGCGCGGTGCGGCTGGCGATGCGGGAGCGCAAGCGAATCACCGCTCCGAATGTGCCGCTAAGCGACGGAGCGGGAAGCATGTAGGGCAGGGTGGCACTCACACCAAAGTAACGACAGGCGAAATAGTGGCCGAACTCATGGCTAAGCAGGATGCCGATCAAGGTGAGCGAAAAGGGCAGACCGCTAGCCAGACTGTGCAGATTGGCGAAAGCCCAGCGGTAGGGCAGGACATCGACATCAGAAGACAGGGGCGCCACGCCCAGATGGAAGTCGTACATATACCGCATGCCGACCGCAGTTGTGGTGAACAGGGTGACAAGCAGCAGGCCTGCCGGAATTGCAAACCGGGCCAGGTTAGTCCTTCGTACCGCGGAGGTCCGGGTTAGGGTCGACTCTTCGATGAGTGTGGGGGAGGTCATAAGGGCCTGAGATCAATGAATAGCGAGAGGGCGGAGTTGAGGAAAGATCCGGGTCAAGATCAGTCGAGCACTTGCAGGTCCTTCCCGGGTTTAAACCGAATAGCTTTCCCCGGCAGGATGGTGACCTCGGCTCCGGTGCGTGGGTTGCGACCGACTCCGGTCTTACGCGGCTTGACGGTGAAGACGCCGAAGCCGCGAAGCTCGATGCGGTCGCCCTCGACGAGGCTTTGCTTCATCGACTCAAAGATGGCGTCCACAGCCGCCTCCGCTTTGGTGCGGACAAGCCCGGTACGCTCGACAATCCGCTGGATCAGATCCTGTTTGATCAACTCTGCCTCGTTTGGTTAGCCGATCTGAATGTCCGCGAACCCGCAGGGCGCGGCGAGCCCGAGATGTGAGGAGGCAAGAGAATCATGTTGCGTCGAACTTTCCTCAGTTCAGAACTATGAGCGATGGTAGAAAGGGGAGGAAGGAATGTCAATGGAACGAAATGGTCAGACATCTGTGACCGCTGGGGACGCGGGCTGAGTGTCCGGGTATGGTGACTAAGGTCACCTTTGAAGAGGGAGGAGTTAGAGGATGTCGATCAAGAGTGATCGTTGGATTCGCGAGCAGGCTCTGGAACACGGGATGATCGCGCCTTTCAGCGAGAAGCAGGTGAGGAACGGTGTGATCTCGTATGGACTTTCGTCGTACGGGTACGACCTGCGCGTGTCCGATGAGTTCAAGATCTTTACCAACGTGAACAGTGCCATCATCGATCCCAAGGCGTTCGATGAACGTTCATTTGTGAGTGTTCAGGCGGCCAGCGTGATCATTCCGCCGAACTCGTTTGCGCTGGCGAAGTCGATGGAGTACTTCAAAATTCCGCGGGATGTGCTGACCATCTGCGTGGGGAAATCGACCTACGCGCGGTGCGGAATCATCGTCAATGTCACTCCGTTCGAACCGGAGTGGGAGGGATTTGTGACGCTCGAGATCTCGAATACCACTCCGCTTCCGGCCAAGGTGTATGCGTACGAGGGCTTGTGCCAGATTCTCTTTTTTCAGTCCGACCAGGTTTGCGAGGTGAGCTACGCAGACCGGAAGGGTAAGTATCAGCACCAGCAGGGAATTGTCCTACCCAAGCTATAAGGACTGGAGACAAGAACGTGGCGAGCGGGAATCTGCCGAAAATAGGGCTTGTGGCGACCGACGCCATGCGGATTCTCGGGATCCGGTCGATTCTTAACGACGAGGAGGAGTTCGATCTGGTGCCTGTGGCGGGGCCAAACGATAGCCGGTGCACACCTCTAGGGTTTGTAT
This sequence comes from uncultured Acidobacteriaceae bacterium, assembly GCA_964246225.1. GTDB lineage: Bacteria > Acidobacteriota > Terriglobia > Terriglobales > Acidobacteriaceae > Edaphobacter. The sequence goes on along the minus strand of CAXTQE010000009.1, from coordinate 47,950 downwards.
TGATCGACTCTCTCGCGACCAAGGAACTGTTCGGTTTGTTGCGCCAGTTTCGCGAGCAGAGGCCCAGAATTCGCCTGTTGGTGCTGGGCGAGGAGACGGAGCTCCGGTTTGTGGAACGGGTGATCGGGGCGGGCGCAAAGGGGTACCTGGCCCACGCGGCAAGCGAGCAGGAACTACGTACGGCAATTAAGGTGGTGAGGGACGATTGCCTTTACGCTCCGCGGCGTGTGCTGTCGCACCTGCTTGAGACCAAGCTCGAGAGCGCGAAGCGGGAGAGCGACGTGAGCTTCACGAAGCGCGAACTCGAGGTGTTGCGGCTTCTGGTGCTCGGGCAGCCGAATCGGCAGATTGCTTCAGGGTTGGGCGTGGATGAAGGCACGGTGAAAGCACATATGGGACGCCTGATGCGGAAGGCCGGCGTCGACAATCGCACGGCTTTAAGTATGCGCGCCCTGGAACGCCGCTGGTCGGTTAGAGATCATTAGTGCTTCGTTATGGTTACCAAAGTAGCTATACCTCAGTACCGTTGCGGTTACTTTTGTTATCTGTCATTCTCTTTCTAAGCAACAGACCTGGGAGAGTGGGGTTGCCTTAGCGCAGAAGCTTTCTGTGCCAAGGTGACCCCCATTTTTTGGCGTGTGCTGCCGCATCCGGGCTCAATCAGGAGTCAACCTCCCCGAACGCGCATCCAACAAACTATGTGTTGACCTGTGTTGGGGTAATTTCATTCCCACATGGTAACGGGAGGAGTTCGATGAAGCGATTGATTGCAGGTATGGCGACGGCCGCGGTAGTGACGGCAGGGTTTGTTCAGCCTTTGTTGGCGCAAGACAAGAGTAAGGATGCAGACCGGCTTAATGCGGCGGCGGCAGTGATTGAAGAGGTGATGGGCACTCCGGACAGAGCGATCCCGCAGAGCATTCTGTCTGGAGCCTCCTGTGTGGTGGTCGTACCGAGCTATAAAAAAGCAGCATTTCTGGTGGGTGCCCAATACGGCCAAGGCGTAGCAACCTGCCGCACGCCCCAGGGTTGGAGCGCGCCGGTTTTTGTGAAGCTTGAGGGCGGAAGTTTTGGATTTCAGGCAGGCGGCCAGGCGACCGATCTTATCCTGGTGGCGATGAACCGGGATGGCCTACAGCATATGCTGTCGAGCAAGTTCAAGATCGGCGGCGATGTGGCAGCTTCCGCTGGGCCGGTGGGACGCGATGCGCAGGCGGGCACTGACTGGAAGCTGAATGCTGAGTTCCTGACCTACTCCCGTTCGAAAGGTCTCTTCGCTGGTATCGACCTGGATGGTACGGTGCTGTCGCAAAACACAGATGACACACGCGCCGAGTACGGGGCGGCAGTTCCATACAAGGAAGTGCTGCAGGGCGGAGTACCCACCCCGGACAATGCTCGCCCCTTTGTGACGAGTGTGGCCAGGTACTTTGTTACTGCGAAAAACGCGCAGTAACTGGAGTCACAGCCGGGCATCTTCCGGACCGCTGCCGACGTTTCGCTTCAGTCGGTGGCGGTTTGTGTCTTAGTCACAAAAATAGCCCATCTGAGTCAGCGTTTGGTCGCTCAGCTTGACTCCCTTCAGGCGTGCACTGGGTGAGCTGTAGAGTTCGCTCTGGAAGCGCTTCAACACGGTCGAGGGAAGATCGGTCTCTTTCAGCATACGCATCAGGGCAGAGCTGTCGGTCGCATAGATGTGGGTCCCCGGAATACCGCAGGAGGGCTGGATGGTGAGTGAGAGCGGAATGGTGATGGTGCCCGGGATGGCAGGACCGGAGGGCTTAGAGGTCAGATTCATGCGCATGCCGAGATACTGTCATTCCCCTTTGCGGTTCAGAATGCCTCTTCGGTCAGCCGCGACCAGACAAAAGAGTGAGTGTGCTGCTACGAAAGTGGGACTTCGGTAAGCGCCGGCCGCGACGACATACGGTATTTCACCGCTCGTATAATTAAAGATTGGGCAGGAGCGCACCCAACACCCGTCTTCCATGCTTTAACCGAGTCAGGAAACAATGATCACAGCCCGCCAACATCCTCTGCAGGAGATTCTCAAGAATCGCATCGCCATCATCGATGGTGCCATGGGAACGACAATCCGCACCTACGGGATGACGGAGGCGGACATGCGTGGGGAGCGTTTCCGGACCGCAACCAAAGATTTGCTGAACAACGGAGACCTCTTTTCTCTGACTCAGCCGGCGATGGTCTCTGACATTCACCGTCGGTTTCTCGAAGCGGGCGCGGACATTCTCGAGACCAACACGTTTGGCGCTACCAGCATTACGCAGAGTGAGTTCTTTGTCGACGATCCGCGCGAGCGTGGCGGACGCAAAGACCCGGCGTTCTATCAGGGGATTATTGAAGACCCGCAGCTGAGTACGCTGGCCTGGGACATCAACGAGACCTCCGCGCGCCAGTGCCGCGAGTGGGCTGACCGCATCGGCAATGCGACCGGGCGGCAGCGCTTCGTGGCCGGAGCGATCGGGCCGCTGACGGTCTCGCTTTCGAACTCTCCGGATCCGGACGACTCCGGCTTCCGCGTGGTGACCTTCGATCAGGTCAAGACGGCCTACATGGAGCAGGTGCGGGCGCTGATCGCCGGCGGCGTCGATCTGCTTCTGGTTGAGACGATCTTCGATTCGCTGAACGCTAAGGCCGCGCTGGTGGCCATCCGCGAGGTCTTCGATCAGGACGGCCTCGCGGCGCTGGGCAGGGAACTGCCGGTGATGATCTCGGCAGCAGTCGGGCGCGGTGGCGAGACGCTCATTTCAGCACAGACGACCGAAGCCTTTTGGAACGCGGTGCAGCATGTGCATCCCTTGTCGGTCGGGCTGAACTGTTCGCTTGGCCCGGACCTAATGTACCCCTTCTTGGCGGAGCTCTCGGCCAAGGCCGATGTGGCAATCTCCTGCTATCCGAACGCCGGCCTGCCCAATCCTTTGTCCGAGACCGGCTTTGATCTTGGCCCGTCGGACATGGCTCGTTTTCTCGGCGACTTCGCCCAGGGAGGCCTGATCAACATCGCTGGAGGCTGCTGTGGAAACACGCCGGAGCATATCGCGGCTATCGCCAAGGCGCTCGAGCACCAGGTTCCCCGTCCGCTGCAGGCGGCGGTTGAGGTCGCCGCGTGAGTACGCCTATCGAGAGCAGACCACTTCGCCTTTCGGGATCGCTGCCGTTTACGCAGCAGCCCGGCAGCTTCATTTTGCTGGGCGAGCGCACCAACGTGGCCGGCTCGCCGAAGTTCGCGAAGCTGATCAAGGAAGGCAAATATGAAGACGCCGTAAGCGTCGCGCGGCAGCAGGTGGAGAACGGCGCGAATGTGCTCGACATCTGCATGGACGAAGGCATGATCGACGGCGTCGCCGCGATGAGCCGCTACCTGCAGCTGCTGGCGAGCGAACCCGAGGTGGCCAAGGTTCCCTTCATGGTCGACTCGTCCAAGTGGGAGGTGATCGAAGCTGGCCTGAAATGCCTGCAGGGCAAAGGCATCGTCAACTCCATCTCGCTCAAGGAGGGCGAGGACAAGTTTCGGCAGAACGCCCGTACGGTGCTGAAGTACGGCGCCGCGGTAGTCGTCATGGCCTTCGACGAGCAGGGCCAGGCCGCCACCTATGCGGAGAAGATTCGCATTTGCGAGCGCGCCTACCGCATCCTGGTTGACGAGCTGCGCTTTCCTCCTGAAGACATTATCTTCGACCCCAACATCCTTACCGTCGCCACCGGCATGGAGGAGCACAACAACTACGCCGTCGATTTCATTCACGCGACGCGCTGGATCAAGGCCAACCTGCCGCATGCCAAGATTTCAGGCGGGGTTTCGAACATCTCCTTCAGCTTTCGCGGCAACAACAAGGTGCGCGAGGCCATGCACTCGGCCTTCCTCTATCACGCCATTGCGGCCGGCATGGACATGGGCATCGTCAACGCGGGCATGCTTGAAGTCTATGAGGAGATTGAGCCGGAGCTGAAGGTGCTGGTCGAGGACGTGCTGCTCAACCGGCGTCCGGACGCGACCGAACGCCTCGTCGAACATGGCGAGAAGCTTAAAAACGTCGGCACGGTGGTCAGCGAGAGGAAGGCCGAGGAGTGGAGACTGGGCACGGTCGAGGAGCGGCTCTCGCATGCGCTTGTGCGAGGAATCGACACCTATATCGAAGTCGATGCGGAAGAAGCTCGCGTGCAGCTTGGCCGCCCGTTGCTGGTCATTGAAGGTCCGCTGATGGCCGGGATGAGCGTTGTTGGCGATCTGTTCGGCGCGGGAAAGATGTTTCTGCCGCAGGTGGTCAAGTCTGCGCGCGTAATGAAGAAGGCGGTCGCTCACCTGACGCCGTATATGGAGGCCGAGAAGGCCGCGATGCTCGCCTCCGGCCAGGAGGTCAAGGCGCAGGGTAAGATCCTGCTGGCGACCGTCAAGGGCGACGTGCATGACATCGGCAAAAATATCGTCGGCGTAGTGCTGGCCTGCAATAACTTTGAAGTCATCGACATGGGCGTGATGGTCTCGGCGGAGAAGATCCTCGAACGCGCGCGCGCCGAGAAGGTTGACATCATCGGCCTCAGCGGCCTTATCACTCCGTCGCTCGACGAGATGGTGCACGTGGCCCGGGAGATGGAGCGCGGCGGCTTCCAGCAGCCTTTGCTGATCGGCGGCGCCACCACCAGCCGGGCCCACACCGCGGTCAAGATCGCCCCACACTACAGCCAGCCTGTGGTGCATGTGCTCGACGCGAGCCGCGCCGTTCCGGTCACCACAAGCCTGCTCAGCGAAAGCGGCAACGCAGCCTTTGTGGCGCAACATCGTGCTGACTACGACGGTTTGCGTAAGGCCTACGCCATGCCTCGCCAGACGGCCGTCCCCCTTGCCACGGCTCGCGCCCGGCGTACTCCCATCGAGTGGCGCGCGGAAGACCTGCCGCACCCCGGGTTCCATGGCGTGTGCGTGCTGGACAGCTTTCCGCTCGCTACCTTGCGCGAGTACATCGACTGGTCGCCGTTTTTTCACACCTGGGGCATGAAGGGCATTTACCCACGCATCCTGAACCTCACTGGCCGGGACGACGAGCGGCAGGGAGCGGAGGCGCGCAAGATCTTCGCCGATGGCCAGGCGCTACTAGACCAGATCATCGCAGGAGACCTGCTGACCGCGCGCGGCGTGTACGGGATGTTTGCGGCCAATGCCGTCGGCGACGACATTGAGGTTTACACCGACTGCGCCCGCAAGACAATGCTGCAGCGATTTCACTTTTTGCGTCAGCAGGTGGGCCGCGAAGGCACGGAACCCTGCCGCTCGCTCGCGGATTTCATCGCGCCCAAAGAGACTGGCCTGCCGGACCACCTGGGCGCGTTTGCCGTCACGACCGGTATTGGACTGAAGGAACTTGGCGATCGCTTCCGATCCGAGCATGACGATTACAACGCCATCATGGCCGAAGCGCTTGCCGACCGCCTCGCCGAGGCCTTTGCCGAATACCTGCATAAGCGCGTACGCGATGCTTGGGGCTACGGCTGCCAGGAGACGTTTAGCCCCGCTGAGCTGATCCAGGAGAAGTATCGCGGCATCCGGCCTGCGCCCGGCTATCCAGCCTGTCCCGACCACACCGAGAAGGGTACGATCTGGAGTCTTCTCGACGTGGAAACAAACACCGGCATTCGCATTACGGAGTCGTTTGCGATGTGGCCCGGCTCAAGCGTCAGCGGGCTTTATTTCGCACATCCGCAGTCGCGCTACTTTTCCCTTGGCAAGATCGACCGCGACCAGGTGGCCGACTACCATCTGCGCAAGGGGATGAGTGTTGCCGAGGTGGAGCGCTGGCTGGGGCAGAGTCTGCTTTATGATCCCGCACCTTAGTCAGACTGGATCCGCGAAGGCCTGCGGCGTGGTCGCACGTTGTCGAGACGTGAAGAAGCCGAAGAGCAGGATGTACACGTAGCACAGCGCCGGAATGACGAGTGCGTGTTGGACCCCAACGTTATCCGCGATTTTTCCCTGCAGCAGCGGCAAAATCGCGCCACCAACGATGGCCGCCACCATCAGGCTTGAACCCTTGCTGGTCAACTCCCGCAGGTTCGCGATGCCCAGCGTGAAGATGCTGGGGAACATGATCGAGTTGAAGAAGCCGACCGCGATGATGCTGTACATGGCCACATGTCCGAACGAAAGGATGGACAGCACGACCAGACTGCAGGCGATGCCCGCCGCGATGGCGAGTGCTACCGCCGTGCTGACGAACTTCAGCACGTAGGAGCCGACGAAGCGCCCCACCATGGCTCCGCCCCAGTAAAACGAGACGTAGAAGGCGGCTACTTTTTCGGTCAGGTGACCGATGTTCGGCAGCTCGAAGTAGTTGATCAGGAACGAGCCGATCGATACTTCGCCGCCCACGTAAACAAAAATTCCTAGCGCTCCAAATAGCAGTTGCGGATGGTTCCAGATACTGTCCGTCGCGCTTGAGCGGTCAGTCTCGGTCGGTCGAAGGGCTTGCGTGAAGTCGAGTGTCGGCAGCTTGAGCAGACTCAACGCCGCGGCCAACGCGACCAGCGCCAGCCCGAGCCCAAGGTAAGGCATGCGCACCGAGGATGCCTGCTGCATACGATACTGCTGCAGCAGCGCCGCCGACAGCGAGTGCACTTTGTCGAGCGGCAATGCCGCGCCGGTCAGGATGAGGGCGCTGCCGAAGAACGGAGCCAGCGTGGTTCCGAGCGAGTTGAACGCCTGCGCGAGGTTCAAGCGGCTGGAGGCGGTCTGCTCCGGGCCGAGATTTGCCACATAGGGATTGGCTGAAACCTGCAGACAGGTGATGCCGGCCGCGAGTGCTACCAGCGCGATCAGAAACAAGGGAAAGGAGGGCAGCCGCGACGCGGGAAGAAATAGAAACGCGCCGGCCGCCATCACCAGCAGGCCGATCGTCATGGTCTGCTTGTAACCGCGCCACTCCACCAGCTTGCCTGCGGGAAGCGCGAAGACAAAATAAGACGAGAAGAACGCGAACTGCACCATCATGACCTGAAAGTAGCTCAGCTCGAAGATGGACTTCAGGTGCGGGATCAGGATGTCGTTCAGGCACGTCAGGAAGCCCCACATGAAAAAAAGCGTGGTGGCAATCGACATGGCGCGAACGTCTGTCGTCGCAGGAGAGTTACTTGTAAATCCGGTGGTTCTGCTGCTAGGTGCCAAAGCCATGAAAGGGTCGTCCTGGGATCGTCATTGAAGACGCCAACCATTCATGGTCAAGAGCGCCCCGGAAACGAGTGTAGAGCATTCCTTGGAACTTGGGATACCTATGCCGGCCACAGCCGCAGGTTTGGTGTCTCATTTTGGCGGCAAAGAGCGCGGGAAGGAGGACGTCAAAGACTCTCCGACTGCGGCCGGCACTGCGCTGATTTGGCTTGCGGTGTGAGAACGCGCCAGGGTTGGCTCCGCATTCTCAGGCACAGGGAAGTTGATACGTTCAAGCTCCACGGTATACGGCCGCTTTTGCACCTGGGTGTAAATGGCACCGACGTACTCGCCCAGGATGCCGAGAAAGACCAGTTGGAGGGAGGCGATGAAGAAGACACCGACTAGCATGGGCGCCAGGCCGAAGGTGAAGGTGCTCCAGAAGAAGAGCTTCAGGATGAGGTAAATAAGAGCGACGGCAAAGGAAATGCCGGCTCCCACAAAGCCGGCCAAAACGGCCAGGCGCAAAGGCACGCGGGAATGATTGATGATGCCCAGCATGCCCATGTCATAGAGGGTGTACCAGTTGTTCTTGGTGATGCCGAACTTGCGGCTGGGCTGGTCGTAATAGACTTTCTTGAAGGGCAGGCCGATCTCGGCGATCATGCCGCGGAAGTAGGGATAGGGGTCTCCGTAGGTCCTGGCGATCTGCATGACGCGCTGGTCGTAGAGGCCGAAACCGGTGAAATTCTGGAAGGTCTCGATCGAAGAAAGGCTTTCGGCCACGCGGTAGTACTGCTTGCGCAGCCAGAACATGAGGGTCGCTTCTTCGCTGGTGCGCTTGATGCAGAGCACGCACATTGCGCCGGCCTCCCACTCGGCGATGAGGCCGGGAATCATCTCGGGAGGATCCTGCAGGTCGGCCACGAGCGAGACGATGGCGTCGCCGTGGGCCTGAAAGAGAGCGTGGATGGGCGAGCGGATGTGGCCGAAGTTGCGCGCGTTGACGATGATGCGGATGCGCGGGTCTGAAGCTGCGACTCGTTTCAAGATCGAGACGGTCGCATCGGCGGAGTGGTTATCAATAAAGATGTGCTCGTACCGGTACTGCGGCAGGCCCGCCATCACCTCGCGCACCCGGCTGATGAGGAGCTCGACGTTGGCTTCCTCGTTGTAGCAGGCGGTGACGATGCTGATCAGTTTCATCGTGGGGGGAGAAAAATGCCGGCTCCAGGCGGTGCTGCTATTTTAGCCCGTGCCAAGCCGCAGTTCTGCGGAAGGCTTCATCGAGCGACACGGTTTGGTGCAAGCCTAGCTCCTGCTGTGCGCGTTCCGTGGCAGGGATGTACCGGGGCGGCAGCACACCAGGCGCAGGCGACTTGGCGACGTGGACAGGGGTAGAAGGGTTCACCGCGGTAGCGGCTACTTCGGCGAGCTCCCGGATGCTGACCACTTCTTCGGAGCCGACGTTGTAAGCGCGCAGGGAAGGCGCGCGAAACAGCATGGTCCAGAGCCAGGTAGTGAGGTCGGAGGCATAGAGGTAGGAGCGCAGCGCGGTGCCGTCGGAGGCGATCGAGATCGGGCGTCCGGCGAGTGCGTCGCCGAGGAAATTGCCCGCGGCGAAGTGCGTGTTGAGCGGCAGGTGCGGACCGAGAAACGCGTAACAGCGGGCGATCTTAATCTCGAGGCTGGGCTGCAGGCCGTTCTGAAGGTTGTGATGGGCGGCGAGTGCGCAGAGGAGCTCGGAGGCACGCTTGCCCTCGGCGTAGACGCTGGACGGAAGCAGCGGATCGGGAGCTCCGGCGAAGTCCTCCGGCATGTGGGTGAGGGTGGGCGGCTGCGGACCGTAGACGGCGCCGGAGCTGGTGAGCAGCAGCTTGCGCGTGCGGGCCTGTGCGGCGAAGTCCAGGGTACGCTCGGTGCCGGCCAGGATGGTGGAGAGCATCTGGTGGGGGTGTTCGGCCAGCTGTTTCGCGCTGGCTTCGGTGGCTGCATGGATCACATACGGAAACTCACCTTCGGGAAAGCGGAAGTCGCGGACATCGCCTGAATGGAGCGACAGGGCAGCCTGCCCGCGAAGGTGAGGAACCTTGTCAAGGAAGCGCTCCGGATCGCGGCTGAGCACGGTCATGTGCGCACCAAGCGCGAGCGTGCTGTTGATATGGAGGAAGCTCTCGACAAGCCAGCAACCGAAGAAGCCGGTGCCGCCGGTGAGGAAGAGGCGTTGCCCTCGCATCTCGTGCCACAACGGATGCGTGGCGTCAAGAATCTCGTCCAGGTCGCGCGTGGGAAGCGGTGGCGTGGCCATGATTACACCGGGAGGAAGTGGAAGACCTGTTGCGCCATGGCTTCGTCCAGGTCGGGAGTCATGCGGTGCAGCGGGTTCGACTCCATCGAGCCGGACTCGGTGACGCGTGAGCTGATCTTCGGAAAGTAAGTCTGGGTGGGATCGATGTGAACCAGGAAGGCATGCGCGCCGGGAGTCTTGAAAGCCAGTTGGAAACCGTCGTCGCTCTCGAATCCAGGTCCGATCCGCATGACTGGAATGGAGTAGGCCGGGAACAAGAGCTCCCACTTGGGGATGCCGAGGCCGGTCTCTGTGTCGCAGCCCACATAGCGCCCGCCAAAGTAGTTTTTCTGCGTCATGCGGATGGAGGCATAGCCGTTGTCATCAAAGAGAAAGATCTTCAGGTTGAGCTGGTTGGCCGCGACCGTGCCGAGCTCCTGCAGGTTTTGCGTAAAGCCTCCGTCGCCCTCGACGAGGATAGTTCGTCGCCCCTTGCCGGCAAACGCCGCGCCGAGCGCACCGGACAGGCCGTAGCCCATCGAGGCGAGGCCTTTGTTGGTCACGATGCGCTGGCCGTGAATTTGCGCGAACGTCTGCATCATCACCGTGAAGGCGCTTCCGCTTGAGCAGGGAATGACCAGGTCGTCCTTGTCGCAGAGCACGGAAAGTTTGTCGGCAAATTCGTAGGGGTTCAGGTAGCCGCTGCCGGTCTGGTTGACGGGTTCGACGAGAGGCAATAAACCGCGAACCTTGCGGCAGAACTCGACCCAATCTGTATGCCCGCCCAGGTCCAACTTGAGCAGAGAACGAAGCATGAGGTTTGCGTCGCCGCAGATCGGGAGGGCAACGCGGGGATGCCCTTTCTGAAGCTCGGCCGCGTCGCAGTCTACCTGCACGATCTCTCCCGCGGGGACGAACTGCTGCCAGTTGAAGCCGGTCTGTTGCAGGGAAAGCCGCGTCCCGAGCGCGACGAGCAGGTCTGCCTGCTGCAGCAGAATGTTGGCATAGCGCATGCCCCAGGTGTTCGGTCGTCCAAAGTACATCGGGTGATCCGCACCGACGCGATCCGTTGCATTCCAGGTCAGCATGAGTGGAATGCCCGCGCTGGCGAGCTCGTCCTGGAGATCCTTTGCTGTCTCGCGATCGACGCCGGCCCCCAGCAGGAACACGGGCCTACTGGCTGAGCGTAGCCTCTGCGCGACGCTTTCGATGTAGGCTTCCGGGAGTTCCCTGAATTGGGTTTGCGCTGCGGGTGTGCCTGTATTCAGTGCCGCTTCCTCTACCTGGGCACCCTGCACATCGAGAGGAACTTCGAGGAAGACAGGGCCTTTGCGGCCTTGCTCCCCGGACCTGGTCAGCGCGGCAAAGGCTGCTTGATCGACGACCGCGGACATCAACACGGAGCGTACACTGACGGCGCGAGCGATCGCTACCCCGTCTATCTCCTGGATGCCGCGTTGCCGGAGCTGCCCGCGCGCCAGGTCGGAGACCTTGACCTGGCCGCCGATCACCAGCAGCTCGCGTGATTCCAGATAGGCTCCACCCATGGCGGTGACGATGTTGGTCAGCCCCGGCCCGGCGGTGACGAGCGCGAAGGCCTTGGGACCGAGATGCACCTCATTCATATATTCGGCGGCGATGCCGGCCGCGACCTCATGAACGACCGGGATGCAGGTAAGTCTCCGGCTGCATGACTCGAGCAGATGCATGATGTTTCCGCCGGCCACGAAGAAACAGTGCGTATAGCCCAGCGCAACCAGCCATTCAGCCAACAAATCGGAGTACTTGGTCATGGTGTGTAGCTCTTTCTTGTGGTTTCTATCGCGTGGCGCACCGCTTGGCTTGTCTGCTCGCTCTTCCCGATCTGCTCAAGCACCACGTCTCCTGCTTCATTCACCAGGATGAGGGTGAAGTGCTGGCCCGTATGCTTCTTGTCGGAGGCGAACCGCTCCATCACATCGTCGATCGACAGAGCCGCAAGGTGCTCGCGGATGGCTGGCAAGCTAGTCACCATCTCGTGCAGGTGCCGCTCGAAGACGGCAATCCTCTCGACGGCGTCAAAGGCAATCCCACGCTCCCGCTGAAAAGTGAGAGAACAAAGTATGCCTACCCCGACCGATATGCCGTGAGGGATCGCGTAGTGAGACGCACCTTCAATGGCATGACCGAAGGTGTGACCGAAATTGAGCAGCAGACGTTCCTTTTTGTCGAACTCATCTATTTCGATAAAGTATTTCTTCGCCTGCAGGCTATTGACGATTATGGCTTCGAGCGCGGTCGTATTCATCGTCGTCGAAGGACCAGCCGCCATGTGCGTTTGAAACGCGTCTTCGCCGCGGCAGAAGCAAATCTTTGCCGCTTCAATAAGGCCGCTGGCGAACTGATCCCGCGGCAGCGATTCGGCAACTGCGGGATCGATCCAGATATGCTCCGGCGGATGAAAGGTGCCGACCAGGTTCTTGTAGGGGCCAACGTTGATGCTCGACTTGCCTCCGATGCAGGAGTCAACCATCGCCAGCACGGTGGTTGGGACGTACGTCCAGCGCAGACCGCGCATGTACACCGAGGATGCGAAGGCGGCGATATCCTGAATTATCCCGCCTCCGATGGCGGTGAGCGAGGTACGGCGATGCACGCCCGCGGCACGCATTTGCTCGATCAACTGAGGCATGCGGTCAAGTGACTTTTCGCGCTCCTCGGCAGCGAGAAACAGCGCTGCAGGAGAAGTTTTGCCGATCGCATCGCGGAAGAAGGCGTCGATCAGCAGGTAGGCGTCCGCTTGCTCCTCGAGCGTCTTCGTCAGCGATCCCGTGGCCACACGGACCTCGTACGAGCCGGTCGAAGAGTGAATGCTAAACGATGCGGACATGGCTGAACCCTAAATCTGCGGCGATAAATTGTCCGGTAATGCCGGTATTCTGCGCCGAACAAAGATACAACACCAGCGACGCCACATCCGTAAGCGCGGGAAGCCGTCCAAAGCCGGTGGCGCTGCTGAGCCCGTCGATCTGTTCGCCGGTCAGATTCTTGCGCGTCATCGGTGTCTCGAGCGCGCCGGGGAGCACGGCATTGATGAGGATTCCAGCACCGGCAAGGTCGGCCGAAGCGGAGAGCACAAGCCCTTGCAGCGCGGCTTTCGAAATGCAATAGGAAAGCTTCGACTGACGGGCAAGATTCTGCCAGATGGAGCTGATGACGCAGAGCCTGGCGGATGGGGCCAGCAACGTGTGATCGAGTAGAGCCTTAAGCGTCACCAAGATATAGGCCACGTTGGCCTGGTAGAGGGCCATGTGCTGCTCGAGATCCACGTTGTAGATGGAGTCGTTGCAGTTGGCTCCCTGTGCCCAGCATGCGCTGGTATAGGGTTGTTCGCCTCTTAGTTGGTGGGGGTCAAACTGGGTGTCCATTGGATCGAGAGTCATTCGTTCGCAACCCTCAGCCATGGCGGCATTTGCGCTGCGAGCAACTCCGGTAACGCGCCAGCCCCGGGTGAGCGCGGCTTCCGAGACTGCCCGCCCAATGGCTCCACTAGCCCCGAAGACCAAGAGATGATCCTGCGCCGCTTGCTGCGAAGAAGGTCGGTCCATTAGCGGTTCAGCACGGCCCAGCGTTTTTCCAGCATGTCGATGCGTTTGGTGTCTTCCTGCTGGATCGCACCGTAGTAATCACGTTTGTTGAGAAGCCACAAAAGCTCGAAGTGCACGGCGTTGAGCAGACCCTGATCGATGTGGTTTTCCTTGGCCGCCTGCCCGTCGAAGATCACCTTGCGGGTTTCGAAGCGGGTCAGGTGGACGTCGACCATCTGCCGTAGAACGGGGATCGAGTCCGAGGAAACACCGCCGCCGACGACAAGATCCAGACCTTTTTCCTTGCAGGCCGCGCTGGTTTTCAGCACGTAATCCGTTACTTCTTTGCCGTTGATAGCATCGCGGCCCAGACCGGCGGAGAGCGAGAAGTCGACTCGTCCAAAGACGATGCCGGCGAGCTCCTTGGCTTTTTCTGTTTCGCTGGCCATGGCACCCAGCTGCTGGAAGGCCGTAATGGTCTCGAGGTTGAACAGGAAATCCGTCTCTTCCTGCTCTTCCTCCGTATAAATTTTGCTGACGGCCTCGGCGAACTTGGACAGCGCGTAGGTGCTCTCGATCATGGGAGCGATGATGTAATCCACGCCGATCTGCTTGCTTTCAATCAGGTCACGCATCGCTTCGCATCCGCCGATCTTCAAGCCGAGCTTCAGGCCGGCTTTGCGGCAGATCTCGACCAGGCGCAGAAGCTCGTCCACCCGTGTGCCCTCGGCCTCAAACTCGGCCTTTACGGCAACATAGCCAAAGTTGTCCCGGCCGGTCTTCAAGAGCTCGAGCATCTTCCGTTCGCGGTTATTCATTCCATCTCCAGCGTTCTGAATCTCAAATCCGAGCCGGCCGTCGCTTAGGCTCCACCAAGTGTAGACGAAGTGCTGCGGCTTGGGTCAAATGCGGCTTTGTGCAGAGATCACGTGTTCCGGGAGACCCAGCCTTATTCTCTGTCCTGTATAAACGTGGATGGCTGGGTTGTGCGAGCCAGGACCGTCCGGAGACTGTCCGGCCTTGCTCGAATCCGCATCACATACTCGATAGTTTTGAGGAGAGATACATGCAACTCGCGATGATAGGTCTCGGCAGGATGGGATCGAATATGGTGAAACGGCTGGCCCGGTGCGGCCATGAATGTGTAGTCTTCGACACGTCCGCAAAGGTGGTTCAGGACGTTGCAAGCAACGAGCACATCACGGGATCGACCTCGCTTGAAGACATGATTGCGAAGATGGCCAGGCCCCGCGCTATCTGGATGATGATCCCCGCAGGCTTCGTCGATAAGACGATCGCGGAGATTGTTCCGCACCTAGAAGAAGGCGACATCCTGATCGATGGCGGCAACTCTTACTACGTCGACGACATCAACCGCGCCAAGGAACTCGCACCCAAAAATATCAAGTATGTCGATGTGGGCACGAGCGGCGGTGTATGGGGGCTGGAGCGCGGCTACTGCATGATGATCGGCGGACCGATCGAAACGGTGCAGCACCTGGACCCAATCTTCCAGGCCATTGCGCCAGGCAAGGGGGACATCCCCGTGACGCCGGGCCGCGAGCAGATGGGAGGAACCGCCGAGCAGGGCTATCTGCACTGCGGACCGAATGGCGCAGGCCACTTCGTCAAAATGGTTCACAACGGAATCGAATACGGATTGATGGCCGCCTACGCCGAGGGCCTCAACGTATTGAAAGGTGCCGGCATCGGCAAGCATGTCGGCGAGATTGATGCCGAGACCACGCCACTGCGCGATCCCGAGCACTACCAGTACGACCTGAACCTGACCGACGTGACGGAAGTTTGGCGGCGCGGCAGTGTCATTGCCTCCTGGCTGCTCGACCTGACCGCGCAGGCGCTGGCCGGAGATCCGCATCTGGACAAGTTTGGCGGGCGCGTCTCGGACTCAGGCGAAGGCCGCTGGACCATCAAGGCCGGCATCGACGAAGGCGTTCCGACACCTGTGCTGACCACTGCGCTCTATGAGCGTTTCAGCTCGCGTGGCGAGGACGGCTACGCCAACAAGGTACTCTCGGCCATGCGTTTCGGCTTTGGCGGTCATTTGGAAAAGCCAGAGAATAAGTAGTCGCCATGCTTTACACGCATGAAAGGAACGGTCGTGGCTCAAGTGCACTCTGACGCTCTCGTGTTCTTTGGCGCGACGGGGGATCTTGCCCACAAGAAAATCTTCCCGGCGCTGCAGGCGATGGTAAAACGCGGAACGCTGAACGTTCCCGTCATCGGTGTCGCCAAGGCTGGCTGGAATCTCGATCAACTGAAGGATCGGGCCCAGGACGGCTTGCGGCGGTATGGCGGCATCGATGCCGCGGCGTGGGAGAAGCTTAGCTCGCTGCTGCGCTATGTGGACGGCGATTACTCGGATGCGGCGACCTTTGCGGCTGTAAAAAAGGAGCTTGGGGACGCCAAGCATCCAGCGCACTACCTGGCCATTCCGCCTTCGCTCTTCGACGAGGTTGTAGACCAGTTGGTCAAGTCGGGCGCGGCGGATGGTGCGCGCATCATTGTCGAGAAGCCGTTCGGTCATGACCTCGCCTCGGCGCAAAAGTTGAATAAGATCCTGCTGGCTGCATTTCCGGAGAGCTCGATCTTTCGCATCGACCACTACCTGGCGAAGGGGCCGGTGCAGAACATGGTCTCCTTCCGCTTCTCAAACGCTTTTTTGGAGCCGGTTTGGAATCGCGATTACGTCGACAGCGTGCAGATCACCATGGCCGAGGACTTTGGAGTCCAGGGCCGGGGAGCGTTTTACGACGGCACCGGAGCGGTGCGGGACGTGGTGCAAAATCATCTCTTCCAGGTCATGTGCAATCTGTGCATGGAGGCGCCCGCGCGCAAGGATAGCGAGTCGGTGCGGGACGAGAAGGTGAAGGTGCTGAAGGCCATTTCGCCGGTCGCTCCCGAGCATCTGGTGCGTGGTCAGTTTTGCGGTTATCTGGACGAAAAGGGAGTCTCTCCCGACTCGCAGGTGGAGACTTACGCGGCGCTTTGTCTGGAGATTCAATCGTGGCGCTGGCAGGGTGTTCCGTTCTTCCTGCGTGCCGGCAAGAACATGCCGGTCACCTGCACTGAAGTCATCGTGCGCTTCCGCAAACCGCCTATCACCAAGGCCTCCGAGACCGGCATCGAGCACAACCATTTGCGGTTCCGCATCAGTCCGGAGATGACCATAGCCATGGGCGTGTCGGTCTCGCCACCTGACCTGACCGGCCATCGCGAGGTCGCCGAACTAGTCGCAAGCCATCACGCGTCGCCAGATGAAATGGAAGCCTACGAGCGCGTACTGACCGACGCCATGGCTGGCGATCCCACGATCTTTGCGCGTCAGGATTACGTCGAAGAGGCATGGCGCATCGTGGATGATGCTCTGCAGTCGCCGTCTCCGGTTACGGTCTATGAGGTGCATACATGGGGTCCTCCTGTGACCAGCCATACACTTCCTCCAGGCGGATGGGTTGACCCACAGGTAAACGCTTCGATTGCGCCGTCGCAGTAGATCGCGGGTATGCTGAAGGGG
>CAXTQE010000009.1:21561-31300 GCA_964246225.1 uncultured Acidobacteriaceae bacterium | reverse complement strand
GGCCTGGTGCTGCCGCGAGATACTGACGACGTAATTGCAACCATCGCCGCCTGCCGCGAGTTTGGTGCGCCTGTGCTCTCGCGCGGCGGAGGGACCAGCGTCGCGGGCCAGTGCTGCAACGTGGCCGTGGTGCTTGACTTCTCGAAGTACATGCGGGGAATCGTCGCGCTTGATGCTGAGGCACGCCTCGCACGCGTGCAGCCCGGCATCGTGCTCGACGCACTGCGCGACGCGGCCGAGGAACACGAGCTGACGTTTGCTCCCGATCCTGCGACCCACAGCCGCTGCACCCTGGGCGGCATGATCGGCAACAACTCCTGTGGCGTACATGCGCTGATGGGCGGCAAGACGGTCGACAACATTGAATCGCTCGATATTTTGCTCTACGACGGAACCCGCCTGACTGTCGGCAAAACCAGCGAGGCGGAACTCGCGGCAATCCTTGCCGAAGGTGGCCGACGCGGCGAGATCTATGCCGGGTTGAAGCGGCTCCGCGATACTTACGCGACGCTGGTACGCGAGCGTTTTCCGGACATTCCGCGACGCGTCTCCGGCTACAACCTCGACGAGCTTTTGCCTGAGAACGGCTTCCATGTGGCCCGCGCGCTGGTCGGTTCGGAGGGCACCTGCGTGACGATTCTTGAAGCTACGTGCGAGCTTAAGCCGAGCCCACAACATCGCCGGCTCGTCGCGCTCGGCTTTTCCGATGCGTACATCGCGGCCGACCACGTTCCGGTCGTGCTCGAACACAAGCCGATCGGGCTTGAGGGCTTCGACGGCTATCTGGTCGATTGCATGTTGATCAAGAACCTCAACGTGGACGACGTGAAGCTGCTGCCTTCCGGGCGCGGGTTTCTGCTGTGTGAGTTCGGCGCCGACTCGAACGAAGAAGCCGACGCCATGACGCAAGGACTCATCGAGTCGTGTCGGAGCTTTGACCAGGAACCCTCGATCGCCGTCTACTCCCCGGAAGAGGCTGAGCGCGTGTGGCGTGTGCGCGAGTCCGGCCTCGGCGCCTCGGTCTTCACTCCCGGCATCGAGAGCGGCTGGGAGGGCTGGGAAGACTCTGCCGTGCCGCCCGCCAGCCTGGGCGCATATCTGCGCGAGCTGTTTGCGCTCATCCACAGCTACGGCTATCAGTCGCCCATGTACGGGCACTTCGGCCAGGGCTGCGTGCACCTGCGCATCAGCTTCGACCTGAAGACGGAACCGGGCGTCCTTGCCTATCGCCAGTTCATCGAGGAGGCCGCGGACATTGTGCTCAAGTATGGCGGCTCGTTTTCGGGCGAGCATGGCGATGGCCAGGCCCGCGCCGCGCTGCTGCCAAAGATGTTCGGCCCGGAGCTGATGCAGGCCTTCGCCGAATTCAAAGCGCTTTGGGACCCGCTGAACCGTATGAATCCCGGCAAGCTGATCGACCCGGTCGCCGTCTATGACCCTATCGAAAACCTGCGCACGGGCACCGGCTACCAGCGCGCCAAAGTGAACACGTGGTTCCAGTTTCCAGCCGATGGAGGCTCGTTTGCGCACGCAACCGAGCGCTGTGTCGGCGTGGGCGCGTGCCGCAAGGTGGACACGGGAACCATGTGCCCCAGCTACATGGCGACGCGCGAAGAGAAGCACTCCACCCGCGGCCGCGCGCACCTGCTGTGGGAGATCATGCAGGGCAACGTCATCGGCGACGCATGGCAAGACCCCGAGGTGAAGGAGGCGCTTGACCTCTGTCTCTCCTGCAAGGCATGCAAGACCGAGTGTCCCGTCAACGTCGACATGGCCACTTGGAAGGCCGAGTTTCTCGCACATTTCTACGCAGGCAAGCGCCACCCGCTGCAGCACCACGCCTTTGGCTCCATGGACCGCTGGGCCGCGCTCGCCTCGCACGCACCCTGGCTGGCGAACTTGCCCTTGCGGATTCCGGCCATAGCTTCCCTTGCCAAATCGATCCTGCACATCGCTCCTCAGCGAAGCCTGCCAGCGTTCGCGCCGCAGAACTTCCGGGATGCTTTTCATCGCGGCCGGAGCAGGGAAGTCGGGACCGGCAAGACCGTCCTGCTCTGGCCCGACACCTGGAACAACTACTTCCATCCCCAGGCGCTCCACGCCGCCGCCCAGCTGTTGACGATCAGCGGCAGCCACGTCGAAGTGCCGAAGCAGCACATCTGCTGTGGGCGGCCGCTTTACGACTTCGGCTTTCTGGACGAGGCGCGCCGCTACCTCCGGCGCATCCTCGACCGGTTTGCGCCGCAGATCGACGCCGGCGTCCCCTTCGTCATGCTCGAGCCCAGTTGCGCCAGCGTTCTGCGCGATGAACTGGTGAACTTCTTCCCCAAGGATGAGCGAGCCCTTCGCCTCAGCCGGCAGACGGTGATGCTCAGTGAGACTCTCGCGCAGTCCGGCTTTCAGCCTCCACCTCTGCCTGGCCGGCGGATCGTCGTCCAGGGCCACTGCCACCAGAAAGCGCTGATGACGATGAAAGACGAGATGCGGCTGCTGCGCGCAACCGGGGCGGAGGTCATGCTGCTGGACTCCGGCTGCTGCGGCATGGCTGGCCCGTTCGGCTTTGAAGCGGATAAGTATGAGGTCTCGCAGATCCTTGCCGAGCGGGTTCTGCTGCCGGCTGTGCGCGCGGCTGCCGCGGAGGATGTGCTGGTCGCGAACGGCTTCAGCTGCCGCGAGCAGATCAGCCAGAACAGCCCGCGCCGCGCAGTCCATCTGGCCGAGGTGCTGGCAGGGAACTGCGGATCATCGCGAACGAGCTTCCCCATTTCGTGAAGGCGGCTGCCACGGATGTGGGAGATCAAATCGATGCTTCGCCCGCTAGCATGAGGGCTGTTCTGCACGCAGCGAATCATGCCCCTGCCCGAGTCCGCGCCTTCGCTCCAGCCAACCCGGCGTACCTTTCGAGCATGGGCCTGCGCGGTCCTGGGCACCCGTCGATGGCGCCCTGCGTGGCTGTCCGTTTGGAGTGTTCTCGGTACGGTTCTTTGCATTGGTGCGCAGGTCTCTCTGGCTTCCGCCCAGACCGTTAACGCGCGCCTCGCACCGCAGTTTCGCACGGCTTCGCGCCCGTTGATCACAGAGCGCGTCGACCCTGGCAAACGACTTGCCCTTCCGGGTGCAGTACACCCCGACGCGGCCTTCGCCCAGGATCTCGGCGAGCTTGAAGACGCAGTGCCGATCGAACACATTCAGCTTGCCCTGCGCCGTACACCGGAGCGTCAGGCCGCCCTAGACGCGTTGGTGGAAGCCCAGAATGATCCCGCCCGCCCCAGCTTCCACCAGTGGCTGACGCCGGAGCAGATTGGCACAGAATTCGGCCCCGCGACCTCCGACCTAACCGCCATCATCACCTATCTTCAGAGCGAAGGCTTCACTGTCAACGGCGTCAGCCAGAGCCAAATTTGGATCGACTTCACCGGATCCGCTGCCGTCGTCAAGCGCAGTCTGCACACGGGTCTTCATCGCTTCCGCACACCTGCAGGTGGGGTCTACACCTCGGCGGCGCAATCGGCAGAGCTTCCGGCCGCGCTGCTGCCCGCGATCTCCGGGCTGGTATCCCTGAGCAACTTTCCCTTTCACGCTCAGCACCGGCCTGTTCCGTCGTACGCGAACGGTGCTGGGCAGTCCGTGGGAGCGCAGGACTTCTACACCATCTACAACGAGTTGCCGTTGCTGACGGCAGCTTCGCCGATCAACGGTGCCGGCCAGACGATCGCCTTAATTGAAGAGACCAACATCAATACCGCCGACGTTACCGCGTTCCGCACTCTCTTCGGCGTCTCGCCGGCAGTTCCCGTCCTCACCGTGCAGCATGGTTCCGCTTCGGTCACCTGCGCGAACCCGGGCATCACCAGCACGGACGAAGAGACTGAGGCGGTGCTCGACACCGAGTGGGCCGGGGCCATCGCGCCTGGCGCTTCGCTGCTGGTGATGACCTGCGCCGGAACCCAATCGATGCAGGGCGTTTTGCTGTCGGTCGAGTCTGTGATTGATGACAATCTGGCTGGCACGCTCAGCCTGAGCTATGGAGGAACCGAACTGGGTCAGTCCTCCATGGGCAGCTTTATCTCCAATCTCTATGAGCAGGCCGCCGCACAGGGCCAGACCGTGGTGGTCTCCTCCGGAGACAGTGGCAGCGACGTGGAGAGCGATGGATCCAACCTTGCCCGGCACGGACTCAACGTCAACGTACTTAGCTCCTCGGCTTACAACATCTCGGCCGGTGGCACCGACTTCCAGGACAAATACAACCAGACGATCGATGGAGGCACCAGCTTCGGCGTCTCAGCCTTTTGGAACGCAGGCAATGGCCCCGGCCAGCTGACTGCCAGGAGCTACGTGCCTGAGACCACCTGGAACGAAACCTGTGCCTCGAGTCTGCTCGACGTGGCAAAAGAGGGCCGAAGTGCCGGGCCGCTCGCGTTGTGCGAGGACGCGAACCAAAGAAGCGGGTACCTGTACCCGGTCGCCGGCAGTGGAGGCCAAAGCATCCTGAATGCGCGGCCCTCGTGGCAAACGGGCACGGTGTACGGGCTACCCTCTCTGTCCACCTACTCCGGGCGGCTGTTGCCAGATGTGTCACTCTTTGCCTCGAGCGGCGCGTGGGGCCACTCGCTCTCCTTCTACCAATCCGACCTGAATGTGCCGATCGGAGGCGCGGGCGGAACCTCCTTCGTCGCGCCGCAACTTGCCGGTGTTTTCGCGCTCATCGCCCAGAAGACCCACGCTCGCGTCGGGCTCGCGAATGTGGAGCTCTACAATCTGGCCGCACAGCAGTTCGGCGTTTTTTCCTACTCGGGATCGGCCTGCAACGGAAGCGGAGCCTCCGGCACCGGCGAGACCTCGAGCCTGCCCTCCGCCAGCTGTCTCTTCTATGACATCCAGACGGGGAACAACTCGGTCGCCTGCCGCAGCGGTAGCTTGAACTGCTATACAGACGTCGGCCAAATCTATGGGTTACTTGCCACCCTTGCCGCTACGCCGCTGCCTGCCTACACGGCCGGGCAAGGCTATGATCTTGCCACCGGGATCGGATCGCTCAACATCCAGAACCTCGTCAATAGTTGGATCTTCACGCCTCTGCT
This sequence comes from uncultured Acidobacteriaceae bacterium, assembly GCA_964246225.1. Lineage (GTDB taxonomy): Bacteria > Acidobacteriota > Terriglobia > Terriglobales > Acidobacteriaceae > Edaphobacter. Next base: position 26,216 of record CAXTQE010000009.1, on the reverse strand, counting down.
CACCTCGACCACGCTCGCTCTAAGCCAGACCACCTTCCCACTCAATACCTCCATCACCTTCACCTCCAGCGTCATCTCCGCGAGCGGACTCGGAACTCCCACCGGCACAGTTGAACTCGCAAGCTACGCCGTAGCCTCCGTGGATGCCTCTGCTGTGCTCAGCAATGGCAGAACCACAGGGTCGACCAACACCCTCCCCAGCGGCACCTACACGGTCTTCGCCAAGTATCTCGGCGACGAAGAGTTCGCCCCAAGTTTCTCCCCTGCCGTTTCCGTTACCGTCAATCCGCAGGCTACCGCGACCACGCTGAGCGTCACTCCATCTACTGGCAGCGTCTATAGCTCCTTCGCACTGCTGAGCGCGACGCTCTCTCCGGTCAGCCTCGGCATGTTTCACGCCTCAAGCACAATCAGCTTTTTCGATGGCTCAACCATCCTCTGTAACGCCGTCTCGGTCGACGCTACGACCGGCATCGCCACCTGCAACACATCCGCTCTGACCGTAGGCACCCACACCTACACCGCGGTGTATGCCGGAGACAGCAACTTCGCCGCGAGCACCTCCCCGCCAGTCACCCTTGCCGTTGCGAGGGCCACGCCGAAGATCAACGTCATCAACATGTCGTATACCTATGGAACATCGTCCGCTGCGCTGAGCGCGTCTCTTTTTTTTAGTTTTGGTGCCGCACCTACGGGCGCGCTCACCTTCACCGTCGATGGTGGCCAAACTGTGTCCGCACTTTGCGCTGAGTCGACCTATCCTGTCATCTGCACGGCCACGTACGCAGTGGCAAGCCTCGCTGCCGGAACCCACACCATCACCGCCAATCTAGCGGCCGACACCAACTACACCGCCGCCTCGGCTACCGGCGGCCTCTCCATCGCTGGCGCCGCCCCGGTCATCTACTTCGCCGTACCTTCTCAGAGCTATGGCAGTGCGTCGATCACGCTTGCCGCAACTTCCAACTCCTCCGGCGCGTTCAGCTACTCGGTGGTCAGCGGGCCGGCAACCATCAATGGCCCGACCGTGATCCTCACCGGCATCGGCAGGGTGGTTCTCGCAGCTTCAGAAGCAGCCGCTGGAAACTATGCCGCGGCAACCCAAAGCGCAACCTTCACCGTCGCTGCGGCGAGCGCGGTCTGGCTAGGAAACGCTAACGGCACGCTCAGCACGTTCTCTCTTCTCGGCGCCGCGCTCTCCCCGAACACCGGCTTCAGTGGCGGAGGCCTGGGTACGGTGGCAGGTCCCCTGGGCATGGCCTTCGATGCCGCAGGCCACCTCTGGGTCGCGAACAGCGCCGGCGGAGTCAGCGAGTTCAACAATGCCGGGGCCGCAATCTCCGCAAACCCGTACACCGTCGGCGGCATCCACAATCCGCTCGCGCTTGCCGTCGATGGCGCAGGGCAGATCTGGATCGCCAATGGCAATGCCTCTGTGAGCATGCTTGCGAACACCGGCTGCGCTCTCTCGCCGGCAACCGGCTTCACCGGTGCAGGCCTGTCCACGCCAGGAGGACTTGCGGTCGATCTCTCCGGCAATGTGTGGGTGGCCAATACCGCTGACAACAGCGTGACTGAAATCCTCGGCGTCGCCGCTCCCGTCGCGCCCCTCGCCACCGCGGTCGCCAACGGCACGACAGGAGCGCGCCCATGAAGCTTTTCCGCCGCCACCTTGCCGGCATTGGTCTTCTGCTAGCCGCCGCGCTCATCGGGTGCGGCGCGAACCAATTCCCGGGCACCACGTCCACCAGCTCAGCGGTATCCATCACCGCAGCTCCCGTAGCCTCGATTGAAGGCCACTTCAAGAGCGGATCGTTGCCGGTCGCCGGCGTCACCGTCCAGCTTTATGCGGCAGGTAACTCCGGATACGGCTCCGCCTACCAGTACACCAGCGGTGTCTCGCTTCTGGGAGCCAACGCGATCACCACAGATGCAAGCGGAACGTTCAAACTCGCTGGCATGTATACCTGTCCCTCCGCTTCGACCCTGGTGTATCTCGTCGGCACCGGGGGCTCCTCCATCTCGGGCCAACCGGCGAATCCTAATCTCGGCATGATGGCCGCCCTTGGCCCCTGCGGAACCCTGACCGGGACGACCTCTATCACTGTCAATGAGCTCACCACGGTCGCATCTGTTTGGGCGCTCGCCCCGTTCATGAAGGGTGCTGCCAACGTCGGCTCCTCGGCAACCAACCAGGTCGGGCTCGTCAACGCCTTCGCCGCGGTCAACAAGCTGGTCGACACGCGGACCGCGGTGGTCCCCGGTCCCGCGCTGCCCTCCGGCGCCACCCTGCCCACGGCTGAGATCAACACACTGGCCGATATCCTCGAAACCTGCATCGACTCCGCGGGAGGCAGTGCCGGCGACGGCTCGCCCTGTGGCCTGCTTTTCGCCTTGACCAAGAACGCCGGCGGCAGCGCACCGACGGACACCCTGACTGCTGCCCTGAACATCGCTCAGAACCCCGTCCAGAACGTCACCGCGCTTAACCGGCTGTCCGCCGGCAGCGCCGCATACCAGCCAACCCTTGGCAACACACCTCCCGCCGCCTGGACTCTCGCCCTTCGTTACACAGCGGCAAACACACTCTCGGCTCCCACCGGCATCGCCGCAGATCAGTCCGGCTCCATCTGGATCACGAACCAGGGAAACAGCACGGTCACTCGGCTAGACAACTCCGGCGCAGTCCTGTCCGGCGCAACAGGTTACGGCGGCGGGCAGGTCGGGCAGGGTGCCGTCGCCATTGATGCCGGGGGCAATGCCTGGGTCAGTGCGAATATAGCCCGGGCCATTCTCCGGATTACCCCCGCAGGCGTAATATCTACCTTTACTGGAGGCGGCCTCACGAACACCACCTCCATCGCGATCGATAGCCTTGGCCAGGTCTGGGCCGCCGGCTCCGGCACCGATCTTAGCGGGTTCACCTCTGCTGGGGTATCCATCTCTCCGACGGGCTTCCTTGGGGGCGGTCTTTCGAGCGCGCAAGCGATCGCAATCGGCCACTGACATATCGTCGCCTCCGACGTGTTTTAAACCTTTGAGTTCGTAAACCCTCTTTACCCTTGCTATGGAATTTAAGCCGAGCAGCCGGGTCTATCATCAAGCAATGAATCTTGACGAGTTTACCGTGCTGGGTTCTCTCGGTCTGGATCTGCTAAAAAAGTGCTGCGTGTCGGCAGAAGATGAGGCGGAGTGACTTTTCTGCCAGATCTGCGGCTTCATCACATAGGTCATGCGGTGAGATCAGTGGAATCCGCAGCGGAAAAGCATTGCCTCCGCTTTGGGTATCACCTGGCCTCTCCCGTGATCCACGACCCCTTGCAGACCGCACATGTCCAGTTCCTGCAACTTCCCGGAGAGCGGACCTACCTGGAACTGGTTGCGCCCGACGGGCCCGAAAGTAAATTGGCAAACGCCGTAAAGCGTGGCGGAGAGCTCCATCATCTCTGCTATACCGTTGCCGCGCTCGAGGAGGTGATTCATCATTTCGAAGCGCATGGCATGAAGCTCATCTCAGACCCAAAGCCGGGAAAGGCCTTTGACAGACGTCGTATCTGCTGGCTGCTTGGCGAGGATTCCGTGCTGATCGAACTGTGCGAACGGCGCTCGGCGGACGACGAGTGCTACCCCGTTCCGGCGCTTTGACCTACTTGCTCCTGCGCAAGATTGCTTGCTTCCTCAGCGTTTCGCGCCGTGCGCACCCACGGCGCGTCGCCCCGGGCCGCCTGTTGTGTCCGGCGCGTAAGCAGAAGCTTCCAAAGCAGATAACCCGGTGCCCCGGCTAGCGCCTTGAGGTTCTCACCTGGGCGCGGACCCAGTGACGCGGCCACACCCAGGTAAAACGCTACCGTAACTGCGCCCAATACCCCGTACGCGCTCAACCACACCGTTCCGGAGGCAGCTCCCAGCAAAAGCATCAGACCGAAAAGGGCCACCTCGCTTCCCAGCGGCAACGCAAGCAGGTCGAGCAGCGGTTCCACCATGCGCCAATGTCCACCTAGCGCCTGGGCCATCAGCGGCCACGTCCACATCCGGCGCATGCGGATGCGTCCTCCCTCCCAGCGCGCACGCTGTGAAGTGGCGGCCGCGGAACTCTCGGGCATCTCTCCGTAGACGGCAACTTCGTTCAAGAACCGTACCCGAACTCCGGCCTGGACTAGATGCAGGTGGTATTCGAGATCTTCTACCAGCGAGTTTGCAACATAAGGTACCCTACCCAGCACCTCTGCCCGCACGCCGAAGCCGTTTCCAAAGATGCCACAGGAAAGCCCCAACCGCGACCGACCAAGTGGACGCAGAACATTCATCCCCAGAAACGCGAGTGCGGCCAGTTGCGTGCGTGGGTTTGCGCCGGCGTTGGCCACCTCGTAGCGGCACTGCAGCGCCTCCACTCCCGATGCAAAAGCCGCCGCGATGTGCTCGATCATCCCCGGTCCGGCGATCGAATCGGCATCAACCACGAGCACCGCCTCCGCGCCTCTGTCAATGGCCTCCGTCATTCCGAAATCCAATGCCGTTCCTTTTCCACCCACACCGTCCCGCAGTGTGAACACGTGAGCACCCGCGGCCCGGGCTTGCTCCGCCGTGGAATCTGTACAGTTGTGCGCAATGACGTAGACGGTAACGTCCGGTTCAGCGGAAGCCAGGATGCTCCG
>CAXTQE010000009.1:0-21461 GCA_964246225.1 uncultured Acidobacteriaceae bacterium | reverse complement strand
AAATGGTGACCACCCCGCACCACTCGTTCGGACCTCCGTGTACGTCTGTTCGGTTACCGCGTGCCGATCCTGGAGCGGCGGTCCTTCTTGGTGGAGGCCGCTGCGCCCACCAACGAGAAGAGCGCGGCCATCGCTTACCGAGCCACCTCCCACTTGAGCACCGTCAGGGAAAATGGAGCAAGAAGATAAGGTGTTCGCGGATTGAAGCTGTGCAGCCGATTGGCGCGGATCGACACGGTCGCTTCTTTCTCATTGGAGTCGCTGATATGCGCAGACGTAAGTAGCTTTTCCTCGACATCACCCCGCGGCTCCAACGAACCTTCGAATTGAACCGGCAGGCTTTGACTTCGGCTCAGATTCAGCAAAATCAGACTGAGGTGGTCACCATCCCTAAAGGCGAAGCTCTGGATCAGATGCGCGCGGGGAAGCTCCACCTTATCGTTGTCAGAAAGAGGCTGGTTCCAGGTTGGATCCCCAACGACATGCGTGGTGAGCATGACCGGAAGCAGCGCCTCATTAATCAACTGTTCTGCCAGAAATGTGGGGCGCCTTCGGTTCGACTCTCCCCCCATGTCCACCACGGAGCCCCACAGTGGCATGGTCTTCTTTGCACCCGGCGAGCGAAACGGGTTCTGAAACTCCGGCAAAGCGAAGAGGCACTGCGTGGTAACTCCCTGGTCGCGCAGCATCAGCAGCATATGATCCGCCACCGCCAACCCGGTACCCAGGCTCGGCACCGTGCGATCGAGATCCTCTTGCGTGATCGAAGCCGAACCATTCATGGTGCCAAGATTTACTTCGTACACAGCCAGCTGAGGCGAATGAGGACGCTTCGCGATTGCCTTCGCTTGCTCGTAAACCACGCCGCCCGGGCGTGAGTCGATCTGCTCTGGCTGTGCAAGCATCGGGCCAAAGATGGCCTCGGTGGAAGTGGCGTCCAGGAAGTCGCTGAACAGATAAGGTGCTATCGCTACCGAATCGCTGTTGGTGTTGGCTGAGAGCTCCTGCAAAGTCCACCACGGGACAGCGGCCCACGTCCCAAGCACCAGGTCAAACCGCGCTGGATCAAAACTCGCTTCCCGCCGCGCGCCTGCAAACACCTCCTGGGCACGAGCGGCAAAAGCAATGGGATCATCCAGGGTGGCTCCCGGAAACGATCCTCCGTTCCATTGCTCGTTCCCAAGCTCAAGGTGAATCAACGGGAAGACTTTCGTCCAGGGCGTGCGTTGTCCAAGCGCAGCCCGTCGTGCGCCATACGACGTCTCCGGATCGCCGGCCAGGTACTCGATTAGAGACGCGGCTTCACCGGGAGAGATAGCCGCCGGCATGCTGAACCAGGGCTCCGCGCCGACAGCCTGGGCCAACTGCAGGAACTCGTGCAAGCCGATCGGGATGTCCTCCTGTATCGTCTGCTGCGTGCTGTATCCGGCACGTAGACGCGCAAAAGGAGCGGCCAGCATATTGTCGAGCGAACTGCCGAAGTCGGTTCCATTGTCCATATATCGCAGGACACCCGGCTTTAGGTCACGCAAGGTCTGGACGACCTCGTCTCGGAAAGCAGTCGAATTTCCGGGCCCCGCTGAGGCCACCAAAGCAACATCGTCGAGGAGCGCCGACGTTTCTGAAAAGGTGAAGGTCAAATCCGCCGGACCAATCGCCGAGCCATTCTCTGCCGCGAAGAACGAGAAGCTGTAGTCCTGCCACGTCGGATCAAGCTTTATCGATTTAGAGAGGAAGCTATGATTCCCGCTCGATGTGGCAAGCCGCTCTACTTTGAAGGTGAGCATACGCGCGCCTTCAAGACCCTTGGCGCGGAAGCTTACGGTGTACCTACCCTGAAGTTGTACGAAGGAGCGGCCCGCTGTTGTGTCAAAGAAAGACGCGACCGATGCAGTTTGGCCCGCTCCGCCGGCTTCTATCCGCAGCGCTTGTTTGCCGGGGCTGTGGGACGAGAGATCCTTCCTCTCGGTTGCAAGCGCTGCTCCGCCCGTAACGGTCGTCCACCATCCGCTTCGGGCTTCTCCCGGCTTTTCCAGGCGGACAAGAACAAAGTCGCCGACGTTGGGCGCGGAGGACGGCTTGGCAAGCGTGATCTCAACACCCGCGTCCTTGCCTGCCGCCGCGCTTCGAAGAATTTCACCAGTCGAGCCCTTGGCGCGTCCTGAAAGGACTTCGTACTGTGCCCCGTTTAGAAACCCGGCGGGCCACGTGCTATACCGGTCTTTGTCGGTGCAGGTGGTTGCCGTCGCTGTCTTGCACTGGAGAATCGTCTGCCAGGTCTCGCCCTCGAAGCCGGGATTGCGGAAGATCAGATTCCGTAGCATCTGCCCGGAGTCGTAAAACGTCTGCCCGCTCAAGTTGATGCCGAAGCGTTTGACTCCGGCGTGGAGCACCTCCGGCCCCAGGGTGATTCGCGTCACCATAGCCGTCTTCGGTCGATCGTCTTCTCCGTGTGCAGAGACCGCTCCTGTTTTACATCCTGCCCATCCAAACACGGCGAGCAGCAACAAGGTCAAACGGACGAACACCGCCACGCGCAGGATCGGGTTCGTCATTCTAAGTAAGCACTTGCTGAAAAGTCAGCTGAGTCGTCCGGACGGGTTGCATACGCATCGCCTCCGACCATCCCACAAGGAGAAAGAATAGAAGGTAGGACTGATTTCCTAGAAAGACTGTCACGATGGTGAACAGTAATCCCAAAAATATCCCTAACAGCGAAAAGGCGAAGTACCGCTCCCTCTTGTCTGCGGAGCCCAGGATTGCGGAAGCAAAGTTTTTAATTGACCCCAGGCAGATCAGGCAAAACGCCGCAAATCCTACCCATCCCTGAGTAACGGCAATGAACAAATATTCGTTGTCGATGGAGGTCTGACCTTTCTCGGTTGGAAACGTGGTTCCCCAGCCCCAAAGTCCTCCTTCTTTCACCACGGGGGTGTAGTTTTCCAGCAGATGAGCGCGATAGGTGGCGTTCTCCTGTTCGTTCGTAGTCGTGGGAGCATCGGTGTAGGCCTTCATTCCCAGGTACAGACCTGTGCCGAAAACAGTGCCAAACACGGCCACTAAGATCGTTGAACGCAGCACGCGCCGGCTGCGACCAATAAAGGCGATCGGAATGGCAAACAGGGTTCCCAGCCAGGGTCCGCGAGCCTGCGTCAAGATAAGTGTTAGTCCAAGAACGAAGGTAATGGTCTGCCCTTTGCTGAAGGGAAGCCAGGGTGCATATTTAAACTTAGGCTCCCAAAAGTCGTAGTAGCTCAGCCAGAGCGCCAAGACCAGACCTGCCAGCAGCATCATCCCAGCCAACTCCGACTGTCCAAAGGGACCTGCCACTCGGCCAAAGCCCCAGCGAATCTGGGTCTTCCAGCCAAACTGTTCTTCTGGAAGGAGACGATCCATCACAATCTGATAGGGATTTCGTCCCATCCGGTACTCATACGCAGAAAACAGGGACGCAAAAAACAAACAGACAACGATTCTCCGAACAGTCGCAATCCTTTGTCCATGCTTCTCAATCAGGAGCTTTCCTGCCATGTAGGAACCAAATGCCGTGCATAGTCCAGCAAATAGCTGAAAGGTCGATGCTGTACCGCGCTGCTTGAGTGCATCGGCGTAGCAGGTTGTGAACACAAAAACTATCATCCATAGATCCATCGGCGAAAGTCGCCAATCCTTTAGGCTTCTTAAACACATAGCTATTGCCAATGGGATCAGGACTGCTTCGGTCATGTCGATGGGAGGCAATGCTGGAACCTTCCAAACGTAATACGTGGGCAGCATCAGCAAGACCGGTAAGAACACATTCTGGAAGGTTTTGGATGCTGAAGAATGAAAGAGCGAGAAGATGCAGAGAACCGCTGGGATGAGAAGGATTGTCTGCATGCGTGTGCTCCGCCCGATGCCTCAGGCAGTGTTCAGGATAGGGCCGCGATGTCGGTCAAACTATGACGCGAACAGGCTGGTCGAATGGCTCAAACGAGCTATTGTCCTCGGTTCATGAAAGCAAGACAGTAGAACTCGTGAGCGACCTCGAACCGATCGATTCCTGGATGAAGATAGATACGATTCCAGAGTTGCGTGAGGGCGACCTGCAGGTTTGGCGGCTTGACCTGAACGGTCCGGACAGTCGTAGCTTGCTTACGCAGGCCTTTGAGGCACTAAGGCCTGAAGAACGTCAGCGCGCAGCCAGGATGCGCACCGGCACCGCTCCGGAAGAGTTTATAGCCGGACGCGGCTTGCTTCGGCATCTCCTGAGTGCTTCTCTGAACTGTGACCCGCAAGTGGTCGAGATTGTCCTTGGAACCCATCGCAAGCCTGCATTACGCCCCCTGCGTGGCGTGCGTCTGCCGCAATTCAATGTCTCCCACTCCGGCGGCATGGTTCTTATTGCACTTTCGCGTACGGGGTCGGTCGGAGTGGATGTCGAGTATATGGATCCCACGGTTGAGACGATTGACGTGGCCCGAGCAGCTTTCCACCCGGACGACCTCCGCCGCATCGAGAGCGCCGGCACAGCCCACGAGACACTTCTTGCTTTTTACGATTGCTGGACGCGTAGGGAGGCGGTGGCCAAGGCTGACGGTCGCGGACTCACCTTGCCTGCTTCCGGCTTTTCCACTGGCACCCCGAGCGGCATGGAAGACGTGGTCGAGATTTGGGGAAACGGAAGTTCCGAGTGTATCGATCGCTGCGCGTCGCGTTACTTTGTTCGGAGCCTGTGCGTAAGTTCTCAGCACCTAGGCAGCGTGGCCCTCGCACGCTCCTGCAAAAGTCCCCTGTTCCTACATTTCTCGCGTGCCTTGCTCACGAAGAGCAACCAACACAGGTTTGACCTACACGATCCCTCCAGCACGAGCGCGTCAAGGAATCAACATTCGTCTACTTTTGTTGCGAAAGAGGCTAATCCTTTGGAGGATTGAGCCGATAAGGTAAACAGCCTACCTGTGGCTTGCTAGTCACTAAGACTAGTCGGCTTGTAGCACATGTCCCATTTGAGGTTTCAGCGTGAAGCGTCTTTCTACTGTCGAGGAGCAAATACCCCCAGTCGTCGCCTTATTCGGTTTGCCGATTGCCAACGTGACCATGGCTCGAGCAATCGCTCGTATCGAGGAGAGTATTCTTTCGGGGCAGACCCACCAAATTGCGACGGCAAATTTGGACTTTGCCCGAAATTCCCTTCGTGATCAGTACATCCAGCGCATCATCTGTGACTGCTCCATGGTTCTTGCCGACGGTGCGCCTCTGGTCTGGGCCTCGCACCTGTTGGGTTCCCCCCTTCAACAACGAGTGACCGGCGTAGATCTCATTCCCGAGTTGGCAAAACTCTCAGCCCAAAAGCAGTACGGTATTTTCCTGCTTGGCTCCAGTGAGCAAAGTTCTCGAAAAGCTGCTCAGGTGCTTGAACAAAGCCACCCCGGAGTGCGCATCGTTGGACGATTTTCGCCAGAGCAGCTTCCGCTTCATCAGATGGACCACGAAGATATTCTTCGGCGGATTGAGGAAACCTCTCCGGATATGCTGCTCGTTGCTTTTGGGAATCCTAAACAGGAGATCTGGATTCACCGACATCGTGACCGCTTGAAGGTTCCGGTAGCCATCGGTATCGGTGGCGCCTTGGACATGATTGCTGGCAGTCTCAAGCGCGCACCGGCGTGGGTACAGCAATCTCAACTGGAATGGTTCTTCCGGATGGCACAGGAGCCAATGCGTCTGCTGCCTCGTTACGCCAAGGACGCCGTAGCACTCATACGACACCTTCCTCTGGGTTGGATGGTGAATCATCTTCAGCCTGGAGAGCGGCGCGACGGCGCTGTTCAGGTCGACGTCCAGGAGACTTTTCGAACCGTCGCAGCTCCACCGACGCTACGCGGAGATTGTTGCGCATGGATCACTCGGGAGGCCCGTGCAGCGGCCTCGGCAGGGCAGACGCTGATCGTCGATTTGTCGGCCACCATTCGTGTTGAAGCAGACGGTCTCGGCTGCTTGTTAGAGGCTCGACGGATTATGCTTGCTGAGGATCTTTGGATTTGGCTAACCGGGATGTCTAACCCAGTACGGCGCGTCTTGCAATTTTCCTCACTGGCAGATCTGTTCCGGCTATCGGTAACTCCCGCAGAAGCTATTCGATTCACAGCCGTCGCTCAGGCTCATGTTGCTGCCAAAGTTCCCGTGACTTTGCCGCAGGTTGCTCCTGAAGCGCGCCGAAACTCAGGCATTACCGTCTCCAGCGTTGCCAGGGCGAGCTGATGCGAACTCCACATCTCAACCCAAGCATTTGCCTACGCGGGCACCTCTTTCACCAGCACCGGTTTTGCTGGCTGTTGGGTCTGGCTTGCCTACTGCAGTTCAGCGTTGCCCATGCGCAACAGCTCTCCGCCGTCCCTAGCTCGGATCTAAAACCAATCTCCCTCACCGCATTGCAGTCCTACGAAGAACCTGCAAATCAGGAGTACGCACTAGGGCGTGGAGATGAAATATCGATCGACTTCGCAAGCAACCCAGAACTTAGCTGTAAACGGATCGTCGGACCTGATGGCCGTGTAACGATTTCCCCCGCAGGCTCAATTTCAGTCGCTGACCAGACTCGTGAAGGGGCGGCCGCAGCAATCTCCTCGGCCATGAGCCTCTACTACTCTCATCCTTCTGTCACTGTCGGCGTCGATCGGTATACCTCCAATCGGGTGCTTGTGCTGGGGGCTGTCGAACATCCGGGAAGTGTTCTATTTGATCGGCCTCCGACGCTCCTGGAAGTAATTACACAAGCTGGAGGCTTCATCGCCAACCGAAGTTCATCGGCTGGTGTCGTGCAGGCGAACACGCCACTAAGCCGCTCCTCTATGATCCCAGAACGTTGCGCAATCTACCGCGGAGCAGACCAGGTTCTTTGGGTAGATTTGCAGGCCATGCTGGATCACGGCAGCTCTACGGTGGGCATACGCCTTCGTCGCGATGATGTGGTCTACGTGCCTGCGCCTAATGAACGGTATGTCTCTGTGCTCGGCCAGGTACAACACCCAGGGGCTATGCACTTGGAGGACGACACCACCTTGGCTAAGCTCTTGGCTGAGGCTGGTGGCCTAACGGTCCAGGCAGGAAAGTCTCCAAATCTTCAAGTAATTCAGCCTTCGACAGGCAAAACACGTGTGGTGCCTTTTCGAACTCTTCTTCAGCCCGGTCCACTTGATCTCTCCCTCAAGGCCGGAGACATACTCTATGTTCCCGAAAGCGGTTTCAATCAAGCCAGCTACATCTTCCAACAGATATCCCCGTTGCTCAGTGTTTTTACTGCTGCAGTGTTATTTCAACACTAGGTCCTGGCATAGCGAATGAGTTTGATGACAACCACTTCGAAATCAGAGAGTACGGCCTTCCGGCTTCCTGCAAGCCCGGAAGACGATTCCACGGGCGCCGCCAGTCCCGCGTTTCGGCTCGATCTGCTGCGTAGCTTGAGGATGCATCCAGTGCTCGCGCTCAGCACAACGATCGTCTCGCTCATCTTGCTTCTGCTCTACGGCTCCGCCATGAAGCCGATGTATGAAGCAGAAAGTTTAGTCTATGTGCAGCCAGAGCCAATCCCGCTGTTGGGTGAAAACTTAAAGCCAGCTTTTGATCCCGGGAAGTACGATTCTCTTTTGCAGGAACAAATTCAGAGTATGCAACGACCGGATACGATTGCTGCGGCGATCGACAAACTGCCCAAAAGCGTCTGGGTGGAGTACGGTTCTTCGAAGGAGAAGGCGACTGAGACAATTCTCGCCAAGGTAAAAATAGCTCGGGTCAGTACCTCGTACCAAGTGTCGTTAATGCTGAAGGGATCAGATGCACGCAACATTACGGAAGTGGTCAATTCAATCACAACTGCCTATCTTGATCGAGTGCACAAAGATTCTCAAACGGACAACGATGAACGTGCCGCATTGCTTGGGGGAGAACGTCAACAAGTCGCGAAGGAACTACGGCAAGATCAAGAGGAGCAGGGCGCATTAGGTGCCAGTCTAGGTCTAGCAAACCCTGATGGCGAGGGTGACCCATATGAGGCTGAGCTCACAGCACTTCGCGAGCAGCTAACACAAGCCCGAAGTGCTCACGAGGCGGCAGCAGCCCGCTTGGCCTCTCTCAAGGGGCAAACAGAGGGACATGGCTCGGCTCTGGCGGCGGAAGCGGACGAGGCAATCCTCGGTGATGCCGGACTTGCAGCTCTCAAGTCAAGTGTTAGCCAGCGGCGTGCCACGCTGCGAGGACAGATGTCGGGCATGACTCCGGATAACCCCCTCCGCCGAAGGGATCAGGAGGAACTCACGGACTTAGATCGCTCCCTGTTGGAGATGACCACAGCGCTCCGCTCAAAGAGTGAGCAGGACCTCCAGGAGAAGCTTCGCGCCGACCTTCAGCGAACCGGTAATCTTGAAGCACGAATTAACTTACGACTGGCGCAACGGACAACAGCCGCAACAAATTCCACACCGAAGCTGCAGCGAGCCGCAGAACTCAACGGAGATGTAAAGAGGCTCCTCCTCCGACAGGCAGAGATTGAGAACGCAACCCGCAGCCTTGAGCTCGCGGCAAATAGCCCAGGTGCGGTTCGGCTAAACCTCGCTGCACAGGTGCCCGTTTCCGCGGAAGGGAATCGTAAACGACTTCTTCTCATAGCTTCGTTTCCACTTGCGCTGATGTTGGGGATGGCCGCTGCAACTATCGCTCGTCAATGTGATCCAAGGGTTTACACAGGGCCGGACGTGGTGGAAACCTTGGGATTTGCGCCGATTGCCGCTTTACCGGCTTACGACGAAGTCTCAGAGACGGTAATTGAGGACGAGGTGCTCCGCCTGACTGGAGCTGTTACCACTGCATACCGCGTCAAGGACGTTCGAACCCTTCTACTCACTACGGTCAGTGCTTCAACTGACATTACTCTGCTAAGTCGGATGCTACTCGAAAAACTTCACCAGACTGGAGTTGGCGCTTGCAGCATCTCAGTAACGGATCTGCTTGTTCCGGTTCATTCAGCTAATCGGATTGACGGCAACAAGCATCGCGATAATGAAAGTAAGAGCCTTCCACTTGAGCAGGCTGGTACGCAAGGGTTTGTGAATCTGAAGTTGGCTTTGCTGCAAGCGCGTAGTGGTCTTGTTCTGGTGAAAGCCTGTCAGCCATTTACGTGTGCTGAAACGGAATACATTGCAAGGTGCGCTGATGCGACCATTCTGGTCGTCGAAAGCGGGGTCACTAAACAAGTGGAGTTGGCACGTACAGTCGAATCAGCACACAGACTTCGTATGCCAAGCATCGGCGTTGTTCTGCAAGAGGTGCGAAAACATTACCTCACTAGTTCACCGCGCGCACTATTTGCAGCGCACAGCAGGGCTAGTGTCGTGCGAGAACCTTCGATCAAGGAACAATCGCCCGCCCTAAACAAGTCTGAGGAAATGCCGAGCTTCTCTTCAGGCAATCGAACCGACTTACCTACGCTATCGCAAAAAGATCAAGCTACTCCATCTGATAGAGTCAACACAACTTTAGTTGGAGCGAGTCCGACCTCTCGGACCTCCGAACAGTACCAGTGCGCAGTGTCTCCACCTCAACCCGGCCAAGCTCACCCTCTAGAGAACACGTCTACTTCTTGCGAGGAAGTTCTCAGAGCTGAAAATTTTAGTGATTCCACCGATGGAACAGATCTCTATCAACAAATACCTCCAAGCATTGCAAAGAAGAGTGAGAGCTTAGAGCAGATGGCCAAAGTGCAAACTGTGTTGTTAAGCAACGATGCACTGCTAGGCGCTCGTCAAGAGAATGCGTGGCCCGAGGCGGAAAGCACTAACGCCGCGCAATCGCCTCTTGCACAACAGTTCGTCTCGAATGGAGTTCCTAAGCGTCCATCCGCTAGTCCTTTCTTCGCAGCAGTTCCGGAAAAACATGTTGCTCTAGTTCGTTCCGGCCCATTAGAGCTACTGTATGACTCTGATTACTCTCCAACTCTGCATCTTCAACAACGCGAGGAAGCGACCAGCACGTTACAACAGCATGATTCGGCAGGCAAGGGGAATGCACTCACCCGCCAGTGGGGACTTCTAAGTAAACTTTAGCAAAGTGAGTGTCTCCTTACCGGCTTCTAGCAAAAGCTCTACGAACGTGGACCAGAACAGCACAACTACACGACTCTACTGTAGATCTTGGAACTTCCTATGTTTGAGCATATACAACAAGATTGGACGGCGCATGATCGGTCCTGGAGTAGGCATGGGTTCTGGGCGTTGGTGGTGTATCGCTTTGGCCGTTGGCGATACTCAATCTCGTTCCGGCCTGCACGTATGCCCCTCTCGATTGCTTATAAAGTACTAAAGTTCATTTCGCAGATGTTTTTTGGTGTTGAATTACCTTGTGAAGCGATCATTGGCGAACGCCTCGTGATCGAGCACACTGGAGCGATTGTCATTAGCGGGGATGCAATCTTTGGCAACGACTGTATTCTTCGCCAAGGAGTGACTGTTGGACTTCGTCACCGCGGGGTGCGCGGCTCGCCTCGGATTGGGGATCGAGTCGATATCGGTGCCGGGGCCAAGTTGCTAGGTCCGATCCGAATAGGCAGTGATGTGGCTATCGGCGCAAATGCCGTAGTCCTATGTGATGTGCCGGATCATTCGATCGCGATTGGTGTTCCAGCGCGTATCAGACCACGAGCTACGAAAGCCGCACATGGGCCTGAGATACCAGTTGAGACACCCAGATGAGTGAACCCATTTCGTTAGTGTCTGTAGTTGTGATTGGAAGAAATGAGGGCATGCGACTGGAGCGGTGCCTGACTTCGGTCATCAACATGTCCTGTGAGGGGTTTAGCATTGAGGTTATCTACGTCGACTCTGGCTCCACCGACAACAGTATTGAGCTTGCAACCAGATTGGGAGCAACAACCGTTGCGCTTTCTTCGATGCACCCCACTGCCGCGCTCGGAAGAAACGTGGGTTGGCGTCTGGCTCAGGGCAACTTTGTACTGTTTCTAGATGGGGATACGGTGCTGAATCCGAGCTTTGTTGCTCGGTCATTACCTGACCTTACAGGTGACACCGCTGTTGTGTGGGGTCATCGTCGGGAACTTTACCCTGAGAGATCGGTATACCAAAGCGTGCTCGATCTCGATTGGGTGTACGCAACCGGCACATCAGCGTTTTGCGGTGGAGACGCTTTGTTTCGACGTGATGTTCTCGAACATACAGACGGATTTGACGCCAACCTGATTGCCGGCGAAGAGCCGGAGCTTTGCCAGCGAATATTAGAGCTTGGCTATATTATTCAACACGTAGATCGAGCGATGACTGGCCACGATCTTGGGATCACGCATTTCGGCCAGTACTGGCGTCGGGCGACGCGAGCTGGCCACGCTTATGCCGAGGTTTCAGACAGGTTTGCTTCGAGTTCAAATCCATTTTGGACGCGGGAGAGTCGGAGCAACCGATTTCGGGCTTGTATGCTTGTTCTCACGGCTGTGTGCGCAATTATTGCGACTCTTTTGCTTGCAAGCGCCTGGCCCTTGGCCGGATGGAGCACGATCATCTGCATACTGGTTGCTCGGACGGCCTTGAAGGCTCGTTGGAAGACGAAAAGATGGAACTTGCTATTCCTGTACGCCTGTCATTCTCACATTCAGCATATCCCGATTTACGTTGGTCAGGTGCAGTATAGATTTAATCGGCAGCGTAGAAGACGATCCAGTTTATTTGAGTACAAAGAGAATTAGGTCATCTGCTTTTGTGCCGGGAAGACGCGGCGCAGCGGCGGCACGATCTCTGGCTGGTGTCCAACGGGGTTCACTATGCGGCGCGCACGTGGGCAGTGGCATTATCTTCCCGCACGAGTATGGTCCGTGGTGGGCGATGTGCCAACAGATGTGGCGCTGGCTAGAGGCCGGCGTGTTTGAAACGCTGGTCGCCGACGTGTAGGCGATCGTACGGGAGTGGCGGAGCGCGTAAGCGTTGGTGTGCACCGTTCCTATGAAGGTGTGAGAGTGAAGTGTTCACATAATATATGTGAACACTTATCTTCTTGCGATCGTGTATCTGCTAGTGATCGATACGTTCCAGGGCAGCAGCTCGTGGATGCGGTTCATGGGGTGGTCTGCAATGCGTTCGAGGATGTGGTACAGGTAGAATCCCGGGTCGCGGCCATTGAGTTTGGCTAAGCTGAGCAGCGAGTAGATGCGGGTGTCGCAGTTCACCACCGGCGTCGGATCCGCAAAAGACATAGTTTTTACTGTCGAGCGTGACGACGCGCAAAGCCCGTTCGGCGGTGTTGTTGTCGATCGAGCTGGCTGTCGTCGGTGTAGCGTGTGAGCGCAGGCCGGCGCGATAGGGCGTAGCGGATGGCCGCCGCCGCCGTGTCCAATTTGTGGCAGAGCTTAGTTTTGAGTCAGAGTAACAGGCTGTCTAGCAGAGGTGCTGTTCTGTCTTGCCGGATCGTTCGGCGGACACCTGGTGTGCTGCCACGGATCTCGGCTTCTATGGCGTAGAGAGTGGCGATCCGTTCAATGGCTTCGGTCGTAATCGGCGAAGCGTGAGCGACATGGATCTCGTGCAACTTGCGACGGGTATGAGCCCAGCACGCAACTTCGACGATGACTCCTGCCTCGTAGAGCTGCTGGAGCTTGAGGTGCTGGCGTGGGTTCTCGCTCCTGCGGTCGGGCGAGTAGGCGGACCACACGGCCGGCGCACTCGGATCACCGGAAGCACGATCATAGCGCACATAAGTCCAGAGCCTTCCGGTCTTCGTGCGTCCGTTGCCTGGTGCGAGCACTGAGACCGGTGTGTCGGCGTGCAGCTTGGTTACGGCCATCACGTGCCGCGCACGGCCTCGACCAGCGGCGTGAGCAGCTCGCTTGTAGCCCCGGCCCAGCCGGCCAGGGTAGAGGAGTCGAGAGCGACTCCTTCGCGCGAGTAGATCTCCGAATGTCGGTAAAGCGGAAGAGGATCGGCGTACTTCGAGACCAGCATATATGCGTGTAGTCCAGGGCCGGCGAGGCCGCGGACGATGGGCCTTGAAGGCGCTGGCGCCTGTACGATGCATTCGCAGGCCTCGCAGCTCAGCTTCGGCCGCACATGGCGAACAACCTTAAAACAGACCCGCACGCGCTCCAGCATCTCGGCTCCGTCTTCATCCAGCTCGCACAGTCGGCCGCTACAGTCGGGCACGCGTCAGAGTCGGGTACGTGGACATGGATTTACGCGGAAGGTGCTCGGGCAGAGGACGCTGGAACGACTTCGCAGCCAGGCGTCGATCTACTTCGACTATGACCTTAGTCTCTTCGATGGCACTGGCCGCCTGGAGCTCTTCCAGTTGCAACTCAAGCTGCTAGATCTGGCGGAGTACCTTCGGACCGAAGCCTGACGCCAGACGAAGCACCCACCTTCCAGTCGCTTGGCCAGCAGGCAAAGCCCGTCGCCATCGAACCAGAGTACCTTCACGATGTCGCCACGCCGCCCACGAAACAGGAACACATGGCCCGACAATGGCTGCTGTTCGAGCACCGTCTGCACCTGCGCACTCAGCCCATGAAAGCCGCGCCGCATATCCGTCACGCCGGCTGCAATCCAGATTTGTGTTCCTGCCGGCAGCCCAATTACGCGCGCAGGCTGTTTAGCGCCTCACGACCGTTGCAGCATCTACGTCCCTTTCAAGGTGAATCAAAACGCGTTCCGGCAGGGGGATGTGAATCGTTTCCACCGGAGCGGCGACTGCAACTACTTCCGTGCGCTTCACCTTTGCAGGCAAGTGTTACCCAATCCGTCTTACTGGCAGTAACTTGAGCTAGCCTGTAGAGGCAGCCACAAGCCGCCCGTCCTGCTGCAAACGCCGCCACTGAAACACCTGGTTGGCGTTGATCCCGTACTTGCACGCTACTCGACCAACCGACATCCCGTGAACATACGACTCTTCCAAAATGTCAGGCCGTTGCTAAGCACTCCCGACGCCGACGAGAGCCAGTACTCTCACCCGCAGCCAGCTTCACTTCAGACATATAACATCGTCGGCTCTGATCACAAACCTGTAGACCCGGCTAAGACAACACGCTTACGTCCAGTCCAGCGTATGAAGTACTCTCAAGCAAACGGAGGTCAAGCACTTTCCCCTGAAACGCACGAGCACTTGTGTTGCTAATCCGACAAGTCCGCCATAGCCTCAGTTCGAGGACTTCAAACTTACTCTAGCTATTACACTGCGCATTCAACGAAGACCGAAGGGCTTGAAAGCCAATTACAGTGAGTCTTTCTTGGAACGCACAGCTAAGAAGCCCGAGGAGACGCTTACCAGAGCAGGTGCAGAGGCGGGCGATCCTGCCGAATGTGCAAGTGTTGTGATATAGCGGCCTAACCGCTTAGGGCACTCGGCAGAACAACTTCAGTGTGCCTGCAATTCCACGCGTTCAAAATAGCAGGTATCCTGTTTTCGACAAGACGTTGCTTATGGGTGTGGTCACGAGTTCCACCGGCGGCAAATTCTCCGTCCTACCAAGCTCCTTGCCGACCTCTACTCTCTGACTACCATCCACAGTTTCTTATACTTGGGCAGTACGAGAAACTCGAAATAACATGCAGGCGATGGTTCAAACTTCAATCCTCAGCGTTGCCCGACGAAAGCACGATGCAGCTTAGATGACGGGCGGCACCGGGCCATCAAACGTACTCAAAAGGACATTTACACGTTTTGTACCACAGAAACGCCGTGAGAACGTCCTCGTCCCCCACCTCGAACGACTCTGAATCCTCCAGTAAACCTTGCTGCATGTAGGCACGCTCACCGTGCCTCCATGCGGTAGGTTGCACTTAACGATTCATCTGGCGGATGCCTTAGTATGGGGACATCACTTCTCATAAGCAGCTCTTGGCTAAGCGGTCCGACTCATATGCATGTGGCCATACTGCGATAGCCACGTGTCAGTAGAGGAATTATCTCAGTTGACTACCCGCAAGCCTACGTTCACCTTAACCGCTGCATTCGCATTCGATGGACTTAAACATCACCAGAGCCATATGCCTTGGTTCTTCGCGATCCAATCAGGAGGTTTACTTTGAGGCATCGCTATCTTGCCATAGCTCCCATTCTTCTTTGCCTTGCCAATGGGGCGAGCGCACAGTCCACTGCTACCATCACCGGCGTTGTGACGGACCCAACAGGCGCTGTTGTGCCGGGTGCTGAAATCTTAATTCATGGTCTTGATACAGGCTTGGACCGTTCGGTCACTTCGGACAGCGGTGGCGTGTATACCGCGCCGTCGATGCAGCCGGGCCCCTACTCGGTCAGGGTCACGGCTCCCGGCTTCGGCGTCTTTCTTGTGGGCCGAGTAGTGCTTCTGGTTGACCAGAAGACCGGAGTGGATGCAAAGCTGTCGCTGGGCAACGTAGGCGAAACGGTAGCTGTCGATTCGACCGCGCCAATCATGGACACCGACACGATCACGGTGGGCCAGGTGATCGATCAGCAGACTGTCCAGAATATTCCACTCAACGGACGGCACTTTCTCGACCTAACCAATCTAACTCCAGGAACGGTTGTGCCCCCGGTCACCGGTTCGCTGACCACACCCAGCCGGGGCTTGGGAGCAAACTCCTTCAACACCGCCGGCGCGCGGGAAGATGCCGTGAACTTCATGGTGAACGGCATCAATCTGAATGACATGTCGCAGAATCAGATCACGTTTCAACCCTCGATTGACACGACCTCATCGTTCAAGTTGGACAACTCAACGTACTCCGCCGAATACGGCCGGAACTCCGGCGCGATCGTCAACGTGTTGACCCGTTCCGGCACCAACCAATTCCACGGCAACGTCTTCGATTATTATCGCGACCAGTACTTCGACGGCCGCAACTACTTCAACCGGGCCTCCAACTCGGCAAAGAGTACCTTCCGCCGGCAAAATTATGGAGCCGATCTTTCCGGACCGATCTTCAAGGACAGGACCTTCCTCTTCCTGAGTTATGAGGCGCTCCGGCAGGAACAAGGCCTGCTGTTCAATCACACCGTGCTTACCGCTGCGCAGCGAGCGGCCCTGCTGGCCAGTCCGGCGGGTGCCGCCTACGGGCAACTGGCCAACATCATTCCCGTGGGAAACGACACCACCGGAAGCGTATTTACAGGATCTTCGTCAGCACCCGTACGCGTGGACCAGTTCAGCGGCGACCTGCTCCATAAGGCCACAAATAAGGACACGCTTCATCTTTATTACGCCTGGCAGCAAGACAAGCGAACGGAGCCAAACCTGCAGGGAAACAATGTTCCCGGCTTCGGCGACCATCGCACGGCCCATCGCCAAATCGGTACTATCAACGAAGTCCACGTGTTTACGCCGAACCTCGTGAACGAGTTCCGCTTCGGCTTCAGTCGTATCGCCATTGCGTTCACACCCAACTTCGCGGCCCTGCCGTCGACCTATGGTTTAAACACAGGGAACCCAAGCGCGGTGCTTCCGTTTCTTACCGTATCCGACATCGGTTTAGTCATCGGCGGTCCGAACGGTTTCCCGCAGGGGCGCTTCGACACAACGGGCGTCGTCTCCGACACCGCGACTCTGACGCGCGGAAAGCACACCGTCCGAGTAGGTGGTGAGTTTCGCCGCTTCATCTTCTCGAGCTTCACCAACACGTCCGGCGCGATCACCTTTCCAACAACAGCGGCCTTTATCGCAGGGCAGCAAACAGCTACTCCGTAACGCCGCAAGTGGTCAACTTCCGGGCCTTCAACGGTGCGGCCGCAGGATTTGTGGGCGATTCCTGGAAGGTCACTCCACGCCTGCTCATCGAAACAGGCATCCGATTCGAGTGGAACGGAACACCGGTGGATGCGAAAAACCGCTTCGTCAACTTCCTTGCCGCCGCTGACTCCCTGCAAGCTGTTCACGTACCGTTCGATCAGTCTTACAACTACGAGCCGCGCATTGGATTCACGTATAACCTGTTCGGCAATGGCAAGACTCTTCTCCGCGGGGGTTTTGGCATCCTGACGGACGAGCCTACAGATGGTGTCGATACCGGGCTTGCCACCAACCCTCCGAACGCGACGCCGCTGGTGCTGACGGGCGCGGCGCTACCGGTTAGCACTCTCTTCACAGCCGCAACGCTGTCCGGCCTCGCGCCGAACGCAACCAACCCTCACTTCCGCGATGCGTATAGCGAGTCCTACAACGCAATGGTTGAGCAGGCGGTCGGAGGCGGTACCGTCGTCAAGCTTGGCTACATCGGCTCGGCGGGACGGCATCTACGCCTCAACCGGAACATCAATCAGTTTAGCATACCGGGTACAACCACACGACCCTATCAGGCACTCGCCAGTAACAGCCCGGTGCGTCCAGGTGCCGCGCTGGGCAACATCATTTACCAGGATTCAGACTCCATGTCCAACTACAACGCCCTGTGGGTGACGGTGCAAAAAAACCTCAGCCACGGCCTACAGGTGAACACTACCTACACCTTCGCGAAGTCGATGGACATCAACTCATTGGCTGGAGTCGGCCTGCAGGACAATACGAATCCTGCCAGGAACTACGGTCTGTCCGACTTCGACGTGAGGCATCACTTCGTATTTTCAGGCACATATGCGCTGCCGTTTCACCGGAATCGTTTTGTGGATGGCTTCCTGTTCGCGGTGGTCAACCAGGACCAGACTGGCAATCCGTTGAACCTGGTTCTTTCCAACACAACTTACACCGGGACAGCGACTCTGCGGCCGGTGGTCCTGAACAGCAACTACTCAACAGGGCGCGGCGTGACGACAACAGCCGGTTTGGTCCCGTTCATTCATGCGACGGTCTGCGCCACGGTGACGCCGGGCTGCAACTTTCTGAACCAGAGCAACAGCTTCGGCAATCTTCAGCGCAACAGTCTGATCGGACCCAAGTTTGAAGACACCGACGCATCTCTGCAGAAGACAACCAAGCTTGCCGAAGGTCTTAGCCTGCTGCTTCGGGCCGATGCCTTCGACATCTTCAACCATGTCAACTTCAGCAATCCCAACACGACGCCGTCGACGTCGGCTGGAAACACATTTGGCCTGATCAGCCAGACGCGGGCACCGATCGGCGACGCCGGATCTTCCCGGCAACTACAGTTCGCGGGCAAACTAATCTTCTAAGCTGGAGGTAAAACAAGGGAGGCGGTGCTGTTCGCCGTCCCCCTGGTTGCTGCGCATATCCTGTGGCTCTAAGTAAAGGGTGACGTCAGATCACCTAAGTGGCAGGGTTGTTTCCGGTCGCACAGCGAATCCGGTTGAATGACTTGCCTCCTCCCTTGTGATGAACGCAGCTATTCGGCTGTGGGCAATCTGTTTTGCCATTTCCATAAGGCTATGTTATTCAGGTAGTGTTCCAACTTCTAATTTCACCGTTGTGTTGAGGTGTTTTATAGCCCAACCTGGCGTGTCGCTCGCATAGCAGCTCTGTGCGATGCGATGAGACCATTTCTGTCTTGGCTGAGGTCTTAGTGGTTCCTGGAGGGTGCGTGTCAAAACTCTTTCGCTCTGCTGTTCTGTCGTCGCTGATGGCTGGTTCCGTTTCTTTGCTCAACGCGCAAACGACCACTACGGGAGGGGTCGCCGGCATCATCACCGATCCTTCCGGAGCAGCCATTGTGGGTGCCAGTGTGACTCTGCGCAATGTAGCTACAGATGCTGTGCAGCAAGCCAAAAGCAGCAACTCGGGTTCCTACCGGTTCGATCTGCTGCCCCCCGGTGTATACAAGATCGACGTCAAGCAGGTTGGGTTTGGAGAGTTGGAATCTGACGTTACCGTCGATAGTTCTAAGGTTGTTGCAGCGGATCTCAAACTGAGCGTAGGAAGCACGCAGACAACAGTAGAAGTTTCAACCGTTGCCAGCCTGGTCAATGCCGACGACGCCAACGTGGCGACAACGATCAGCCAGGTTCAAGTTGCGGAGGTGCCGAACTCGGGCAACAATCTTCTCTTTGAGACTAGAATCACACCCGGCTTCAACACTGGCTTCGGAGTGGTTGGCAACACGTCCTATCAGCTTGATGGACAGAACTTCAACGATCCATATAACAATGCCAATAACTCCGGCGCCTCCAACCTGACCCTTGGATTAAACGATGTACAGGAAGCAACGATCATCGCCAATGGCTACTCCGGCCAGTTCGGTGGATTAGTTGGCGCAACGGCAAGCTTTGTAACGAAGAGTGGAAGCAATCGCGTTCATGGCAATGCCAACTACTTCTGGACCGGCCGTTCGCTGGTGGCTAATACCTACCTGCATAAATCCACGCCGCCAATCACGCCGCGCTCGTTTGAAAATGCCAATCAATGGTCGGCCCTGATCAGCGGCCCGCTTACGATCCCACATCTGCTGAACGGCCGTGACAAGCTCTTCTTTTTGGCAGATGCGGAAGGTCTGCGTGCCATCCTGCCAGCGAGCCCTACCACGGTCGAGTTGCCGTCGGCGAATCTTCAGGCGTACACGCTTCAGCGTCTTACCGCGCAAGGACTCACGGCCTCGATTCCTTTTTACCAGAATATCTTCAACATCTATAATGCAGCCGGCGCTGCTCACGGCGTACCGGTGAATAATCCGAACCCACAGCAGCTTGGTAATCCTAACTTCATCGGAACGGCACTTCTGTCGGGATGCGGTACCCTCAGCGCGACCGATGCTGCCGCACTTGGAACCGGACCGGGCGCCTGCACAAACTACTATCAGAGTACGGCGACGACCTACGCCAACGAGGCTCTCGAAATCTTTCGTGTAGATTATGAGATTTCGCAACACGATAAAATCTTCGTCCGCTACGAGCATGACAACGGGGTGCAGCCCACCTTCATTGATCCCATCAATCCCATCTTTAACGCGATCAGCGTTCAACCCCAGCACGACGGCCAGCTAACTGAGACCCACACCTTCGGCGCGAAGGCGGTAAATAGCTTCCTTATGGCAGGTCTCTGGTATGGAGCGCTGTTCGGACCGCCCAATCTTCCGGCGACGCTGGCCGTCTTCCCGGCGCAACTCGGACTGAACGATGCGTCCCTGACTACGCTGGGAGGAAGCGACGCCAGCTATCCCACTGGAAGAAATATCAGCACGGCACAATTCCAGGATGACTTTGCATTGAATGAGGGAGCCCACACTATTAAGCTCGGTGCCAAGGCTTACTACATTAAGGAAAATGACCACTATTTTACAGCTGGCACTGTTCCCACTGAAACGGTGACGACGCTGGGAGCATTTATTAACGGCGGTTTGGATGCTGGCTCCGGAGGCACCACCAACTTTACCCAGGCCTTCCCCAGTAAGACGAACTATCCTGTGGGATACGACCAGTGGGCAACCTACATTGAGGACGATTGGAAGGCAAGCCACGCCCTGTCGCTTACCGCTGCGTTTCGCGTCGAGCATCAGGGAAACATCAAGTGCTTGAGTAACTGCATCACGCAGCTTGCGTCTCCGTTCCTGAACCTGAATCACAGTGTTACGACTCCGTACAATCAGGCTTACACGTTCAATAACCGCGACACGCTCCCTGGCCTGCAGTCATTAGAATTTCAACCGCGCGTCGGCTTTGCCTATAACCCGCCCATGCTGCACGAGAGCCTGGTTGTTCGTGGCGGGTATGGGCTTTTCTACGACGGCCTGGCGGGAAGCATTCTCGAGGGACTCGCACGAAATCCACCCACGAAAGATAACTTCTCCAACATCAATGGAGACCATCTTGCCAGCACGGAAGCGACCAATCTTTACAATGATGCCGCAGCCCTCAACAGTGCCTTCGCCGCGGGCGTCACTTCAGGTGGCACGCTAGCCTCCATCAAAGCCAGCCTGCCTGCGAACCTGCAAGCTTTTTTTACACCACCTTCTGTCTACACCGCCCAGCCCAATCTGCGCATGTACTACGTGCAGAAGTGGAATCTGGAGATCCAGAAACAGCTTGGCAAAACAACTGTGTTGTCGGTCAACTACCTGGGAAATCGCGGCGAGCATAAGCCATTTACTAATGCCGGTCTCAACGCGTATTCGCCCGCAGCTTCCGTGGCTGCCTCCACCGCAACCAAGCCGTACATTCAGGGGCTGCCGACCGTTCCGGCCGATCCTCGCTTTAATATTGTGTATTACTACCAGTCTGGCGGCTCGAACAACTATAACGGTCTAATTACTTCGATTACACAAAAGCTTCCACACGGAAGCATTCTCAACGCCGGCTACACTTACGGCAAGATCCTGGACACCGGTGCCAATGGATTCAATACCAACACCGCCGTAGCCGGAACATACGACATAGGTTCACCCGTCGATCCCTATCATCCGAATCGTAACTACGGGCCGGCAACTACGGACGAGCGCCACAACTTTGTTTTGAATTATGTGTACAAGTTACCCTTCCGTAGTCCTTTCTACGGCGGATGGGAGGTGTCCGGTGCGGCCTATGCTTACTCTGGGCTTCCTTTTACTGCCCTGGACACCTCGCTTTCCACCAAGATC
>CAXTQE010000008.1:32379-59133 GCA_964246225.1 uncultured Acidobacteriaceae bacterium | reverse complement strand
AAGGGTTCGGCTGTTCGCCGATTAAAGTGGTACGTGAGCTGGGTTCAGAACGTCGCGAGACAGTTCGGTCTCTATCTGCTGTGGGCGTAGGAGATTTGAAGAGGGCTGTCCTTAGTACGAGAGGACCGGGATGGACGAACCTCTTGTGTTCCAGTTGTCTTGCCAAAGGCACGGCTGGGTAGCGAAGTTCGGTTGTGATAACCGCTGAATGCATATAAGCGGGAAGCACGCTCTGAGATGAGATCTCCCAACCCAAAAGGGAAATGAAGGGCCCTGGAAGACCACCAGGTTGATAGGCTGGAGGTTGAAGCGCAGTAATGCGTGTAGCTGACCAGTACTAATCGCCCGTTCGGCTTGTCCATAGAATTTACTCTGCGCAGTGAGTCAATATCCACTGTTCTGAGGACATTCGATAACAAGCTTTGTAGTTATACCTTTAGGAAAGAAGCAAACGTCTAAACCCAATCTATTCAGTTGTGAACAATCGCTTGAACGAGCTTGTTCAAAAGTTTGCCGGTGAGTTTACCGCGAGGGTCACACCCGTTCCCATCCCGAACACGGAAGTTAAGCCTCGTTGGGCCGATGGTACTGCACGCGTAAGTGTGTGGGAGATTAGGTGATCGCCGGCATAAATCAAAAACCCACCCTGAGAAGGGTGGGTTTTGTCGTTTATCTCTGGAGTGTGTCCGTATTACTTAAGATGAGCCAAGCGCATGCGACTAAGGTACAGCAATGAAAGTCTTGCATGATCCCTTAGCTCTACCAACTCGGTGCCATACTCCAAGTCCAACAAACATCCGCACGGCAGCAAAGACTGTGTGTAACTGCGCCCTAGATGAACACTTCCGCGCTGTCAAAGTGCAACAGGTCGTAAGGACAATCACTGGATTCGTAACGAGGCGGTAAAGTGACGTTCGACATGACGACTTGTAGCGCCTCGTAGCAGAGGCCGTCGAGTTTTATAGGAACGTCGCGACTCATGATGGCGTTTATCTGGGCAACTCCGAGTGCTTCACGGTAAGGACGCTCTTCGGACAAAGCACCATAAATGTCAGCTACTGCAAGAATGCGCGATTCGATGGAAAGATGCTGATCGCGAAGGCCAAACGGGTAGCCGGTGCCGTCGAGTTTCTCATGATGCTCACCCGCGAGAACCGCGATCTCGCTGAAAGCAGCCACGCGACTCAGGATAGATGTGCCAATTCCCGGGTGAGTCTTGATCTGCGTGTATTCAGCGTCAGTCAGCTTGCCAGGTTTGTCCAGGACACTATTGGAAATGCTCAGCTTGCCGATGTCGTGGAGCAAAGCCGCGCGGCGCAGAACCTGCATGCGATGAGCGTCCAAACCTAGTACATCACCTATCGCGATGGCGGCGTCCCGAACGCCTAGCGAGTGGCGGTAGGTAAAGGGGGACTTGGCGTCGACGACATCGGCAAAGGCCTCACAAATGTTATCGATGTCGAGCTCGGAGAGTAGGCTCTGTTTTCTGGGGTGAAGATTGCCGATTGCCGCGCGCGCCTCGTCGACTGGATCCGTGGGAAGGCACTGACGCCAAAGCCTCTGCGTCTTATGCAAGGCTGCGGCGGCCGTGGTCAGCTCCGGATCAAACCAGCGTCCGCTGCGTTCCAATAGGGTATCGAGCGCCACTTGCGGCCCTTCACTCATGCAGAACGCATCGAGATGCTGCGCGACACCCATGAGCCGCGAGAGGATTGGGATCTCTTCTCCTTGAAGGCCTTTGGGATAACCGCCGCCGTCCCAGTGCTCGTCGAGATGCCGGACAGCGAAGGCGATCTCGTGACCGAGGCCAAGCTTGTAGACAATCTGGGCTCCACGGTCGCAGCGCAGCTCAATAAGTTCCTGGTTGTTCTTGTGCTGAGTAGCGGCAAGCTTAACGATGCGTGCGCTCTTTCCGACGATGGAGGCGTCCGGCAGCACTTCTTTCCATAACAGCTTGAGGGTCGACAGGTTGGGTCGCATTGGGCGCGTCCAGTCCGCGAGCTTAGCACCGGCCTTGACGAGGCGATCATCTCCGCCAACGATTTGGCACATACGAGCGGAGTTGCTGCTGCAACCCACATCTTTGAGCAGGCAGGCATAAAAAAGGTCAGAGATAAGGCTGTGGTCGTAACCCATCGACAGGGCGATACGCACCGCAAGCAGACAGGACCGGATGGCGTGGCCTGGCATCGCGCCCTCAGTGAGGTCAAGCGCAAAGGAGAGGGCGACAAGAATTTCCTGGAGAGTGGGGGCTTTCTCTTCTTCTTGGTGGAAGCTAGCAGAGGTGATTAGCATGAGAGTCCTTTTAATGAGTCAGATCCATTGTGTCGACGCGGACATAAGCCTAGAACTTGAAACGGGTACTCACAACCAGCGACTGGGTCCAGACCCGGACCTTGCTGTTGCTGTACTCACCGGCGAGTATGCTGCTGGCTCCTACGGATTGGGTAGCAGGCAGCTGCGCCTGGTAAGCGGCATCGCAGATCCACCGGCCACGGCTCCAGCCAGAGCCTCCAGCAATCGTGTTTTGCATGATAGCCGCGGTCATGGGCAAGAGCGTGGAAGCGGGAACCGGATTGGAGGCCCAGGAGTACCCGGCACGCAGCTTGACGGACTCGCTTACGGGAGCCTCCAGCCCAGAGTGCAATACGCCCTGGTTATGCCAGTGGAGCGGGACGGCATCGTAGAAGCTGCTGCTTCCGACAGCGCTGTTGATTGTGGCATTGCTGCCTTGAGTTAGGTGGATGGGAAGCTCCTGGAAGGCCTGGTTCCAGGCGATTCCATCTCCTTCAAAGGAGAGCGCAAGGTGACGCCTTGTCTGCCAGGTCAACCCACCGCCGAAGGCCTGGGGAAGATGATTCTGAACATGAACGCGATAGGTAAAGCCAGGGTCGGCAGAAACGCCGAGTGCGTTGAACAAGGCATATGCGGATCCACTCGCGTCGCCTGTAGTGCTGAGGGTCGTCTCACTCTTCCAGGCAAGGCCGGCGCGCAGGGAGCTTGTGGGCTGCCATTGCGCTCCAGCCGCACCATTCCAGCCGTAACCGCGCGTAGTCAGGTCAAGCAGCACCTTTAGTCCAGCGAGGTGCGGCTCCTGCTGGAAGATGTAGGGGGCGTGCAGGTCGTTCTGATTGTAGACGATGCCGAAGGTTGCTCCTGCAGACCACTTCGAACCAAACGTTCGAGCAAGACCAAGCGAGGAGCGCATAGCGATGATCTGCGTCTCGTGGGCGCGGAATCCATAGGTGACTCCGTCGAGTCCTGCAGGGTCGACGTAGTGCCAGTCTGCGCGCATCAGGATGTCGGGCGTGACGGCAACGGAGGCCCTCCAGGGACTCTTGCCGAGCGGAGTGGCGAAGGCTCCATAGGGGAGCGCGCCTGCTACCCCGTGCAGTCCGGCAGTCTGATCTGCAGAGTTCTGGAATGATCCTCCGGCCACTAGGCCGATGGCGCTGATGTCGAGCTCGCGGGTAGAGAGACCGGCAAGGCCAGCCGGGTTTCCCTGAACGGCGTCCAGCGGGCTACTGCGTTCCGCGACGACCGTACCTCCGCGTGCCGTAGCCGCAGCACTGAGCCCATTGCCAAGCGCGGCCGAACCTTGTGCCAGCCCGTTGCCGGCGGAAGTGAACAGCGCGATACAACCAGCCGCTGTGGCTAAAGTGCGTTTCGTCGAAATGAGGAAAGTGCTAAACCCTGACATATAGCTATCATCGTCAGGTTTCGAGTTTTCTTTAATACGCGAAAGTGGTAGTCAGAGCGTTTTTGCCCAGTCTTTGGTCACTACAACCGCTTTCCGTACTCCTTGCTGACATCGGACGGTGTTGCTTCTTCATGTTTAGGCGTTATGGGTTGCGCCGCCGCGGTACTTTGGAATGGGTGTCCGCGTTTCCGCGAATACGGCATCATGCGCGACGGAACAGGCGACACCCGAGCCGAAGCCGACGTGTATGTCGGCGTCGATGCCGTGCTCGCCGCGTACCGCCTCAACGAAGGAACGGATCGAATCCAGGGTCGGGTCACTGGCGGGTCCTGCGTCGAGCCGCTCGCCTGGGCCACGGTAGGGCATTTCTCCCGCGGTGGAATACGAGGCTCCGGTGACGACGCCGCGCTCAACGATCGTTTTACTGACGGGCTTGTCGGCCGTGGGCTGGTTGGAGCGCTTTTTCTCGTAGAAGAACGTTGCGTCCTCAATCGTGATCTGCACGCTGCCTTCGGTGCCGTAGACCCAAAGCTGGTTGCCGCTCTTGGCGTTGTCGGTCAGCGAGGAAAACGTCAACCGCCGCCCTCCGGAGTACAGGAAGACGCTTTGTACGTTGTCGCCTACGGTGCGGCCGTCGTGGTAAACGCAAATGCTATTGGTTCCGAGCACACTTTCGGGCTGCTCGCCAAAGATCCAGTTAGCGATGTCGATGTGATGTGAGCCGAGTTCGGTGCCTAGGCCGCCGGAGCTCTCGCGGTAGAGACGCCAGTTGATGAGATGCTCGAGCTTTTTTCCCGGGTCCGGGGAGGGGACGACGCGCCGCCAGTCGCCATTGCGGTTCCAGCAGGCTTCGACGTGGGTCGGCTTGCCGATATCGCCGCGCTGGATGCGCCGGACCGACTCCTTCACCCACGACGCGTAACGATACTCGTGGCCAATTTGAAACGGGACTTTGGCGCGCAGGACTTCATCGACGATCTTCTGGTTGTCCTCAACGGTGAAGCCGAGCGCCTTTTCGCCCAGGATGGGGCGTCCGCTGCGAGCGGCGGCAATGACGTGTTCCGCGTGGCAGCCGATGGGCGAGGCAATCAACACGGCGTCCACGTCATGGCGCGAGAGCAGCTCCGCGTAGCTTGCGGTAGCGGGAACCTCGGCGCCGACCAGGCGGTTGACCTGTGCGTAGCGTGGCGGGTAGATGTCGCAGATGGCGCTGATCGAGACGCCGGGGACGCGCAGGAACTGCCGCATGTCTTCCTGGCCGCGGCTGCCGGCCCCAATCACGCCCAGACGAACTGGTTTGATGGCGGGAGCAGCCGCGCGCGCAAGTGGCGTCGCAGCGATCGCAGTGAGCGAGGCAGCTTCAAGGAAATCACGACGGTTCATAACGAACAATACCCCTGCCTACAAGCTTAATGCATCCGCGGTTTGGACGGTGTCTCGGCTGGCAAGTGTGACTGCGAGGTGCAATGCCTCTGGTCAACCGGTACGCCCCAGCGAAAGACCGCGCAGGAGGCGTGCGTCGGATCACCGGAGACAATCAATGCGTGCGCCTGTGGGGCATACCTGGTGAGCGTCCGCAAGCTTTGCTCCGGAGATTGCACGAAGAGCACGTTCGAGAGCGCGTCGCTGGCGGTGGCGGAAGGGTCGGCGATGCTGACCTGAATGCGTCCTTCCACCGGCCGCATCGCGCGTGGGTCCATGATGTGGCAGTACAGATGCCCGTCCGCGACGAAGTTCTTCTGGCTGCAATCGGCGCTCGAGAGGGACTCATCCCGCAGGGTGATGGTGGAAAGCGTAGCCTGCGACGGCAATGGGCCCGGCACCACGATGCGCCAGCCTCTGCGATGCGGGGGCGCACCCAGGGCGTACAGCGTGCTGCTGCCGGCGGAAAGCAGGGCCGCACCAATCTGATCGGCTCGGAGAATGCGGACGGCGGCGTCGACCGCAAAGCCTTTGCCGATGCCGCCGGGATCGAGTTCGACGCCCGAAGCGGCGAAGTGCACGGTGCGCTCTGGCGGGTTGATTACGACATTTTGCCAGCCGGTGCTGGCATGGATGGACTCGATTTCGGCGGCTGGGGGAATGTGGCCCTGATGCCGGTAGAATCCCCACACCTTCATCAGGCGCCCGACGGTGAGGTCGAAGGCACCGTCGCTGACCTCGCTCCAGTGCTGGGCCTGGGTCAGGAAATCCATCATCTCTGCGTCGATGGTGACCGGGCCGGCGGCCGCGTTCCGGTTGATGCGTGAGAGCTCGCTCGAGTCGCGGTAGTTCGAGAGCAACTGCTCGATGCGGTCGATCTCCTCGAAGACCTCGGTGGAGACGTTGGCTGCCCGATTTGCCTGGTTGCTATAAAGGTAGAGCGTGAACGTGGTCGCCATCGCTGGATGGGTAAAGGTATAGAGCGTTGGGGCGCGGGGCCTAGGCTTTGCGCTCGCCGGCGAGGACCAGGCCAGAGCAATCGCGCCCAGTACAGAAAGCCATCGGGACGCACGCACTCCCAGCCATTTACCGCTCGAGCTCACATAGATTGGATGCAGGTAGATTCTTTGCGAACCGGACCCGATCCGAGGCTCGCCAGCAAGCTGCAATCTAAGCAACTGCATCCTATGTGAGCTTGCTTGCTGTTGCGCAACGTTAGTTTTTACCAGGTGCTCTCCGGTATTTACACCAAGGCGGAACCTACACCGTCTTCAAGAGAGACGACCCTTGCTGCCGCCGGAAGCAAACAAAAGCAGAATCACCTCAGAGGCTTCGATCCCATGAACCGTTCACTCTCCGCTCTTCGTCCCACGCTCGGTCTTACCGCTCTCGTCTTCGTCTGTTCCGCCGCAGCGGTTGGTCAGGCCAGGACTTTCTACGTCAGCAATAGCGGCGCCGATGTGAACAGCGGTCTCTCCCCGGATAGCCCCTGGCAGACCGTGGCTAAGGTCAATTCGTCCAGCTTCAACCCCGGTGATACAGTTCTCTTCCAGCGCGGAAGTCAGTGGTACGAGTCGCTCGACGCTCCCTCAAGCGGCGCGGCCAACAACCCCATCACCTTCGCCGATTACGGCAGCGGAGCCAAGCCCAAATTCTGGGGCAGCGTCGTTTTGAATAACGCAAACTTTCAATCGATCGGCAATGGAATCTATCTCTACCCCATGCCGACGCCCGTCTACTCTGTCCTTGCCAACCACGCCTTCTTCAATTATTCCAACGGTCAGTACGCAGGCAACGTAGCGGGCTCATGGTCCTACGACGGCACCAATCTGTACATCAACTCCCCGTCCGCAAACCCGATCACAGATGGCGAGGTTTACACCGCCGTCGAGCGTGACGACGTCATCTACAGCAACTACCAAAGCCATCTCGTCTTCACCAATCTGGTGGCCGACGAAAGCGCGCGCCTGGACGACAACGGCGGCTACGGCTTTCGCATCATGGGTTCAACGGACGTCCAGCTCAACGGCTGCGAGGCGTTTCGTGCCGGCAAGCATAACTTCGGCGTGATCAACAGCACGCAGTTTATCGGTTCAAACCTCATCGCTGCCTATGCCGCTCCTGGACAAGGCGCGGGCAACGCCTCGGCCTACGTGTCTTATGGCGACACCAGCACCGGCCTGCTCAGCCAGACCTCGGCCTGGCACAACATTATTGCCGCCCACATGGAAGACCCGCAGGACTCAACCATCTATAACGCCTTCGTCAACCACGGCGCGACCTTGACCAATTTGCTGGTCGATCACCTGACCTCCTATGGCGCTGCCGTCGATCTTTCGAACAGCGAGAATTTCGCGGAGACCGTCGTCATGACCGGGGGCCTCATCCAGAACGCCCGTCTCGAGACCGATGGCACGGGCCTGCTCGTCGACGGGCTTGAGCTCACCGGACCGCAGGCCACGATCGACGTTACCTCCAGCAACACCACGCTCCAAAACCTGCTCATGTACGGTACAAATCTGGGCAGCGCCTGGTACCAGACCGCGATTCTCTCCCGTGGAATGAACAACGTTCTTCGTTTCAGCACGATCGTCATGGACCCGACCTCCGGCACCAATACGGCCATCGCACTCACCTCGGCGCAGGAGAACTTCAAGTTTTATGCCAATGCTCTGCTGGCCCCGCAGCGCGTCTTCGCGCTCTGGGATGAAGGCCTCAGCCTCGGCACCACGATCAGCCAATCCCAGGACAACTTCTACACTCCGGGTTCCACCTTCGCCCAGTTTGTCGGAGGTGCCTTTGATTGGGTCGACGTCTCACTTGCGCAGTGGCAGTCTCAGGGCTTCGATGTTGGCTCAACCGCGGGCAGTCCGGGCTTCGTCAACCAGGCCGTTGACAGCTTTCAACTTGCAGCGGGTTCGCCTCTGATCGCCGCCGCGCCACTTCCTGCTTCGCTCGTTTCCTCCGTTCCCACAGACATCGCCGGCAACGCACGTTTGGAAGGCAACGCCTTTGATATCGGCGCTTATGCCTATCCTGGAACGGCGTCGGCTCCCGTTGCCAGCACGACGATCCTGACCTTCAGCGGCAACATCCTTTCGGCTCAAATCTCCTCCCAGTCGGCAGCGCAGTCGGCTATCCCTACGGGCAGCGCCAACTTTCTCGATGGCACCACGCTGCTTGCCACAGTCGCACTGACCAACGGCCTCGCCACACAAACTGTGACGCTCGATTCAACGGTGGCCCACTCTCTCACCGCCGCTTACAGCGGCGACGTGAGATATCAGGCCAGCACGTCAAGCGCGATCAGCGTAAGCGCGGTTCCGCCTCCGGCTCCAACTCCGACGCCTACCCCTGTTCCCGTCGTTCCTGCTCCGCTGCCGAATCTTCCCATGGTGCTGACTTCTCCGGCCGCTGGCCAGACGGTCAGTGGCACCATTCTGGCGACGGGCGCCTCGAACCTGACGCTCGACGCCGCCGGTTCCTACCTCATGGTCGATGGCCAGCAAATACCCGGCACCCACGTCACCAGTGCCCCGTACGTCTATGTGCTTGATACCACGCAGCTGGCCAATGGCCCCCATCTGCTGCAAATCTGGGCGCACGATATCTCAAACACGACCTATCTCTCCAACATAGCTACCGTCACCGTTCAGAACTAGGCTGACCGGAAGAGATGCGGAATGGCCAGATGCTTAGGTCGTTCCGCATTTTGTCTGCGGCGAGCACGGTAATTTATCGCAAAAGGTGGCTCTTTGGGGTGTGGGTTGAAATGTGTCGTTGTCACCAAACTGGAATGCCATAAGCACTTCAACGTAATAGGCTTATGGCGGGGACGACGGGGCTCGAACCCGCGACCTCTGCCGTGACAGGGCAGCGCTCTAACCAACTGAGCTACGTCCCCAAGACACCTTGAACACCTTTTCCTGAGCAGAGACCATTGCGGCATTGCCCAAGAGAGTGTCCGGTTCCCTGGTTGCAAGCTAAGTCTAGCAGATCCCGAGATATCTAACTATGACTGAGTTGAGCGGGTCCTTCGTCGGGAGCGAATGACCCCGGCGGCGCCAAGTGCGCCCGTGCCGAGCAGGAGCAGACTCGAGGGCTCCGGTGTGACGGCAGCGCTTGCATCGAAGCTGAAACCGAAGGTGCCGGCGTCCGCACTCGCGCTGCTGTGGAGCAGGCTGGCGGATTGTGAGACGCCGGTCAGGGTAAAGGTGACGGCGACCGAGGACAGGAGGTTACTGTCGAGATCAGTGAAGTCGGCGGCATAGGTTCCAGAGCCAGAGGAGAGGATGTCCACGTTGTAGTCGGTGTCGCCCTCGGTGTAGGTGAAGGCGAATCCGTTGCTGTCGACCAGGTTGGCGGTGCCGGGAAAAAGCTGGTTGTCGTTTTGCTGGTAGCCGCCGGGCGCGAAGAGAGCGCCGAAGCCGGAACCTGCGATAGCTGTAATGGTGTCGGAGCCATCGCCATTGCTGGAGGTGGTGAGGGTTCCGGAGCCGGAGAAGCCGCCGCCCTGGCCGGTGATGGTTCCGGCGTGGGCGCCGGGGACGAAAATCAGAGCAAGAAGCGAGAAAACGGGAATGGCGAGACGCATGACGTACGACCTTAGCAGGAATGTGGGATTGTGCTCCCACGGGAGTTCTAAACATAGGAGCATCGTGGGGAGCTGTGCATCCCACATTTGTGGGAGTGACCTAAGTGCGTTGATGCGAAAAGGTTCTCGTTCTGCTCTTCTTCGCGTATGGCTATACTGCTGACATGTCTTGGGAGCGGATGTTCAGTTTTGGTGTGGTGGGTGCGTTTGTGCTCGGG
This sequence comes from uncultured Acidobacteriaceae bacterium, assembly GCA_964246225.1. Classification (GTDB taxonomy): domain Bacteria; phylum Acidobacteriota; class Terriglobia; order Terriglobales; family Acidobacteriaceae; genus Edaphobacter. The sequence continues at coordinate 49,199 of CAXTQE010000008.1, read as the reverse complement.
CTGGCGGCAAGCCGGTCGGACGCGCAGCAGGCGAGTGCAAATAAGGATGCGAAGGATCAGAAAGTCGTGGTGGAAGGCAAGCCGGCAGAGCCGCCCGCGTCTCCCGTGCCGGACTCGAGCACCGATCACGTACTGACGCTGGCCGGACAGCGCCTTGCGTACACGGCTGTGGCAGGAACGATAACGGTTGGGTACAGCGACAGCTTCGATACGATGCTGGGGCTGGATGGAAAGCTGCTGCCAAACTCGGGCATGAACCCGCCCGACGCCGCCAAGCCGGAAGAGGCTCCGGCCACGTCGCAGATGTTTTACACGGCTTATTTCAAGAAAGACGCCGCAGCGGGTAGCCGGCCGGTGATGTTTTTGTACAACGGCGGTCCAGGATCGGCCACGATGTGGCTGCACATGGGTTCGTTCGGGCCTCGGCGCGTCCTCGCTCCGGATACCGAGCATAAAGCCGCCGCGCCGTACACGATGGTGGATAACCCGTACAGCCTGCTCGACGTGACGGACCTGGTCTTTATTGATGCGCCGGGCACGGGCTTCAGCCGCATTTTGGGCAAGGACAAGGAAAAAGCGTTCTGGGGCACGGACCAGGATGCGCACGCATTTGAGCGATTCATTCGCAGATTTCTGACCAAGTACGATCGCTGGAACTCGCCCAAATACCTGTTCGGTGAGAGCTATGGCACGCCTCGGTCGGCGGTGTTGAGCGCGGACCTCCAAAATGTGGACCTGAACGGCATTGTGCTGCTGTCGGCCATTTTGAGTTTCGATAACTCCATCGATGGGCCGCGTTGGAACCCCGGGGTGGATCAGGCGTATGCAATCGGCCTGCCGACGTTTGCAGCGACCGCGTTTTATCACCACAAATTGCCAAACCAGCCAGCGGCGCTCGCACCGTTTCTGAAGGAGGTGGAGACCTTCGCGATGGGCGAGTATATGACCGCGATGCTGCAGGGGTCGGACCTGCCGGCGGCCCAGCGACAGGTGATCGCCGAAAAGCTGCACACCTATACGGGGCTGCCGGTTGCGTACATTTTGAAGGACAATCTGCGGGTCGATGGCGGGCAGTTTACGAAGGAGCTGCAGGATAGTGAAGGCGTGACGACCGGGAGGCTGGACGCGCGCTACAAGGGGCCGGACCTGAACCCGATGAGCGAAACCAGCGAGTACGATCCGCAGTCGAACGCCATCTCGTCCGCCTACACAACGGCGATCAATCAATATTTGCGGACGGAGCTGAAGTACGGACGCAACGAAACTTATAAGCCAGGGGCGTACACGGACGCCAGCTTCACCTGGGATCTGCGGCATCAAGCGCCGGGAGGCCCTCCGGTTGGTCAAGGCGAGAGCGGCACAAATGTTATGCCGGACCTTGCGTACACGATGAAGAACAATCCCGGTATGCGGGTGATGCTGGCAGGCGGTTACTTCGATCTGGCGACTCCGTATTACGAGGGTTTTTACGAGATGCATCACTTGCCGATCCCGCAGAAGCTGCAGTCGAATATCTCGTACCACTACTACGAGTCGGGACATATGGTGTACGTCAACGACGGCGTGCTGGCGAAGTTTCACGACGATGTGGCTAACTTTGTGCGCGGAACCGAGGCGGGAAAGTAACGTCTACTGTGGCTGACTCCTCCTCCGTCTCCGTGCCGTTTGTGCTGGACCCTCGTCTTGCGGGATTGTCCGCGGCAGACTGCAAAGCATTGTTTCAACTGAACTCCGCGGCGACCCCGGAGCAGCAGGCAGAGCTCTATCCGCAGTCAGTGGCCTCGGGCGATCCACATCCGAACGGCGTAGTTTTGTGGACACGCGTAGAACCGGCGCTGCAGGGCGGTCCGTCCGCCGATCGGATCGCATGGCAGATTGGCACGGACCCTGGATTCGCAAGCGGTACGGTGCTGGTGGAAGGGGTCACTATCCTTTCCAGCACGGGGGATTCGACGGTAAAGTTTTCTGTCACCAACAAGGTGCTGCAGTCGTTCACGCACTACTACTATCGTTTTCTCTACAACCAGATTCCGTCGCGCACGGGCCGATTTAAAACGCTGCCGCTTGCGACGGCCTCGCTCGCGCAATTGAAGCTTGGCTATGTGGTGTGCCAGGACTATGGCAACGGCTACTACAACGCTTTGGCTTACCTGGCGCAGGAGGAGGTGGACTATGTTGTCCACCTGGGCGATTACATCTACGAGACGATCGGCGATCCTTCTTTCCAGGCGACGCCGGTGCGGTCGGTGCCTCCGTTTGCTTCGGGCGGCGTGATTCCGCAGAACGTGGAGGACTACCGGCATCTGTATAAGGTGTACCGGTCCGATGTGCATCAGCAGGCGGTGCATGAGAAGTTTGCGTACATCCTTCTGTGGGACGATCACGAGTTCGCCAACGACTGCCACCAGGATTTTCATCCGGACAGCGACACGGCTCCCGTGACGCCGGCGACTGCCCAGCCAGCTCTGCGCCAGGCCGCGAACCAGGCGTGGAGCGAGTACGGCCTGGCGAACACGCCGTTTGCTCCCGCGACGCTTCCCGATGGCACTCCCAACTGGGAGAGCTCGATCCGGGTGTATCGCACGTTCTCTTTCGGAACGCTCGCGGAGATGATTGTGACCGATGAGCGGCTTTACCGGGATGCGCCTCCATGCGGTTCGAAGGAGATTGGAGAGCGGTATTTTTCGCTGGGCTGCTCGGCGATGCGCGATCCAGCGCGGTCGATGCTGGGCGCAACACAGCATGCGTGGTTTGTGGATCAAATTTCGCACACGACGGCGACGTGGAAGCTGTGGGCAAATGAAGTCATGCTGATGCAGTTGAAGTTCGGCCCGCTGTTCATCGATCTCGATCAGTGGGATGGGTATCAGCAGGAGCGCAACGCGATTTTGAATGTAGTGAAGCATAACGATATTCAAAATTTCGTTGCGTTGACTGGTGATTTGCATACGTTCCTGGCGGGTTATTTGAAGACGGACTTCGACAATCCGTTCGAGTCGCATGTAGGCATCGAGCTGATGGTGGGTTCGATCACCTCGGCGAACATTGCCGAAGAGATTCATTCGGAGCTGGGTCTTTCGAGCCGGCCCATTCCGGCCAAGCAGATGGGCATTGAACCGGCGCTGATCTCGGGCACGCTTCGGGCAGCTAATCCGTGGATTGAATTCCTGAATTCATCGACGCACGGGTACGGGTTGCTGACGATCACGCCGAGTGAGATGGTGTGCGAATTCAAGGCGGTGAGCACGATTACCCAGCCATCGGCGACTTTGATTTCGCTGGCCACGTTTACGATCCCGGTAAACCAGGTGAAGCTGAACCGGAGTTAGCATCCATCAGAGCGGAACGGCCACTTTGGCGACCTGGTCGAATGCTGTGATCGCCTGAGCCAGCGCGAGACCCGCCTGCGCAAATCGAGAATCTTTCCTGATAGAGATGGCTGCTTCCTCAAATCGTCTTTGGCTAATCCGCTGAGAGACGAAGATCATCTCCTGATGAAACTGCATGTGACGCGCGGCCAGGTCGCGAAAGGCTGCATGCTGCCCCATGCTCAGGTTCACGTGCGAATCAAGCCAGCGACCGATAGAACAGACCCGATGATCCTGTATGGCAGAGATCTGCTCAGGTGTCAGCTGCTCTTTCATGACGATGGCAAATTGAAGAACAATCTTCCAGTTGACGTGTTTGGCGATGGCTTCTTTTGCGTTGAGTACCTTTAAGGCTTCCATGGACCGTCCTTAAAGACTGTATCGGCAGAAGCGAACAAAACTTTAGCTCGTGGTGTCCTCTGCTGTTCGAAAAGTTTCGGCACGGCTGCACGTCGATGAACGGTGAAGTCGCCGATTGATACCATGGAGCTCTATGGCTGCTTCCGTCCTGCTTGCGCCCGAGGTCCTCGCCCAATATCAGCCGGTGATTGGGTTGGAGGTTCATGTCCAACTGATGACCGAGTCGAAGGCCTTCTGCGGATGCGTCAACAAATATGGTGGGGAGCCGAATACGCATGTGTGCGCGACCTGCCTGGGATTGCCGGGTGCGTTGCCCGTGCTGAATCGCAAGGCGGTCGAGTTCGCAGTTCTCGCGGCGAAAGCTATCCACTGCGAGATCCGCGAGCACAGCGTTTTCGCGCGGAAGAACTACTTCTACCCGGACAATCCGAAGGGCTACCAGATCTCGCAGTTCGACAAGCCGGTCGCGGAGCATGGATGGCTGGATGTGCCGGAGGGCGACGGCAGCTCGGGTGCGATGAAGCGCATCGGGATTACGCGGCTGCATATGGAAGAAGACGCGGGCAAGAGCTTGCATGACGGGTTCGCGGACTCGGTGTCGCGGACGTATATCGACCTGAACCGGTGCGGGACGCCGCTGCTCGAGATCGTGTCGGAGCCGGACCTGCGCTCGCCGGACGAGGTGTTTGAATACCTGACCCGGTTGAAGGAGATCCTGCTCTACACCGGGGTGAGCGATTGCAATATGGAAGAGGGCAGCCTGCGCTGCGACGCGAACGTGAGCGTGATGCGGAAGGATGCGCGGCAGTTTGGAACCAAGGCCGAGGTGAAGAACGTCAACTCGTTCCGCTACATCCGGTCGGCGGTGCAATACGAGATCGAGCGGCAGATTGGGTTGCTGCAAGATGGCGGGCGAGTGGTGCAGGAGAGCCGTTTGTGGAATCAGGCGGAGGGGCGGACGTACACGATGCGCTCGAAGGAGCAGGCGCATGACTACCGGTACTTTCCGGAGCCAGACCTTCCGCCGCTGGTGGTGAGCGCGGCGTGGCAGCAGGAGATCCTGCGGGAGCTGCCGGAGCTACCGGAGGCGCGGCGCACGCGGATGGTTGCGGCGTACGGCATCAGCGAGCAGGATGCGATGACCTTTACGGCGACGCGGGCGTTTGCGGATCAGTTCGAGGCAGCGGCCAAGCAGGCGAAGTCGGCGCGGCGGGTGGCCTCGCTGCTGACGAGCGAGATTACGATGCGTCTGCGCGCCAGCGAGAGAGAGATGGCCGACTCGCCGATTACGCTCGAAGGATTGGTGCTGGCTGCCGACCTGGCGGAGTCGGGCGAGATCTCGTCGAAGATGCTGAAAAGCATGCTGGATACGGCATTTGCGAATCGCGAGGATTTCAAGGCAGTGTATGAGCGAGAAAAGCCCCAGCAGATCTCGGACAGCTCAGTGATCGAAGGGCTGATCGATGAGGTGATCGCGGCGAATCCGAAGCAGGTTGAGCAGTTCCGCGGCGGCAAGCGAACGGTAGCAGCGTTCTTTGTGGGCCAGGTGATGAAGGCGAGCAAGGGACAGGCAAACCCGGCGCTGCTGAATGAGCTGGTGGTCCAGAAGCTGGACGCGGTGTGAGCTGTGCGGCCAAGAAGGAATCGGCATTTCCTGCACCTACAATGGTGCAACCAGTTGTGTCATTGCTGCGCTCTCAACGGTTGGGGTGAAGGCGCATGGCGACAGCGAAGAAGGCTGCAGGCAAGAAGGTGGCGGCGAAGAAGTCGAGCAGCCGGAAGTATTCTCCTGCGGCGAGCAAGAGCGTTGAGCGCGAGATGAAGGCGATGAAGGAGGGCAAGCTCGAGAGCGGAGGCGGCGAGAAGGTCACCAATCCGAAGCAGGCGATTGCCATCGGGCTCTCGGAGGCGAGACGGGCCGGCGCGAAGGTGCCTCCGCCGCCGAAGACAGCCGCGAAGAAGTCTGTAAAGGCTGCCGCGAAGAAGACGCCCGGGAAGAAAGCCGCTGCAAGGGATAGAGCGCTCTAGGCGAGTTGTATCGCAGCAGAAGACCCTACCGGCGTCCTAAGGAGAACGCTCTCCATAGAAGAGCGTGGCCGAGCGCACCTTGGCAGCTATTTGCTGGGTGCAGGTGCAGGTGCGGGAGCCGGGGAAGATGTGGCGGACGGGGCCGCGGCGGTTGCAGGTGCGGGAGTGGAGCTTTCTCCGGAGGAGGCGGCAGGCGCGGGTGCATCTCCCGATGCCGCTGCGGGCTTGGCGGAGCCGTAGCCATCGGCGTACCAACCACCGCCTTTGAGCGAGAAGGCGGGGGCGGAGATGACTCGTTTTAGTTCGCCGCCGCAGAAGGGACAGGCGGTGATCTCGGGGTCGGAGAACTTCTGGATCTTTTCCGTGTGCCGGCGACAGGCCGTGCATTCGTATTCATAGAGCGGCATGGTGTTTGTTTCCTGCCTCCAGTTTACCGCGATGGCGGGCAGATAAGGTCGCGCTAGTTGGTGCCGGAGATGGCGGCGGGTTGTACGGAGGCGGGCTTGGCCTCCTTGGCACGCTTGATCAGCTTTTTGAGCTTGCCTTCGACGTCGCTTCCCGAGCCTAGCATCTCGGCGGTGAGCACACCGTCGGAGTCGATGGTGAAGTAGTGCGGGATGGAGTTGATGCCGAAGCGGTCGCTCAGCTTGTGGTCGGCGTCGCGGTACTGCAGCCAGGTCATTTCATGTTTGGCGATGAAGTCCTTCCATTTTGCTTGGTCGGAGTCCCACGAGATGCTGATGACGGTGAGCGGCTCGTTGGCGAACTCGCGAACGACCTTCTGGAGGTGGGGAAGCTCTGCGTTGCATGGGCCGCACCAGGTGGCCCAGAAGTCGATGAGTACGACGCGTCCGCCCATGTTGTCGAGGTTGAAGCGGGTTCCGTCGAGCGCGGTGACCTCAAATGCGGGAGCCATCTTGTGCAGGGACAGCTCTGGATTTTCCGCAAAGTGGGCGGCGCGCACACGCATGGGGTCCTTGGGGGAGGCGGCCTGGGAACAGGCGGCGAAGGCCTGTTTGGCTTCGTCGTCTTTGCCCATGCGGGTGAGAACGCAGCCATCCTGATATTGCGCGCTGATGTTTTTCGGATAGTCGCTCAGAGCGGTTTGGAAGGCCGTGTGCGCGGCTTCAAGTTGGGCGGGTTTGGGCTTTTCTCCTCCCTGGGACAGCAGTGCTACGCCGCGATCGTTGGCGGCAATGGATTTGTCGATGAGCAGGGTGGCCAGGGATTCCATCTGCGTGGCGGCGGCCACTGCACCTTTCCACTCGCCGAGATGCATGTCTGTCTCGTAAAGCTGCTTCAGGCACGGGACGCAGCTTCCACCGGCGACTTTGTTGGCTTTTTTGTAATCGTCGGCGGCCAGGGCGTACTGGCGTTTCCTGGTAAGTTCTTTCCCCTCGGCCATGGCGGCCATGAACTTGGGGTCGGATTCATACGCCGGCTTGACCGCAGCAGGCTTGGCTGTGGGCGTCTCCGCCGTTGGGGAGGTCTGGGCGACAAGGCCGAGAGGAAGCAAGAGCAAGAGGGCACTGGGAACGGCGAGGCGCACAGAATTCCTCCAAAGATGCTTCAGATCATCTTGCGATGATGCAGGCGGGAACTCAAGCGGAAAGTGGCGGCGGAGGAACGATTTTGTCGCTCGACCATCTCGATAGAGTCGCTGCGGACGATGCTGCTTGTGCTGAAGTGCCTCGTACGTACCGGGTACAATCTTTCTCATCGAGGGAGAGATGACGGTGGGAGGAAGTGGCAGTTTAGCTGAGAGCTGCGCGGCCTGCGCGTTCTCTCCATGGGCAAGGCAGGAGGGGTTGGATACCGCATCCGATCCCCAGGTCGGAGTCCCTGGCGTTCCTCTCGAGTGCCCCGAAACTCGGCGAATAGGATTCTGATTTGCGTCTGCTTCGCTTCTTTTTACTCGGCATTGTCGTCCTCGCTCCGATAGCGAAGGGACAGGCAACTGCTTCGCTTCCACTCCTGTCCTCCGCCGATGCTCTCGGCGCCGAACTCTTTGAGCGCTCGATCTCGACCGGCATGGTCCTCGTCCTCGTTCGCGGCAACGAGGTCTTCTTCCGCGGCTATGGTGAGACCGCGCCCGGCAGCCAGCAGCCACCCACGCCGGACTCGCTCCTGCGGCTCTGTTCGCTGTCGAAGATCTTCGCCTCCGACTTGCTGATCAAGCTGGCACTTGCGCATACGGTTCGCCTCGACGACTCCCTCGAGCGCTTTGCCCCTTCGAACGCGCGCGTGCCCGTTCGCGTCAAGCCGATCACCCTGGCGGACCTGGCGACGCACACCTCCGGGCTTCCGCGAGAGGTTGAGCCTGCCCCTGCCGGCATCCCCCACTTCACCTTTCCCGATTACGCCTCCCGCTGGCGCTGGCTTCCCGCGCAGCATCTCCGGAGCGTTCCCGGCACCGCCGCCCTTTACTCGAATGCCGGCTTCGATCTGTTGGGCGATGCCTTGCAGGCCGCCGCGCACAAGCCCTACCCGCAGCTGCTGGCGGAGCGGACGCTCATCCCGCTCAACCTGCGCCAGACCACCTTTTTCCCCACGCCGGCGCAGTGCGCGCGCCTGCTCGGCACTGCCAGGGACGAAGGTCCATGCACCAGCACCGAAGCGACCGCTGCAAGCTCCGGCCTCTACTCGACCGCAGCCGATATGGCGCAGTGGCTCAAGTATCTGCTGGGCGCCCAGAATCCCGCCGCGCAGGCCGTCTACCTGCTGCCCTCCAACCTTGCCAGCGTGAAAGGCCTCGACCACGCCGGCGAACCGACCGGCATTGGCCTCGGCTGGATGCATCTGCTTGCCCCGGACGATCTCTCGCACCTGGTCGAGAAGACCGGAGGCGGCGCAGGGTTTGTCACCTACATCGCCCTCAATCACGCGCGCAACACCGCTTTGTTTGTCGCCTTTACGGAAGGCTCCGGATCGACCCACTTCAATGTTTTCAAGGCGTCCAATGACCTTCTGCTGGCGGTCTGCGGCCTGCCTCCCATGCCGCAGGAACCGGTTCGTCCGCAGGCGAGATCAGCCCGAAGGACCACGCACAGGCGCAAACCTGTCTAAGTCCGATACCATGAACAGGGTGGCCTGCATCTCTTTTCTCCAAGGATTCCATGAAGATCGTTCTCGCTGAAAAAGTCTCCCCAGCCACGCTGGCTCTGCTGACCCAGGAACCTGGCTGGACCTGCATCACCGCCGACAAGATCAAGTCGCTTTCTGCCGAACTGGCGGACGCCGATGCGCTGATCGTTCGCTCCGCCGTACAGGTGGACGCCGCGCTGCTCGAGCACGCGCCCAAACTCCGCGTCGTTGGCCGCGCCGGTGTTGGTGTGGACAATATCGACACCGCGGCCGCGACCCACCGCGGCATCGTCGTGATGAACACTCCGGGCGCGAACGCCGTGGCCGTCGCCGAGCTTACTCTCGGCTTGATGATCAGCATGTGCCGCCAGATTCCCCGCGCCAATCAAACTATGCATAGTGCGGTGTGGGACAAGAAGTCGCTGCAGGGCTCGGAGCTCCGCGGCAAGACACTCGGCATCGTCGGCCTCGGGCGTATCGGCCTTGAAGTCGCACGACGCGCCCGCGCCTTCGGCATGGACCTGATCGCCTACGATCCGTTCCTTGCTCCCGTGATCGCCCGCGAGAACGACGTCACGCTTACCAACCTGGATGACCTCTTCCAGAATTCGGATTTTCTTACCCTTCACGTCGGCCTCACGACCCAGACCGAGGGCATGATCAACGCGCATTCCATTGCCATCATGAAGCCCGGCGTTCGCATCGTGAACTGCGCTCGCGGCGAGCTTATCGTCGATGCGGCCCTGGCCGAAGGTCTTGCCTCCGGACGCGTCGCCGGCGCGGCGCTCGACGTCTTCCACCACGAGCCGCTCAAGGACTCCGTCTTCTTCAATCTACCTAACGTGCTGCTGTCTCCGCACATTGCCGGCGCCACCGATGAAGCCCAGGAGGCCATCGGCATCCAGCTTGCCATGCAGGTGCGCGACTACCTCAAGCTGGGCGTCGTGCAGAACGCGGTGAACGTCTCCTCGCTCTCGCATGAGGAGTACGTCGAAGTCGCTCCATACATCGACATGGCCTCGCGCCTGGGCAACTTCCTCGCCCACGCCAACCCCGGCCATCTTGAAAACATTCAGATCACCTACAGCGGCCGGCTCGCGCTGGGCAAGACCGACCTCATCCGCAACGCCGCGCTCGCGGGCATCTTCGCCGACACCGAGGGCCAGTCCTCCGTCAATCGCATCAATGCCGCCGCCGTCGCCGAGGAGCGCGGCATCCGCATCCAGGAGGATAAGCGCGAGTTCGTTCCGGGCGGCTCGGGCTCGGTGCTCAAGCTCATCCTGCACTCGAGCGAAGGCGATACCAGCGCGTCGGCTACTGTGCTTCACGGCAACTCTCCGCGCCTGCTCACCTATGACGGCATCGATATTGAAGCGCCGCTCAATGGAACTCTCGTCGCGATTCGCAACCATGACGTCCCCGGCGTAGTTGGGCGCATCGGCACCATCCTGGGCGAGCACGGCGTCAATATCGCCAACTTCGCGCTCGGCCGTCCGGTGGCCGGCAGACAAAGCCGCTCGCAGAAGGTTCCGCAGGGCCAGGCGCTGGCCGTGGTACAGATCGATACGGCGAGCAATCCCTCCGCGGCCAACGTGCTCGCGGCGCTGAGGAGCGTCGAGGCGATCGCCAGCGTCCGGCTGATTGAACTGGATAGCTAATGAGCTGTGCTGCGGGATCTTCGGAGATCGCCGCGCGGATCGCGTCTTGATGAGCGAATCGCACGAACGCTACACTCAGCCATGGAAATCGCAAAGAGGCTTCGATGGACCGCAGCAGCGGTACTGGCAGGATGTGTCTGGATGAGTAGCCTGCAGGCCCAGGGCGCTGCACCTTTAGCGGCTCGGCGCGATGCGCTGAACAAACTGCTTGCCGAGGAGTGGGAGTACGAGCTGAAAGAGGCTCCCGAGATGGCGACCTCGATCGGCGACTACCGCTACAACGATAAGCTGAGCGACGCTTCCCTCCAGCACGTTCGCGAGAGCGCGGAACGGAGCCGGCAGTGGCTGTCACGCTTTGAAGCGATCGACACTACGGGCTTTCCCGAGCAGGAGCGGCTGAACCAGGAGCTGATGACGCGCAACCTGCGCGAGGGTCTCAAAGGCTACCAGCTGAAGGTGTGGGAGATGCCCGTGAGCCAGATGAGCGGCGTGCATCTCGACATTGCCCAGTTTGTGCCGGTGATTCCGTTCAATACGACCAGGCAGTATGAGGATTATCTGGCGCGGTTGAAGCAGGTGCCGCGGCTGTTTGAGCAAACCATGGAAATCTGCGAGCAGGGGCGCAAGGACAAGCTGATGCCGCCGAAGTTCCTGCTTGAAAAGGTGCCTACGCAGGCGCGCGCGATCGGCACGCCGGCGGGCGAGGCGAATGTGTTTGCCTCGCCGATGAAGCACTTTCCGACGGATGTTTCGGCGGCAGACCAGAAGCGGCTGCACGACGAGATTCTTGCGGTCATCGATAGCCAGGTGCGGCCCGCGTACGCCAAGTTCGCCGACTACGTGCAGAAGACGTATGCACCGGCGGGCCGGACCAGCGAAGGCCTGTGGTCGCTTCCAAATGGCGACGCGCTCTACCGGTATGCGATCCAGTCCAGCACCACGACCACAATGGATCCACAGGCGATCCACGATCTTGGTCTGCGCGAGGTGGCACGCATTGAAGCCGAGCAGCTTGCGATTGCGAAGAAGTTTGGTGCTGGCGATCTGCAGAGCTTTCGCGAGTCGCTGAAGACCAACCCGAAGACCTATCCCACCAGCGCCGAGGACCTGCTGAACCACTATCGCGGCTACATTGCGCAGATGAAACCCAAGTTGCCGGAGCTCTTTGGTCTGCTTCCGAAGGCGCCGATCGAGGTGGTGGCAATGGAATCGTTTCGCGATAAGGAGGGTGCCGCGGCGGATTACAACCCGGGTACTCCGGACGGCAAGCGGCCCGGCCGGGTGAACATCAACACGTATGACTGGCAGCATCGCTCGCTGCTGACGGCGGAGTCGACCGCCTACCACGAGGGCATCCCCGGCCACCACATGCAGCTTTCGATTGCGCAGGAGCTGCCGAGCCTGCCGCCGTTTCGCCAGCACGCGGGGTACACGGCATATGTCGAGGGTTGGGCGCTTTACTCGGAGCGCCTGGGCAAGGAGATTGGCTTTTACCAGGATCCATACTCAGACTTCGGGAGGCTAAACGATGAGCTGCTGCGCGCGTGTCGTCTCGTGCTCGATACCGGCGTGCACTACAAGCACTGGACGCGCCAGCAAATGGTCGACTACTTTCACGCGCACTCCGGCGAAGACGAGGCCGATGTGCAGGCGGAGACGGATCGTTACATTGCGTGGCCGGCGCAGGCGCTGGCGTACAAGCTCGGCCAGTTGAAGATCACCGAGCTGCGCACGCGCGCAGAGACGCAGCTTGGAGCCAAGTATGACGTCAAGAAGTTCCACGACGAGATCCTGGACGGTGGCGCGCTGCCGCTCGATACGATGGATGCGAGGGTGCAGGCGTGGATGGATGGGCAGAAATGAGCGCAAGAGCTTACTGCTTCGCAGTTCCTGGTTTGATCTCGAAGATCGTCGGCCACTGCTTGCCCGTCACGTACAGCCGCTTGCGCTTCGCGTCGTAGGCGATGCCGTTGAGGACGGACTCGGCATCTTTCTTCTGGCTGTCGGGTAGCAGACCGGCGCAGTCCAGCCAGCCGATCACGTGGCCATCGACGGGCGAGATGCGCGCGATGCGGTCGGTATGCCAGACGTTCGCGTAAATCTCGCCGCCGGAGAGAGTGGGGATGTATTCAAGCTCGTTGAGATTGCGGACCGGGATGCCGTCGTCCTTGACGGTGAGGGTGCGGGTTTCGTCGAAGGTGTCCGGGTTGCGGAAGCGCAGGAGGGCGGTGCCGTCGGAGGTGATGAGCTCGCGATCCGTGCGGGTCATGCCCCAGCCCTCGCCCGCGTAGTGGAACTGGCCAACGACGCGGAGCGAGGTGCGGTCGAGCAGAAAGCCCGTGTGCGACTGCCATGTCCACTCGAGCAGGTTGTTGCCCCAATCGACGATGCCCTCGCCGAAGTACTCGGGCGCGAGCTCGTGGTGAGCGACGACGCGGCCGGTCGCGGGCTCGGTGACGAGGACGGCGGAGTGCTCCTTAAGGCCGGTTCCCTCGTAGAAGAGGCCGTCGCGATAAAAGAAACCTTCGGTGAAGCTGTCGGTGGAGTGCGGCAAGCGGCCGAGCACCTGGCAGTGCTGCACGGGAGCGGCGCTGCTTGCAACGGAAAGCAGTAAGAAAGAGAGAGGAGAAAAGACATTCACGGGGGCAAGAGTATCAGCGTTTCGCCGACGGCACCTGAGTTGTGCCAAACGAGTTATGCGGGTGGATAATATCTTTACGTAAAGGAGGCGCGTAAAGGTGGGAAAGGTGAGTACGGTCAGCAGCAAGGGACAGATTACTCTTCCGGTGGAGATTCGGACGAGGCTCGGAGTGAAGAGCGGCGATCAGGTGGAGTTCTATGTGGAGGATGGGAAAACCCTGCTGCGGCCAGTACGGGCGGCGGCAAATCCATTCGGAGAGTGGGTAGGAGTGCTCCCTGCGTTTGAAACGAGAGAAGAGATCCATGCCTGGGTGCGTGAGATGCGGGACGGTGACGAGGGACCGGAGTGATCAGCGCTCTTGACTCTAATGTTGTTTCCGCGATTTGGTCCAGGGAACCCGGATGGGTGCGGGTAACAGAGGCGCTCCATTATGCGGCGGGCCAGGGTGGCTTGGTGCTGTGTGGAGTGGTCTATGCGGAGTTGCTCGCCTATCCTCGAGCTACGGAAGAGTTGCTTACGGCCTTTCTCCATAAGACCGGAGTCAGGGCTGACTTCGTCCTGGATGAGCGCATCTGGCGGGAGACGGGATTGCGCTTTGCAGCGTACGTGGAAAGGCGCCGCCGACAAGCTACACCTCAGGAGCCAAGACGACTCATCGCTGATTTCGTGATTGGGGCTCATGCATTGATTCGAGCCGACCGCCTGATTACCTTGGATAGAAAGCGCTACGTGCATGACTTTCCGGATTTGCTCCTGCTCGATCCTCCTGAGTAGCGCTATCCCGCCGCCGGGTTCTGCATGGAGCAGCACGCATCGGTGCGGCCGCAGAGGCACCTGCGTTCTTCCGCGGCCGGGTGGGAGCTCTCGGCGTAGCACTTCTGCGCGGCGATGAGCCCGGCTCCGAACTGGATGGGCTGGCTGTCGGCTCCGCGAGCCTGCGGGACGGAGTGCACGATCACCTGTTCTAGAGCGCCGATCAGCGCGATGGTATCCATGTAGTCGAAGAAGCCGAGGTGCGCGATGCGGAAGATCTGGCCCTTCATCTCGCCCTGTCCGTTGGTGATGATGGCTCCGAAGCGGGCTTTGAGCTCCTTGACGAAGAGGCCGGAGTCGACTCCGGCGGGCGGTACAACAGCGGTTGCGGCGGCCGCGGGGGCATCCGGCGCAAAGAGCGTGCAGCCCAGGGCGAGCATCGCGGCGCGGGTCATGGCGGCGATCGTCTCGGCGTTGTCGACCAGCTTGCGGCGGCCTTCGACGAGGTCTCCGGCGGGATTCTCAGGCGTAGCAGCCTGCGCGGCAATCCAATCGAGTGCGGCACCGAGCGCGGCGATGAGCGCGACCGGAGGCGTATAGGCAGACTCACCCTGGCGGGCGTTCTTGCGCTCCTTGCGGAGGTCGAAGTAGTAGCGCGGATTGTAGGTCGCTTCCATGCGGTCCCAGGCTCGCGGGCTGACGGCCAGGTAGGAGAGTCCGGGAGGGATCATGACGGCTTTCTGCGAGCCGCCGATAAGAACGTCGATGTCCCAGCCATCCATGTCCAGGTGCGTGGTGCCGAGCCCGGTGATGGCGTCAACGACCAGCAGAGCTTCGGAACCGGTCTCCTTCAGCAGGTTGGCGATGCCTGGGACGCAGTGGCGCACGCCGGTCGAGGTTTCGGTCGCTTGCATGAAGACGGCGCGTGTTTCGAGCTTCAGTCCGGCCTTGACCTCGTCGAGTGAAAAGGTGTGTCCGTAGGGTGCGGAGACGACGTCCACCGCGCAGCCGAAGGCCTTGGCGAGGGCCGACCAGCGCTCGCCGAACTTGCCCGCGGTGAGGACGAGGACGCGATCACCGGGCGAGGTGAGGTTCGACATGGCGGCTTCCATGGCGCCGGTTCCGGAGCTCGAAAGAATGACGATGTCGCCCTGTGCGGTGCCGACAAACTGCTTCAGCTGTGCGAGCACCCGAGTGAACAGCGCGCGGAACTCGGCGGTGCGGTGATGGATGTCGGCGGCGGCCATGGCGAACTGGGCGGCGGGCAGCAGAGGCGTGGGGCCGGGGGTGAAGAGGCGCGTCTTGCGGATCATGGTCCTATTGTAGCCAGCTGCGGCGGTGGAGGAGGGATGCAGCTGGCTGCGCATCGGATGTGCCACGGAAAGGGGATTCAGCTGGCGGGGGATCGTTCCTAGCATGGAACACAGCGCTTTCACGCTGAGAGGATCGTATGAACTCCCGCTGGTGGGTTGCGCTGGGCCTGTGTTGGTCGATCGCGCTGTGCAGTCGTTCGGCCTCCGGGCAGCGGACAAGCGGCCCGGCGTATGACGGCGGCTCGAATGGAAGGACGCTGCCAGAGGCTCCCGGCACGAAGGAGCCAAGCGCAGAGGAAAGTGGCGGGGTGAGCCGGGTGCCCCAGAGCCGGCCAACCGGAGTGCGTCCGTTTTCTGCCGTGGCGATCGGCGTGCGGGTGGGCTTATCGGGAGTCGGACTGGAGCTGGCCACACCCTTGGCCAGACGCCTCAACCTGCGCGCGGGAGGCAGCTTTCTGAGCGTCGACCCGCACTTTGTCGAGGACGGCATCGACGTCATCGGCGACATTCAACTGCGCTCGGCATTCGCTGCCGTGGACCTGTTTCCGTTCGGCGGCAGGTTCCACATCAGCCCGGGGTTCACCCTCTATAACGGCAATCGCCTCAACGCCAAAGCCATGGTTCCCGGCGGACAGGAGTTCGACCTGGGCGATGGGACCTACACCAGCGACACGGCGGATCCGGTCCATGGGATGTTTGGCCTTGACTTCGGCAGGAAGAGTGCCCCTCGCCTCACGCTCGGCTGGGGCAACATGATCCCGCGCACGGGCGGCCACTGGAGCTTTCCATTCGAGATTGGCGCGGAGTACATCGGCAAACCGCCGCAGGTGACGCTTACTCTCGCCGGAACGGTCTGCCAGGGACCAGGCTTTTGCCAGCCGATCGACCAGAACCCGACCGCGCAGCAGAACGTCACGATCGAGCAGAACCAGATCAACAGCGACATCCCCTCGTGGCTGCGCTTCTTTCCGCTGGTTTCGACGGGGGTCAGCTACCGCTTTGGCCATGCTTCGGCAACGACCCGTTAGCCTCGGCAAGGCCTGAAGCGCGGAGGTAAGATAAGACGGCGAGGAGCCACCATGAGCGAGCAGGAAACGCAGGACGAGAAGCCGAACAGCGGAGGCATCAGCGCGGAGACCGGAGCGAAGCCGGCCAGCATCGGCAGCCGGATCGGCAAGGACATCATCACGGCCATGAAGGCGAAGGACGAGCACACGCTGACGACCTTGCGGATGGTGAAGGCGGCGCTTAGGGGCAGGGAGATCGACAAGCGCGAGCCGCTGACCGATGGCGAAGAGGCACAGATTCTGACGACGCTGATCAAGCAGCGGCGCGAGTCGGTGGAATCGTTCACCAAGGGCGGCCGGCCGGAGCTCGCCGAAAAGGAACAAGCCGAGATCGGCATGATCGAGGGCTATCTGCCTCAGTCGGCCAGCGAGGACGAGGTGCGCACGGTGGTCATGGGTGCGCTGCATCATCTGGCGGCAGGCAACGATGGTGCCAAGCCTGGGCCGAAGGATATTGGGCCGGCGATGCGCGTGGTCCAACAGCGGCTGCTGGCTAGCGGGCTGCGGGCGGATGGCAAGATGGTGAGCGAGATGGTGAAGGCGGAGCT
>CAXTQE010000008.1:25644-32279 GCA_964246225.1 uncultured Acidobacteriaceae bacterium | reverse complement strand
GGAAAGACCCCTTGCCAGGCGAAGCTGGCGTTCTGACTTGCGTAGTTGTAAGCGTACTCGGAGATGAGCCCGGCCGGCGGGGGTGCCGCGTGGAGAAACGTCTCGCTGAGGTCGAAGGTTTGCGTCGCCGACGGCCGGATCGTCACGAGCGACTCGATCCCGGAGTACGCGAGATGGCCCACGTTGGTCGCCTGATAGGGCGCGGAGACGAGGTATTTGGAATAATCGATGGCGTTCGATTGCCGCAGCATGAAGCCCGTTGCGCTGAGCCGAAGGCGCGGCAGGTTCCCCGCCGAGCCGAGCGCCGGAGTCCAATCGAGGCCGCCCTCGTAGCTTTGCGAGGTTTCGGGTTTGAGAGTTGGATTGCCGATGGTGGTGGGGTCGGAATAATAAAGGTCGACGTAGGTTGGCAGCCGAAAGCCGCGCCCTGCCGCCGCATGCGCGCGGAGACCGTGCCCGAAGAAGAAGCCAGCTGACGCAGACGGAGAGAAGACCGGCGTTGGCCCTCGAAAGATCTCTTCCCGCATACCGGCCGAAAGGGTCAGGCGTTTGAGCGAGTGAAACGAGAGGTTGGCGTAGCCCGCGCCCTGGTTGCGCGCGTGCCGGCCCAGGTTGCTGCTACGGATGGCGTCCCCGTCGGCCTCCAGTCCGTAGGCCAGGTCGAGGTGCTGCTGGAGCGTCTGCGTGCGGCGCAGGTCGGCCTGCCACAGGCTGTCTACGTGATTGTTTTCATAGAGCGCCGGATCGAAAACCTCAAGCACAAACAGGTCGGTGTGGCGGCGAAAGGCGAAGTCGGTAAAGAAGTTCAGGGGCAGCGGCTGACGAAGCGCGGCAAACCAGCCCTTGGTGCGTTCGCTCGACTCGTACGGACCGTAAAACAGGTTTGCGCCATAAGGCCGATCGGAGGCGCCCAGCAGAACCTCGGTGGGGGCGAGCGCTTTGGCCACGGTGAGAAAGCTGTCCAGCGCGAGCGTGTTGGCGTGGTAACCGCGATCGTTTTGTCCCGCATACAGGAAACCGTCCGAGGTGTCGCGCGCGCCGGTCAAGGTCGCGGCAAAGCGCGGGATAACGCCGGACAGTTCCAAATGCTGTTCTGTCGAGCCCAGGTTGCCTCCGCCCAGGCGCAGTGTCCCGGAGGTCTGGACTGGCGGCGCGGTAATCAGGTTGATCGCGCCACCGATGGCGTCCGAGCCGAAGAAGGTCGAACCCGAGCCATGCAGGACGTCGATGCGCGCCACCGCTTCGAGGGGCAGCGGCAGGTCGAGGTTCAGGTGGCCGGTCTCTGGATCGTCCAGCCGCAGGCCGTCGACCAGCACAAGCGTCTGCTCGAAAGTGGTGCCCCGGATGGAGATATCAGCCTGCACACCCGTGGGACTGCGCTCGATCAGGGTGACCGAGGAGTCAAGGCGCAGGTAGGCCACCGCAGACTGAAAGAGCGGTTGGGTCGTCGGATCGCTCGTGTCGAGCGTGCGCACGGACCGATCGACCGCATCGGGGGCGTTCAGCGGCAGGGGCTCTGTCGAAGTGACACTCGCCGATTGCGGTGCGATCGCCGGCCGGGAAGCCTGTTGCGCCCAAGTACAACAGGCGGCCAGCGGCAGCAGCAAGGAGACTGCCTTCCTTATTCTCACTCGCGGATGATCTTGACGAAAATGCCGTCTGGGAGCGTGGCCCCGCCGAGCAGGTGCACGGAGCCGTCGCGGGTAAAGCCGCGCAGCATGGTGGGCGCTGTTGGACGCGATCGCGGTTCGGCAGGTTCGAGAATCGGGGAGGGTGGCTGAACCGGTGGCGAAACGGGGGCTGCTGTTGGCCTGGCACGTAGCGGAAGCGATTCTACCGGTGCCGCTGTCATGCCTCCGCGCCGCATGCCTTTGTCCATGGCCTGGTTGGCAAGCGCGTCGGCGGCTTTGTTCTTGTGACGCAGCGCATGGCTGATCTCGAAGGCATGCAGCCGGGCGATGCGGTTCCGAGCCTCTTGCCACAGAGGTTTCAGGTCGGGCGAGTTGACTTTGTACTTGCCTTGAATCTGTTTGACCATCAGTTCTGAATCTGAGACCACCTTCAGGCGGGTATGCCCGTGCTCGAGCGCCCAGGCAAGCACGGCCAGCAGGCCGGAGTATTCGGCGTAGTTGTTGGTGCGGATGCCGAGATACTCGGCTAGCTCGGCGAGTGTGTGGTCCTCGGCATCGGTCAGAACGGCACCATAGCCGGAGGGGCCGGGATTGCCCCGCGAGCCGCCATCGCAGTGCGCGTGCACCCACTCGTGTACGGAGGATGCCGGATTGGAGAAGAGAGACATCGGTTTAGTGTAATCGCGCAAAAGCATAGCCTCTTAGGAAGAGAGAAACCCTCCTGATTACCTTTTTCGGCAGCCGCGGTCTATTCTTTAGTTTTAATTTTCTGACTCCGGGGTCGGATTTCGTATGAGCGCTGAAACGTTCGGTCTAGAAGTGAAGGGAATCCTATCGCCGGTGATGGCGGCGTTGCGCCGTCCTGGTTTGGGACAGGCGATTAGCGTAGAATCTACGCCAATGGCGAAGGCTGCAGTCCATTCCGGTACCCGTGGCGGCAAGTTGACGCAAGCGCAGATGGATGCGCGCGCGCAACAGCGCCTGGAAGACGACGAGCTGATCCGGGAGGCGCAAAAAGGGCAGCGCGCCTCGTTTGATCAATTGGTTCGGCGCTACGACCAGAGTGTCTTGCGGCTGGCCATCCATATGCTCGGCAATGAGCAGGACGCGCAGGATGTGCATCAGGATGCGTTCATCAAGGCATACCGCCATTTGGGGAATTTCCGTTTCGAGTGCTCGTTTTACACGTGGCTCTACCGAATTGTGACCAATCTTTGCCTTGACCAGCTGCGCCGGCGGAAGTCGCGCCGGGAAGACCCGGCCACGGTGGTCGACGCAAGCGGCGACGAGATGGACCTGATGGCCAACGTCACGGATGGGCGCGCCATGGCGAATCCAGGCCGGGAGCTGGACCGGAAGGTGATGGGCGAGCGGATCGCTCAGGCGCTCGATAAACTAACTCCGCGCGAGCGAACCGTCTTCGAGCTCAAGCATTATCAAGGCCTCAAGCTCAGAACCATTGGGGAGATGCTGAGCACAACAGAAGAAACAGCAAAGAACACGCTCTTTCGCGCGACTCGCAAGTTGAGGTTGAATTTGGCGGAGTTGCGAGGATTGTAGAAGTGGCAGGGCCCTCGCGGCATGATCGCGGGACATGGTTGGACTTACCGGGCAAAGACCCGGAAGCGTTGTGGCGGTAGAAGATTTTGAGGCTGGACGAGGCGAAAGACCATGACATGTGAAGGTGTACGCGACAGCATAATGCTTGCGGCGTATGGAGAGCTTCCGGACGAAGAAGCAATCTGGGTGGAAGAGCATCTGATGGCGTGCGCTGCTTGCCGTCAGGAGGTCGAAGCACTCCGGGAGATGAGTGAAGCTCTGGCGTTCCACCCATTGTGCGACCCTGACCCAAACCTTCTGGCGCAAAGCCGCATGCGCCTGGATGAGGCGCTCGATGCGATCCCGCAGCATGGTTTTCTCACCGGCTTACAGATCAACGCCATTTCCTGGCTGCGCCATCTCCAGGGTGCACCGGCGCTCGCGACTCTATTGGTCGGAGTCGGATTTCTGAGTGGCAATTTTGCCCATCGCTACGAGGTAGCACACGCTCCGCGGCCCGCCGTTCCCGTGTTCATCTCCAGCCCGAACGGGGGAGGAGTTTCGACCATCTCGGCGATTACGCAGCTTCCGGGTGAGATGGTGCAGGTCAGTTACAACCGGGTCGTTCCCGAGATGGCGCAGGGAACGCTGGACGATCCGCAGATCCGGCGGTTATTGCTGGTGGGCACCCAGGGCGCTGCGAGCAACGTGGTTCAGGCCCAGTCTGTGGGAATCCTGGCAGGGGAGTGCAAGGTTGGTCATGGATGCAAGGCTGAGGCGGACGGCTCGGGACTTCGGCCTGCACTGCTGACTGTGCTTCGCACCGACCGCAGTCCAACTGTGCGGCTCAGGGTGCTCGAAGGCATGGAGAGATATGTCAGCCAGGATGAAAGCGTGCGCGATGCCGTTGCACAAGTGGCTTTGACTGACTCGAGTGCAGCCGTGCGAACCAGGGCAATCGCTCTGCTTCAGCCTGTGCAGAGCGACAGCAGCGTGCGGCAGGTGCTGCGGACGATCTCGACGACCGATGAAAATCCTTATCTTCGTACGGTGAGTACGCAGGCGCTTCAGGGCAGCGGCTCCCTCCAGTAGATTGACTGTGGAGAGCTGAGAGTGAAGCAGAGATGACCAAGAGTGTAAGCTACCGAAAATTGGGGCTGGCTGCGGCGCTGGTAGTGGCCGTGTATGCGGCCGGATTGGATGCGGCTCCCTTTCGAGGTCACTTGCGTGCTTATCCAGGACAGCATAGCGGCCTGAGTCATGGACAGAGTTATCTCGGCATCGATGTCCGGGATGTGAGTGACGAGGAAGTTCCGGCACTGAAGCTGAAAGAGGCCCGCGGCGCTGAGGTCGTGCACGTCGACCATGACGGCCCGGCCGGCAAGATGGGTCTGCGTGAACGCGACGTCGTGATCCAGATGAACGGCGTGGCTATTGAAGGCGAGGAACAGATTCGCAAGATGCTTCACGATACGCCTGCCGGGCGCACCGTCGTCTTTGTCATTTTGCGCGACGGCCAGCAGATGACGGTCACCGCGCAGATGGCGGACCGCGAGGAGGTGGAGCGGCAGGCATGGGAGCGGCACCTGAGTGCACCGCCGGTACTGGCGGCTTCAGCTCCGGAGGGTGTGCCTGCGGGTCCGGCAGAGGCCTCCGCCATAGCCGCGCCCGCCGCACCGCTTCCCGCGCCGAGATACGGCAAGAGTTTTCTCGGCGGCCTGCTTACCAGCCCGACGTACACCGGGGCAATGCTCGAGCGGGTGGGACCGCAGCTGGCTTCCTTTTTTGGCGTTTCGACGGGCACGGGGCTGCTGGTGCGCGGGGTGGATAACAACAGTCCGGCGGCCATGGCAGGCATTCACGCCGGCGACGTGGTTGTCCGGGCGGACTCGCGCACGCTGGCGAGCACAACCCAGTGGGCGAAGGCTATCCGCGACGCGAAGGGCCGGCCGGTGACGGTGGTGATTGTCCGCGACCGCCAGGAGAAGACGGTTATGCTGACGCCGGACATCAAGCGGCGCTCCTCGCTGCAGTACCCTTCGCTGCCCGGGGCCGGGCCGGTGTCTGGCGCATTGGCAAAGCTCACGCAACTCTGACACGCCGCCTGCTCCGGCGCCCTTTATACTAATTCTCATGGCTGAAGGACACATGGGCGCGAGCGCTGCAGAGGAGATCACCGGGATTCGCATGACTCCCGCGCGGCGCTGGAAGGCTGCGACTCGCAAGCTGCGTGAGCTGGGCTCGATCGGCTCTGCTTTGGCGTCGACGTCGCATCCTTACATGGCGCACATTGTGCCGATGCGCCGCTGCAACCTGGCCTGCACCTACTGCAATGAGTATGACGACCACTCGGCCGCGGTTCCGATCGAGGAGATGGAGCGAAGGATCGATCATCTGGGTCGGCTTGGGACGTCGGTGATCACGATCTCGGGTGGTGAGCCGCTGCTACATCCGGAGCTTGACCGAGTCATTGCGCGCATCCGGAAGACGGGGGCGATTGCGGGCATGATCACCAACGGCTACCTGTTGATGCCGGAGCGGATCGAGCGCCTGAACCGAGCGGGGCTCGATCATATGCAGATCTCGATCGACAACGTGATGCCGGACGCGGTTTCGAAGAAGAGCCTGAAGGTGCTCGATGCGAAGCTGCGGATGCTTGCCGAGCACGCCGATTTTCATGTGAACATCAATTCCGTGGTGGGCGGCGGGGTAGCCAACCCGGAGGATGCGTACACGGTCAGCCAGCGGGCGTTGGGGCTGGGCTTCTCGTCGACGATCGGTATCATTCACGACGGCAGCGGCCAGCTGAAGCCGCTGGGCGACGCGGAGCGCGCGGTGTGGGATCGCGTGCGGAAGCTGACGCGCCGGAGTTACTCACGCTTCAACCACTTCCAGGAGGCGATCGCGAACGGCGAGCCGAACAAGTGGCGCTGCCGTGCGGGATCACGCTATCTATATATATGTGAGTTCGGCCTGGTGCATTACTGTTCGCAGCAGCGCGGCTATCCTGGTGTGCCGTTGTCGGAGTACCAGCGGGCGGATGTGGAGCGTGAGTTCCTAACGGAGAAGAGCTGCTCGCCGAACTGCACAATCAGTTGTGTCCACCAGGTCAGCTACATCGACCATTGGCGGGCGCCGCAACATCCGGAGGCGGCGCCTCCGACGCCGTCGCAGGACCTGGTGCAGATCCGGTAGTTTTGCCAGACCCCTCCCCCCATACCTTTCTTGTGCAAAATCTTCAATGCAAAGCACTTAGCGGTGGACCTCGGGTATCCGTACATGGTTACCCAAGGCTCAGCAGAAGGCTATGTTCCCGGTGTTTCGGAGGCGCTTTCGTTCGAGAACTTCTACCTTTATTGTAACGACTTGCGGAAGGCTTTATGCCAGGCGTAAGTCCTACAAAAGGCACGGGTTAGTTCCTCCAGGGGCTTGACAGAGGCGTACGCGCTTTGTGCCGCGAAGACC
>CAXTQE010000008.1:23881-25544 GCA_964246225.1 uncultured Acidobacteriaceae bacterium | reverse complement strand
GTGCCTACGCAGGCGTAGATGTAGGGGAGCACGATGCGGATGGCGCCCGGCGTGCAAATGTCTGCCGAACCCGGCGCGTTGGTTCCGGTGTGCAGGTCGCCGTTGCCGTCGATGACCTGGGTCTGGTTGAACTGGACCGAGTTTGAGACGCCGTTGAAGCCGTAGCCGATCTGGATGGCGTTTGAGGCTCCGTTGGTGGTGGTGGCTCCATCGCCGATGGCTACCGTGCGGTACTCGTTGCCGGTAAGGGCGAAGCCGGCGGCGGTGCCGATGGCGGTGTTGTTGGCTCCGGTGGAGAGATTGCCGCAGGATTGGAAGCCGATGCAGGTGTCGTAGTTGCCGGAGGTGACGTTGGCTCCGGCGGCGTTTCCGAGGAAGGTTCCGGCGCTGGTGGCGTTGGCCGCGGCAAAGGGGCCGACGATGGTGGCTCCGGAGGGCGTGTTGAGGCCTGCCTGTGAGCCGATGATGACGCTTTGGGTGACGTTGGTGCCGAAGTTTCCCGCGTTATCGCCGATGATGACGGCCTGCGAGGCGGAGGTGAGATTGTTGGCCGTGGAGCCGATGATGATGGCCTGGTTGGCGACTCCCAGCGATCCGGCTGCTTCCGAGCCGATGACGATGATGTGGTCCTTGTCTCCGGGCGCGTTCAATGAAAAGTTGCCGATGACGGTATTGTGCAGCGAGTTGAGGGGCACATGTCCGTCCATGGAGTGCGCGCCGACGATCGTGTCTCCACCTCCAGTGGCGATCCCCGCGCCGGCGTGGACGCCGATGAGCGTCTCTTCCGAGGCGGCGGTGATGCCGAGGGCGGCCTTTTGGCCGATGAAGACGTTGTCGATCGAAGGGAAGGCACCTCCGGAGATCATGCTGAGTCCGGCCTGCGAGCCGATGCAGGTGGTCAAACCATTTTCCGGACCGGCGTTCGGGACCTGGCTGCCGTCGAAGGCGGGGCAGGCGAGGAAGCCGAGGATGGTCATCTCGCGGCCCGTGGTGAGGGCGGTGCCGGCGTTGACGCCGATGATGGTGTCGTCGGTTCCGGTGGGATTGCCGTTGTTGGCGCCGAAGGTCAGGTTGCCGAGGGTGACGTTTGTGGAGGTTGTGCCGACGTTGGTCTGGGCCGATGCGACGCCCGCCAAGGCAGAGAGGAGGAACAGGGAATATAGGCGCGCAGGATGCAGAGACATGATCGGTTCCTCAGGAGCGAATAAGTTGCTCGGAAATCATAGCAGCGGGTCGTTCCTTTCCTGCGAATTTCCACTGAGTAGTGAAAATAATCCTGCTTCGTCGACGACCTTGACGCCGAGTGCCTGGGCTCGTTCGAGCTTCGATCCGGCCTCTTCCCCTGCGACGACGTAGCCGGTTTTTTTGGAGACGGTTCCGGAGACGCGGCCTCCGGCGGATTCGATGCGCTCCTTGGCGGCTTCGCGGGTGAGCGTTGGCAAGGTTCCGGTGAGGACGAAGGTCAGCCCCTGGAGGTGGGTGGTGGTGACGCGCTTTTCGGCCGTCATGGTGAGGCCGACGGCCTGGAAGTCCGCGATCAGGGCCTGGTTGCGCGGCTCGGCGAAGAACTCGTGGACGGATTCGGCGACCTTGGGGCCGACCTCGGCGACGGCGGTAAGGTCCTCGACTCCCGCGGCCATGAGTGCATCGATCGCCCCGAAGT
>CAXTQE010000008.1:21028-23871 GCA_964246225.1 uncultured Acidobacteriaceae bacterium | reverse complement strand
ACCCGCGGTACGCTCGCCGACGAAGCGGATGCCGAGGCCGAGGAGGACGCGCGCGAGCGGGGCGGAGCGGGAGCGGGCGATCTCGTCGAGCAGGGCCTGCGCGGTTTTGTCGCCGACGCGCTCGAGGGCGACGAGCTGGTGTTTCTGGAGGCGGTAGAGGTCAGCGAGCGAGTGGATGAGCGGGGTGCGGACGACGGGGGGCGCGGGGTCGGGGTCGTCTGAAACCCAGGTCTCAGAATCGAGCCCTGGGGCACCCGGACTCGTGGGGACATCTGGACCCGGTTCGTTGGTCTGGCCGAGGAGCTGGGCGACCATGGCGTCTCCGAGGCCCTCGATGTTCATGACTCCGCGGGAGCCGAAGTGGATGAGTTCTTCGCGGAGGCGGGCGGGACAGCTGGCGTTGATGCAGCGCCAGTCGACCTCACCCTCTTCCTTGACGAGGGCGCTGTGGCAGGCGGGGCACTCTTGCGGGAAGAGGATCTCGACGGTGCCGCGCGGGTGAGTGTTGTCTTCGACCAGGCCGGTGATCTTGGGGATGACGTCGCCTCCGCGCTCGACCGAGACGAAGTCGCCGATGCGTACGCCGAGACGGGCGATCTCGTCGGCGTTGTGGAGCGTGGCGCGGGCGACGGTGGTGCCTCCGATGAGGACCGGGGCGAGAGCGGCGACGGGCGTGACCTTGCCGGTGCGGCCGACCTGGAAGAGGACGCCGTTGAGCCGGGTGATGCCGGCGCGCGCGGCGAACTTGTAGGCGATGGCCCAGCGCGGGGCTTTTCCGGTGAAGCCGAGGCGGCGCTGCTGGGCGGCGGAGTCGACCTTGATGACGATGCCGTCGATTTCGTAGCCGAGGGTGTCGCGGAGCGGCTCGGAACGCTCGATGAAGGCGAGCACTTCGTCGAGGGTGCGGACAGTGCTGAGCTGCGGATTGACGCGCATTCCGGCTTTGCCGAGGGCGGCGAGGGCTTGGGATTGGTACGGCAGCAGGGTTTCGCCGTTCGGCTCGAGGAGGAAGTAGGCGTAGAAGTCGAGGCGGCGCTGGGCGACGATGTTGGGTTCGAGGGTGCGGATGGTGCCTGCGGCGGCGTTGCGCGGGTTTGCGGCGGGGGACTGGCCGGCGGCTTCGCGCTCTTCGTTGAGCTTGCGGAAGGCGGTCTGGGGCATGACGCACTCGCCGCGGACCTCGAAGGCCTGGGGCAGATGCGCGGCGGCGAGGCGCGCGGCGTCGATGTGGAGCGGGATGGAGCGGATGGTGCGGACGTTGGAGGTGACGTCTTCGCCGATGGCTCCGTCGCCGCGGGTGAGGCCGCGGAGGAGGCGGGCTCCATGGTGGGCGTCGGGCTCGTAATGGAGGGCGAGGGACAGGCCGTCGAGCTTGAGTTCGCAGGTGTAGGCGGGCGGGTCGGAGGCGGGAAGCGCGGCGCGGACGCGGGTGTCCCAGGAGCGGAGGTCGTCTGGATTGTAGGCGTTGTCGAGCGAGAGCATGGGGCGCGAGTGCGGGAGCTTGCTGAAGCCATTGGCTGGCTTGCCGCCGACGCGCTGGGTGGGAGAGTCGGGGGTGAGCAGGTCGGGGTGCTCGGCTTCGAGGGCTTTGAGGCGGTTCATGCGCTCGTCGTACTGGGCGTCGGTGAGCAGGGGCGCGTCGAGCACGTAGTAGAGGTGCTCGTGGTGGCGGAGTTCGTCGCGGAGGGAGGCGATCTGGTCCTGGATTGGGTGGGCGGGAGTGGAGCGTGGCATGGGTGTTCAGTATAGGAGGTATGCTCAGGGTGGATGGATCCTGTAACGCATGTGCTGACCGGCGCGGTGTTGGCGCGGGCCGGGCTGAATCGCAAGGCGGCGTACGCGACGGCGGCGATGATGATCGCGGCGGAGTTTCCGGATGTGGACACGGCCTGGTCGGCGCTTGGGCCGGTGACGGGGTTCCAGCATCATCGCGGCATCACGCATACGTTTGTGGGAGTGCCGTTTGAGGCGGCGCTGATTGTGGGTGGGTTCTGGGTGTGGCATCGCTGGCGGAGACGGCCGCAGCGTCGGGCTCCGGTGAGCTGGGGCTGGCTGTACGCGGGGTGCCTGCTCGCGCTGCTGAGTCATCTGCTGCTGGATTGGACCAACAACTACGGCATCCGGCCGTTCTTTCCGTTCAACGCGCGGTGGTATGCGGGGTCGTTTGTGTTCATCGTGGAGCCGGTGCTGTTGGCGCTGCTGGCGGGCGCGCTAGTGCTGCCGTGGCTATTCGGTTTGATTAACGCTGAGGTGGGCGCACGCAAGCCAAAATTTGCTGGTCGCGGGTGGGCGATTGCCGGGCTGATAGGTATAGCGGCGCTATACGCGCTGCGTTATACGGAGCACGGCAAAGCCTTGGAGATCGCAGCGCAGAATCAGCCTGCGGAGACCGAGCGCATCTTTGCCAGTCCAGAGCCGACCAACCCATTTGTATGGCACGTAGTGCTCGAGACGCCGGCGCTTTACCAGCGCATGCTGATCGACACGCATCGCGAGCTGGTGTTGCCGGCCAGCCCGGCGGATACGTTCTACAAGCCCGAGACAACGCTGGCATTACTGGCAGCGAAGCGCACCTACCTGGGCGAGGTCTACCTGGACTGGTCGATGTTTCCGGTGCTGTCCGAGGGGCAAGTGGACGACGATCCGCGGCATCCTCTGACGGCGGTGACGTTTACCGATATGCGCTTCCTTTATGACACGTCTCTGCTAAGGACGAGCAGCCGGACGCCTCCGCTGGGAGCGACGGTGATCCTGGACATGGCGGCTCCGGAAGGGCAGCGAGTAGTGGAGATGACGATGGGTGGGCGGGTGCAGAAGTAAGTCCTGGAACGCGGATCAGAGGG
>CAXTQE010000008.1:0-20928 GCA_964246225.1 uncultured Acidobacteriaceae bacterium | reverse complement strand
TTGATCCGCGTTATGGTTCCGTTTGCGGTCATTCGACATCACAACTCGCTTGAATCTGGCTTGTGGTCCGAAGCATAGGACGAAGCCAATTTCAGGGGTTGAACTGCGAAGGTAATGGAGGAGCTGCGCTTCATGAAATTTGGTGATGACTTCAGCGGTCTTTAGTTCCAGGATGACTCGGCCTTCGACGACTAGATCCGCATAGAAATTGCCGACCAGGATGCCTCGGAAGTAGACCGGCGTGGCGACTTCCTCTTCCACATTCATTCCTGCCTGTCGAAGCGCAATCAGCATGGAGCGACGGTAGACCGATTCCAGAAACCCAAACCCCAGCTCGTTGGCTACTTGATAGAACGTAGCGATGATCCGCTCCGTCAAGTCTGAGTGTTGGCCTTCGAACTTTGGCATTGCTGTTCTTACCCGCTTCGGCCGCGTTAGAGCGCGTCGTCGTGCCTGACTTCGAGCTGCGAGGTCTCTTCGACCGGCAGCACGATACCGCGTCGGCGGTCGAAGATTTTGCGCAGGATGTAGACGGCGAGGGCGAAGATGACCGTGCCTACCGTGCCCAGCACGAGGTTCATATGCTGGCGCATGACGTGCAACGCGGTGTTCAGGATGGCGGGGCCGTAGACGATCACCAAGACTGACTCGATGAGAAAGCGCAGAAACTTGCCGGAGCAGATGGCCAGGAAGTAGGAGAGCGGCCGCATCTCGAAGACTCCTGCGGCGAGCTCGAAGATCTTGACGGGCATGGGGGGCGGGCACATGGCCGGAAGCATGATGGCGAGGAACTCCTGCTTCTCGAAGCGGTCGCGGAGTTTTTCATAACGGTCGCGGTTGATGCGCTTGAGCAGGAAGAGTTCGCCGCCGGCGCGGCCGAGATAGTAGGGGAGCATGCTGCCGATGGCGGAGCCGATCGCTGCCATGAAGGCGTAGAGGATGGCCCGGGCCGGGTTTTGGACGCCGTAGCTGACGATCAGCGGGTCGAGGAATGGGAGCGGAAGGATCGCCGAATCGAGGGTGGACAGCGCCAGCAGGCCCCAGACGCCGAAGGGCTTGAGAACGGCGATCAGCCACAGCTTGGCCTTGAGCAGCCAGGCGCCGATCTTCGCCCAGGGAATTTTTAATAGGAACGCGGCAACGGCAGTCATGGCTGCGCTCTATGCGGAATGGTGTGGCAGTTGGCGCGGCCGCGCAGCAGGTCGAGCGCGTGAGGCAGAAGCTCGAGGATGGCGGCGAGCGAGGTTTCAGCACCGGCCGGGCTTCCGGGAAGATTGATCACGAGCGTCTGGCCGATGCAGCCGCAGATGCCGCGGCTGAGTGCAGCAAGCGGGGTTTGCCGAGCGCCTTCGGCACGCATACGCTCGCTGAGGCCTTCGACGAAGCGGTCGCAGACCAGACGCGTAGCCTCCGGGGTCACGTCGCGGATCGTCAGGCCGGTACCTCCGGTGGTGACGATCAGGTCTGCCTGCGCCGCATAGTGGCGCAGGGCATGGGCGATCTCACCGAGTTCATCCGGCAGTGTGGCGGTCTGCAGGTGCAGCATGCCGGCGGCCTGCAGACCTCGCACGACTGCAGGTCCGGAACGATCGACCTGTGTACCGGCCGCGCAGCGGTCACTAATGGTGAGCACGACGGCGCTTGCATCACTTTGAAATCCAGAGATCACTGACTTAGTCTAATTGCGGCCGGGCAGCGCGTCTTCTGGCGGAGATGCGACTGCGTCCACTACACTGGGAAGGAGGGTTTCCGAGGCAGCGGCGGGCCAATGGGCAGAGAATGCGCGCCTGTGGGTGAACTTATCCGCAATGCCGAACGTCTGACGTAAGAAGCTCCCATGTCCTTGACCGAAACGCCTGACAATCCGTCGCAGACCCCGCCCCGTGAGCCGGCTGCAATCGCTCCGCTGAAGGTGCGCGCCGGACGGTATGGCGAATTGGAGCAGCATGAGCTGTTGCAAATCCTCGACGCAATCGACGACGAGCGGGCACGCGGGCGTTTTCGGGAAGCCATCTATGTCTCGATCTTCGTTTACCTGGCGCTGACCTGGTTTCTGTTTTACGGGCCTAGGGTGCTGTTCCATCAAGGCAAGCTCGTCATGCCTGCGGATGCGATTCGTCAGCACGAGAAGGAGCTGACGTACCTGGATTTGCCGAAGGACCTTGAGAAGCTGGCGACCCCGAAGTCAGCGAAGCCGGCACCGGCGAAGTCCTCTCCGCGCCAGCTTGACCGCAAGACGCTGGAGCAGCTGCAGGCGATGCGCCGAGCGGCCGAGGCCCCTAAACCTCCTCCTCGCAGCCTGCCCGAGGCTCCGAAGCCGCAGCCAGTGACGCCACCGCCTCAGCAGCAGGCGCGTGTGACGCCGCCGCTTCCCATGCCCAAGCCGGTTCCAGTGCGTCCGAGCCCGGCTCCGGCGTCGTCCGCGATCCCCGATGCGCCGCGGCCCAACTTTGCAGCCGCTCCGTCCGCCTCGCAGAGTATGCGTGACCTGGCTCATGGAGCTGCGGGCAGTCATGGGGCGAGCGGTGCGGGCGGGTTTAGCGCGGCGGTCGGACATACGGGAGGGAGCGGCCAGGCGGAGATTCTGTCGGACACCATGGGCGTGGACTTCGGGCCGTACATCAATCGCCTGCTGATACGCATACGCGCGGCCTGGATTCCGCTGCTTCCGGAAGAGACAGAGCCTCCCTTGAATAAGGAAGGAAGCACGCTGATCCGGTTCCGGATTGAGCCTGACGGACGCCTGAGCTACATGCACCTGGACGATAGCACGCGGGATTCGGCAATCGACAGAGCGGCGTGGGGCAGCATTACCAGCCAGGGGCAATTTCCTCCGCTTCCTGCGGAGTTCAAGGGGCCGAACCTGGATCTGCGCATCCAGTTCGTTATCTCGCATAAATATGCCCAGGAACGCTGAGGCTGTGTCCGGACCGCTCCGCCGGATCAAGAGAATGTTGGAGAATAGAAGTTGAGGTTGCAGCCTGTGCCGAAGAATGTTGTCGTTTTCTCTCTGACCGCCGCTGTGCTGACACTTGCAGGCTGTCATCCGACCCACTCAGCAGATGTGGTTGCGACGGTGAATGGGCATCCGATTCTGCGGACGGAGCTGGACCGGACGTACGAGGCTCAGCTGAGCGACTCTGAGGAGGCGGGAAAGCCTTCCGAGGAACAGGCGGACGCGCAGAAGCTTGGCTTGCTGGATAACCAGATCGTTCCCGGAGAGATCGTTGCGCAGCGCGCGGCGAAGATGAACCTAACGGCCACTCCGGAAGAGGTGGATGAAAAGTTTGCCGAGATGAAGGCTCCGTACAACGAGGAGCAATTCAACCAGCTGGTGGCGCAACGCCATACCTCGAGCGACCAGATTAAACGTGACATCCGACGCACGCTGACGATCAACAAGCTGCTAAATAAAGAGGTTAACTCGAAGATTACGGTCTCGGACTCCGACATTACGAGCTACTATGCGCTGCATAAGAGCGAGTTCAACAACGCCTTTCCCATGTACCACCTGGCACAGATTTTGGTGACTACCACGCCATCTGCTCAGCCCGGGAACCTGCAGGGCAGCAAGGCGACCTCGGATGCGGAAGCGCGGAAGAAGATTTTGGCGCTTCGCAACCGGATTGAATCCGGAGAAGACTTTGGGTCGCTGGCGATGAATTTCTCCGAGGACCCTCGAAACTCGGCGTCCGGAGGCGACATGGGGACGATGGCAGAGCCGGATCTGATGAAAACTCCTCCGGTCTACAACGCCGTGGCGAAGCTCAAGCCGGGGCAGGTAACGGAGATCATCCCGTTTCCGGATGCGCAGGACCCGAAGAAGCCCGGTGGGTACCTGATCTTACAGCTGCTCTCGAGGGATCCCGCCGGCCAGCATGATGTGTCTGAACCGCAGATTCAGCAACGGATCCGGCAAGGCCTGCATGACAATCGTTCGCAGCTGCTGAAGGGTGCGTACTTCGAAATGCTTCGGGATCAAGCTAAGGTGGAGAACTTCTTCGCCGAGCAGATCTTCAAGGCGGACGCTCAGTAGGTGGCCTGTGAGTTTTGCGAAGCCCTCACAGGTTGGTTGATCTCGTTTTCAGTGTTGTAGAATCACGTACAGTAAATGGCATTCGCCCATTGTCATTTGCGATGATCGTTCTACTCGACTAGGAGTCTACGCGTGCGAAAATTTGGACTTGCAAGGCTCGGTGTGGCAGCAGGAACATTGGCGGTTCTCGCGTTTGGCGGCGGCGTTTCGAAGGCCAGCGACGGCGGCGGTGCGGTTGCGGCTTCGGGGTCTTCCCAGCAATTCATGCTTCACCTACACCACCTGCATACGGGCGAAACGCTGAATGTGGTGTACCGGATTGGGGACGCATATGTTCCGGCTGCACTCGACCAGCTTAACCATTTTCTTCGGGACCATCGCACAAATGATGCAAGTCACTATGATCCGCGGGAGTTCGACCTTCTGCATACGCTAATGAGCCGGCTGGGCCGGGCCGATGGCATGATCGACGTGGTCTGCGGCTACCGGACACCGTGGAGCAACAATTATCTTCGGACACGCTCCGCGGTGACGGGCGTGGCCAAAGATAGCCAGCATATGCAGGCAAAGGCGATTGACATCCGCGTACCCGGGGTACAAACCCGGGCCCTGCGGGATGTAGCGCTTTCGTTGCATGGAGGTGGGGTTGGGTACTATCCCGTGTCTCAATTTGTGCATATCGATGTAGGCCCGGTGCGTACGTGGACGTTCCGGGGCTCTGGCGACTGATGAAGGTGGCGAGAGCTAACTGGTCAGCGGCATGCGCATCTTCAGGGTGGCGCGTCGCATGATTTCGACCTCGGCAGGGGCGAACATGTCCGGGGTAAAGTCTCCCACGACGACGTACCCGGGATCGTCTCCGAGCGCTGCTGAAATCTGGTTCCAGCGTAGGAACGGCGAGGTGGTTGGCAGCACAATCATGCGGCGCTTTGGTTCGGGGATGGCGAAGTAGCCGATCCAGATGGACAGGGATAGTAGGATAGCCAAGCCGTTAAAGATGGCGTAGGTCGAGTACATGGATTTCAGATGGGCGAGCCAGGCAGAGCTAATCAAATCTGAGGTGGCCGTGACGG
Source organism: uncultured Acidobacteriaceae bacterium (assembly GCA_964246225.1). Lineage (GTDB taxonomy): Bacteria > Acidobacteriota > Terriglobia > Terriglobales > Acidobacteriaceae > Edaphobacter. The sequence goes on along the minus strand of CAXTQE010000008.1, from coordinate 15,819 downwards.
CTAAACCGAGGCACACTCCGAAAATCTTGCTGCGGTGCGACAGGCCCATGGGACGGATGGCGAGACATACGAAGAGCAGCATGCAAAGTGTTAGGATACTTTGCGTTTGTTGAAGCTCAGTGACAGCCCGTATCAGAAAGCTGTTGGCTGTGATGTGAGGGCCGAATGCTGTTCCCAAAGCCAAGGCTACGGCTATTCCGCCAGCCCATTGAAACATCAGTCTTCCTAGGCGCTCTAAGCCCTTAAGGGGAGCCATGGCTAAGCTGAAAACACCAAAGATGACAAAGAAACCGGCAATAGCCTCCATAGCGTAAAAAAACCAATACACGTAGAAGTAGATGAAATAGAAAGGAAACTTTAAATCATGATGATGCCGAGATACATAGATTAAGGGTGTTGCTATGGAAAAGCCAACAACTCGAACCGCAAGCAGCAGCACTAACGACTTATATTCGGAGAGCAGCCGTCGCGAAAAGATCATGGTTAAAGCGAAGAGGCATGCGAGCGGCTCAAGATACATCAGAAGATCGACAAAGCTTGTCTGATTCATGCAGGAAGCCCTTCCACGCACCACGATAGCGCATTTGGAAGGGCCTCGAAGATGTTTTTTGTCAGGACAGTTACCTTAGTTCAACTTGTTAGTCGCCCATGTGGCAGTCTGTGCCAACGGGTGGGCATACGGCAGGCGGGATCAAACCCATTTTCGGGGCCATCATGTCGCTGGCGGAGTTGTGGATCTGGGTGGAGGCGACGGCACCGGTGACGACGAGGGAAAGAGCGAAGAGGCGGGCGGTAAGCTTCATGGTTAGACCTTTCTTGGTACGTCTTTTGGGTTAGTTTCTAAGTCGCTCTGGCTGAACCAGATGTCGTTACCATAAAAGCGAATCGAGGCTAAGTCCAGCGTTATCAATAATCTAAGCACGTAATAAACAGCTTAAGTGACTGAGGTAACCAAACCCGTTGCCGTTCTAGTCACTAGCACGAGAGTTGGATGCCCTTGTTTTATGGAGGGTCACTTGCAGTCTGCAGAGTAATCCAAAGCTCATGACGCAGCCAGGCGAAAAGACTTTTCCCAGCAGGCATGGTGTATTCACGATGGTTGGGCCGGCGGCGGCTTCGCGGTAGATGCTAGGTTTTAGAGATGAAGGTTCTGGTGGTGGGCGGTGGTGGGCGCGAGCATGCACTGGTCTGGGCTCTGCGGCAGAGTTTGCGCGTGACGGAGGTGGTGTGTGCGCCCGGTAATGGCGGGATTGCGGATCTTGCCCGGTGCATTGCGCTCGAGGTGGCGGATGTGCGGGCGCTTGAACTGCTGGTGGCTCAGGAACAGCCAGGACTGGTGGTGATCGGACCGGAGGTGCCTCTGGCCGCGGGGGCGGTAGACGCGCTGCAACGGGTTGGGGTGCGGGTCTTCGGCCCGACGCAGGCGGCGGCTCAACTGGAGACGAGCAAGGCGTTTGCGAAAGACTTTCTGCAGCGCTGGGCGATCCCGACGGCGAGCTATGTGGTCTGTCGCTCCGTGGCTGAGGTGGAGGCTGCGCTGCCCCGTTTTCAGGGTGGGGTGGTGGTGAAGGCGGATGGCCTGGCGGCGGGCAAAGGGGTCGTGCTTTGCGCGACGAAGCAAGAGGCGCTGCATGCGGCGGAGCAGCTGTTTTCCGGGGAGCTGCTTGGGGTGGCGGAGGCCGGCGTGGTGCTCGAAGAGATGCTGGAAGGGCCGGAGATCTCGTTTTTTGCAGTGTGTGACGGAACCAGCGCGGTGACGCTTGGGATTGCGCAAGACCACAAGCGGATTGGCGAAGGCGATACGGGGCCGAACACAGGCGGCATGGGCGCGTATTCGACTGACGACCTGGTCTCCCCGGAGATGAGCGAGTGGCTGCGGGCGCATGTGGCGCAGCGCGTGGTGGACGGCATGCGTGCGGAGGGGGTTCCGTTTGCGGGCATGCTGTTTGTGGGACTGATGATGACGGCGGATGGGCCGAAGGTGCTGGAGTTCAACACGCGCTTTGGCGATCCGGAGACCGAGGCGCTCGTGCTGCGGCTGGAGACGGATCTGCTCGATATTCTGGAGGCGTCGGTCGAAGGCCGGGCCGGCTCGGTTGCGATCCGGCTGAGACCCGGGGCGAGTGCGTGCGTGGTTGCCGCGAGCGCCGGCTATCCGGGCGGATATGAGACGGGAAAACCAGTGGAAGGCATACGAAGTGTGCCTGCCGAGGTGGTGGTCTTCCATGCCGGGACCAAGCTTCGGACTGATGGCCAGCTGGTTACCTCAGGAGGACGGGTGCTGGCGGTCTCCGCTGCTGGCGTCGACCTGAAGGAGGCTCTAGGAAAAATCTATGCGGCGATGAAGAAGATCGAGTTTGCCGGCATGCAATATCGTGGGGATATCGGCTGGCGTGCCTTACACGGTACAGCTTCCAGATCCGCATGACAAAGAGCGAGCGATGGTATCAACCACTAAGTGGCAGTGACTTCTGCCTGTCAGTTTATCTGATTACAACTACTTTATTGGGATTGAGGGATAGGACAACACCCAACAAGAACCTTTTATTCCAGACGATTGATCAGAATACTTTCGCCCTATTTAGCTATGATTGCGTTGGTAGCTGTCTATGCCGCGCATAATCACGCTTTTGATGGAAGATGGGTGGCAACCCAAGTCTTGTTTCTACAAACCTTTTTACCTCAGCAGAATCACGCAGGGATGTATTAAACAATTCCGCTGGCACTTGCAACATCTTGTACCGTTGCTAAGCAGCGCTGGGCATTTGCCGCTGGACAGACAGGAGTTCCTCTCAGTGTGCTTTTTGTTCCCTTCATCTGTTGGTCTCTATAGATTGAGGAGTATTTCTATCTATTCTAGGCACCCACTGTTCTGCGACCTTTGAGAACAAGAATTACCCGGTAGCAGCTGCAGGCATACGAAACCTGAGTCGCGGAAACGATGTCTTTCACCAAACGTTCTTACAAGCGGTTCTAGCTACGGGACTGACGATTGGGATGGCACAGGTCTCCTGGATCTATCTTGAGAAGAAGGTCTTGGCATGGAAGGACAGACGTTTCCCAAATATTCCTCATCCTCCAGAGCCTAGTGTTTCTGGGCTGGAAGAATCGTTTCCTCTCCTGTCCTAGGCTCGGTGTTTTCTCCTGGATCAGCGGCTTGCAGTGGGGACACCGGCTGACTTACTTTGCATCGAGCCTGTGCTCTTGGGGACGGCGAGGACTTGAGCGGAGCACAAAGATACATTTTGCTGCTTGCATAGGTTGCAGCCATGCGCTACTCTTTCTGCCAGAGATTGACGATTCCACGTTCTCCCCTCCCCCGCGCACTACCTCTTTGTTTGATCTACGCTCACCGTCGCTTCGATCAGGAGACTCCCCATGTTTCACCCGTTTCGTCTGGCTTCTTCCTTCCTTGCAGTTTCTGCGCTGCTTACCTCTACCTTTGCTTTACCGGCACAGAATCTTCGCCGCTCCGTGATGACCGAGAAGGTCGATGACGGCAAGCTCGTTACGCTGCCTGGCAATGTGCGCTCCGCGGCGCTTGATCCTGGTAACGATCAGGGCGCCGTGGAGGATGCATTGCCGCTCGACCACATGTTGCTGCAGCTGAAGCGATCGGAGGCCGCGGAGGCCGCGTTGACGGCTTACCTTGCGACGTTAAATGATGCGAACTCACCCAATTACCACAAGTGGCTGACGGCGGCGATGCTGGGCCAGGTGTACGGGCCGGCTTCGTCGGATGTTGCAGCTGTGACGACCTGGCTTCAGAGTCATGGATTTAGCGTGAATCAGGTGTATGCCAATGGCATGGTGATCGACTTTTCCGGGACGGCGCGGCAGGTGAACTCGACCTTTCACGCGAGCTTGCATCAGCTATTGGTGAACGGCGAGACGCACCTTGCGAACACGCAGGATCCGCAAATTCCGGCGGCGCTGGTGGGGGTTGTGGCCGGCGTGACCAGCCTGAACGACTTCCGTCCGCAGCCGATGCACAAGGATCTTCACGCAAGCCACATAGATGTGCATACCGGCGCGCAGACTACGGCGACGCCGAGCTATACGTTTAGCTCCGGCACGAGCACCTATGAGGCCGTGGCTCCCGCGGATCTGGCGACGATCTACAACCTGAGCAGCCTGTTCAACGCCGGCTACTCCGGTCAGGGGCAGACGATCGCGGTGATTGAGGATACCAATGTCTACTCGACCACCGACTGGGCCACGTTCCGCAAGGTGTTTGGGCTCTCCGCTTACAGCTCGGGATCGTTTACGCAGGTGCATCCGGGGACGAATTGCAGCAACCCGGGCGTGACCGCGGATGATGGGGAGGCGATTCTGGATGCGGAGTGGGCGAGTGCCGCGGCGCCTTCGGCAGCTATCATTTTGGCGAGTTGCGCCAGCAGCCGGACCACCTTTGGAGGGTTAATCGCACTCAATAACCTACTTAGTGAGAGCAATCCTCCCAAGATCGTAAGCATCAGCTATGGCGAGAGCGAAAGTGAGAACGGGGCTGCGGCCAACGCTTCTTACTACTCGGCCTACCAGACGGCGGCAGCGGAGGGTGTTTCGGTTTTCGTTTCTTCGGGCGATGAAGGCGCGGCGAGCTCCGATGCAGACGCCAGCTACGCGACGCATGGCATTACGGTCAGCGGCTTTGCCAGCACGCCTTATAACGTTGCGGTCGGCGGCACGGATTTCGGTGATACCGCGACGAGCACGACGGCCAACTACTGGAACGCGACCAACACCGGCGCCTATGGTTCGGCCAAGAGCTACATTCCGGAGATTCCGTGGAATGATTCCTGCGCAAGCTCTTTACTAGCGGGCTTTTCGGGCTACAGCCTGACGTACGGCACGAGTGGCTTTTGCAACTCGTCGAAGGGGAAATCGTACCTGACGACGGCGGGAGGGTCGGGAGGTCCATCCGGCTGCGCGACCGGTTCACCTTCCACCTCGGGCGTGGTGAGTGGAACCTGTAAAGGGTATCCGAAGCCCTCCTGGCAGACCCTGGTTGGAGTTCCGCAGGACGGCGTTCGCGATCTTCCGGATGTGTCGCTCTTCGCGGCCAATGGCGTTTGGGGCCACTACTATGTCTTCTGCGACACGGACACACGGAATGGAGGCGCCTCCTGCTCGGGAGCACCCAGTACGTGGTCCGGTGCGGGCGGCACGAGCTTTGCCTCACCTATCATGGCCGGCATTCAATCGATGGTGAACCAGTACACCGGCTCCAGCTGGGGCAATCCGAATCCAACCTACTACAACCTGGCCGGCTTAGAGTATGGCTCGACCGGCAGCAGTACCTGCAACTCAAGCAAGGGAAATGGCGTGGGCAGCACGTGCTCTTTTTACGATGTGACGTCTGGCGACAACGATGTGGTCTGCACGGGGACCCACAACTGCTACAAGCCCTCCGGGACGTACGGTGTGCTTTCGACCTCAGACTCGAGCTATCTACCGGCGTACGGTACAGGCATTGGATGGGATTTCGCTACGGGAATTGGATCCTTGAACGCTACCAATCTTGCTCTTTCCTGGAACCAAGTCGCTCACTAGGAAGGTTTGCGGGAAGTGGAATGCGGGGCTTTCGGGCTCCGCATTCCATTTCGTTCAATGGCTTTCGGTGGCGTTGATTGCAGGGCGTGGTGCAATGGGGAGCAGACCAGGCGTGGGGCGGTGTCCGGTGTGAATCCACAGGATGAGCTCGTCGAAGGTGCGTCCAATCTCGTCGGCGGTGAAGGTGCAGTGGCCGTCGCGGTGCACGTATTGCTGGACCAGATTTTGAGAGAAGCCGGCGATGGCGACCTGCTCGTTGTAGAACGCGAGCGTATTGGTGGGTATGCGCGGGTCGTAGGTCGTGTGAAGAGCCAGCATGGGACGATTCAGCCGGCCGTTTGGCGTGTAGTGCCGCATCAGGTAGTCGCGCGCGTGCAAGTCTGCCGTGTAGCGATGCACGCCGTCGTTCAGGGCGTTGTCTGAGGCGGAGCTGCCCGGGCCGCTACCGGCGTAGAGGAAGTTGCGGTTGTCGAAGGGGTTGCCGCCGGCGCGGTGCTGCATGTCGGCGATGACGTAGGTGAAGTACACCATGGCGTCGGCGACCTCGGCGTCCGTGTGCAGGCCGGTCAGGTTGCGTAGGGAGGTGGCCGCCAGCGGGTTTGCCTTGAGTGCGTCTTCGACGCGATGGCGTAGGCCGCGGGACTCCTGGAACTCGGGCGGGGAAGGCACCAGCGTGGGTAGAAGTCCGGGGAAGTAGAAGTCGAAGGCTGCGCGCCAGGCGAATCGCCGCTGGAAGGCGAGGTCCGTGGGGCCGACCGAGCCGCACAGGTCGAGCCCCCCGGCGTAGGGCTTGGGGTTGAGTTCGAGCTCCGCGGTGACGAGGGCACCTCCCATCGAGCCGCCCTCGACGATCGTCTCCATTTGTTTGGCGGCTTTTTTCCCTTCCGCGGGCCGTCCGTAGTGTCTAAGAAAATACTGGCGCAGCTGCTCCGTCTCTGGATAGGCCTCCGCCATCGCCCAACCCGGGGCGGAGTAGCCGGACTGGATCACGGCGTACCCACGGTCGAAGATGGGTTGCGTTTGCTCGCTCAAGGGACTACCGACGCGGTAGGTAAACGGGCCTTCCGCGTAGCCGTGAAAGTACACGACCAGAGAGTGATTCCAGACCGTAGGCACGTCGATCCTGTAAGGAACGGTGGCGAGCGTTCCAATCTCGGTGGTTCCAGCGGCGGTGTGTAGGATTTCGGGCTCAGGGCCGCTGTCGGTCTGGGCGACGGCTGCTCCGATCCAACTCGTGCCGAAGAACCATGCCAGAAGAAGCATGGCTCGGCGGGCTTGCGAAAGGGGGCGAGGAACGCGCGACAGCGAGCGTTGGAAGCGTGGCATGGTCGTGGTATAGCGCAATTCTACGCGCTCTCGGGGGGAGTACGCGAATGCTCTACGTAGGACTTGGCGTGGGCGTGGCACCGGGAAATCTGCCGTGGCTTACCGGTTCGGGGGACACGGAGTACCACGAAAGGCGAAGCCGAAAGACTCATGAAAATCGATGGCAAGCCGATATTGTAGATAGATCAGCAGGGAAAGAGAGGCGATAACCGCATGTGGAAGAGAGTAGTTTGTCGTCTGCTTCATGACGAAGCAGGTCAGGATCTTGTAGAGTACGCCCTGGTTGCCGTTGTCATTGGCCTGGGGACCGTCGTCTCTCTCCATGGACTAGCCGGGAAGGTCGCCAATGTCCTGAACACGGTCGGAAACACAATGACCAGCAACGTCTGATGAGCGACCGAGGATTAGGCAACATGCGGTGTCACCAAGGGAGAACCGATGAGGGAAGCTAGCTTGCGAGAAATGGATTGTCTTCTGCGGGAAGAAGATGGCCAGGACGTCATTGAGTACGCGCTGGTCGTCGCACTTATAGGAATCGGCGCGATCGTCTGCTTGAATGGACTTTCATCGACGTACAACTGGTTGGTATCGCTCGGGTCCTGGTTTCTCAACTACCTGATCTGAGAAGGCGAGACCATGGCTGACGTCAATAAGGCCGGGTGTCTAGGTCGTGTTGTTGGGGATCAGGCGAGACTGAGAAAGCTCCGCTGCGATGGCCTGGAAGATGGTGTTCAGAGACGTATAGGGCTGGCTGGCAGGACACGCGGTCTGTCCGCTTTGTTGGTTATCGGAGTAGAAGTACTGAGGAGCCGAGGCCATGCCGGCCATGGTGTTACAGGGCGTAATGTTGGGGTGGTTGCCCGCATTGCTGTCGGTGGAACAACCGGTGGATTGACCGCCGTAGGCTACCGAGAAGATCAAAGTTCCATTCGACGTAGCGTAGTTTGCTGCATCCACGGCCTGCCCGCACTCTCCGACCCAGGAGGGATAAGAGCCGTTTGCCGTGGCCGTCATGTAGTTACCGGCGGGTGCGGGTGCGGCCATGTTGGTCGAATTTGCCGGTGGGCCTCCGAAGGCCTGATTGATTACGGTGTTTCCGGATTGCAGGGCGTTGGAATCTCCGTCGCTGAGGATGATCATCACGCTGTCGGCGCCGTTTGCCTGTTTCTGGGCGACCAGCGCCGACTGTGCTGCATAGAGGACGCCGGCGTAATAGGTGCCGTAGTCCGCTTCGAAGTTTGGTGGTGCCATGCTGGTGCAGCCGCTCACCCCGCCGGCAGCCTTGACGAGGGCCGAGTTCGGGTTGAGCGAGGTGGCCGAGTCGGACGTCTTATAGTCCATGAGAAAGCTGGTCACCTGATACGTAGGATTGGTCGATCCGGAGGGAGAGTAGGCGGTTCCGGGCGATGGAAAGGAGTAGGGCAGCCCTGTTGGAAGCTGAGCGTAGGGTGTGGCCGAGGGGGAGGAGGTCTGGATATCGAAGTTGCCGTACGGGGATGCGTTGTAGTAGTTGCTGCCATAGGATGGACCTGGCATAGGTCCCGTGCAGCTGGAATCGAGGCCCACTGTACCCACGCTGACATTGACGAAGGTAAATAAGCTTACCTCGTCAAAAGGGCTGTTTCCGCTGCTTGGGCAGGTGGTCTGGTACTTGGCGCAGGGCGACAAGCTCTGCAGCAGGATCAGGAATCCATTCAGCGCGCACTGCATCTGCGTTGTTCCGCAGTTGGAGTCGGTAATATTCATGGACAGTGTCGTGTCGATGATGACGGCAATATTGGAGGGACGCGGTGAGCCTCCCCGTTTTGACGCGGTTGAGGTCGTCGAGATCGTGAGCGTCCGATGCCCGAGGACTCCGGCGAAGTACATCGGCAGCACCGAGGACGCGGTCACCTGCACGGCGTTATAGGGAAGCGTTCCTACGCAGGCGATGCCCTGATTTTGCAGCGTGTTGAGGCACTTGAGGGTGCTGGTTACGGTGACGGAGGGAAGCGTACTGCGCTGATTGTAGCCTCCTGAGGCGGCGCTGTAGGTGGCGGCTACTCCGGTCGGACCGGTGATCTGCGCGGTCGTGGTTGCCGTGGGAATAGCGTGCGCGGCGGCGAGGGCCGCTGCATCGGTCGTCGCCTGCAACTCTCGAGAGCTGTAGATCGCTCGCCCCCCGTCGACGGCTAAAGCGGCCATGCCGAGCAGCATGGTCATCATCAGGGCGATGATCGGCAGAGCCTGGGCTCGGTCGTCGTGCCAGAGGCGAAGGAAAAAGCGGAACGAGTTTCGTTGAGTCATGGGAAATATCACTGCACGAGCTCGGTGGTCTTTGCCGTCAGTATGCAATTGGGCGCATAGTTCACGCCGTACACCTTCAGGGCGCAAGGGTAGGTGACGGTGATGGTTGCGGGCTGACCCTGCACCAGATCCCCGGCTGCTCCCGTGCTGACACTAGGGCTGCTGCAGGTGGATCCGCTGAACGCCGCGCCATTTAAAACAAAGGTGTAGGTCAGGCTGGCGGACTGAAGCAAGGGAGCTGCGCCCTGTACGGCGGAGGCACCGGTTGCACATGGGTCGATGACCTCGTTGCGGCTGATCGCGAGCGCACGTCCCCCGACGTTGGTTGCTTCGGTGAGCTGGACGTAGTTGGTGATGGCTATGCCGAAGGTCGTGATCCCGGTGACCACGAGCAGGAGAATGGGCATGGTCAGTGCGATCTCCACCACGGACTGTCCCTGCTGCTCGTTCCACAAGGGCAACCGACTGGCACGGATTCTACGGATCAAGCGACTCCAGCAGAGCAAGCGAAAACCTCTGGTGCGATGCTAAAAAGCGCAGAGTCTGCCGAACATGCCACGTTTGTGCAAGCGGAGTACAACTACTATCCCGGAGGGCTCGGTCAGATTCGGGGCCGAGCACTCGTCCTGCCGTTTGCCTGTAGCATAGGTGCATGCCGGAAAATGCCTTGCTCACTCCGCGTGAAGCGGCTCGCCACCTTGCCATCAGTTATCCCACCATCAAGCAGTGGATTCTCTCCGGCAAGTTGAAGACGACGCAGACGCCGGGCGGTCATCACCGCATTTCCGCGGCGGCGCTGAAGCCGTTCCTGGCTGCGGACAAGGCGAAGGCTCCGGAAGAATCGCGTGAGCGGTACCGGCGGGTGAGCGGGCGCAACCAGATCGCGGGCAAGGTGGCCAGTGTGCGCATCGAGGGATTGATGGCGGAGGTCACTGTGACGACCGACGATGCGCGCATTACGGCGATTATTACGGCGAGCGCCGCGCGTGAGCTTCGTCTAAAAAAGGGCGAAACGGTTGCCGCGCTGATCAAGTCGACCGATGTGATGATCGAGCGTCTCGACTCCTGACGTTGCGTCGGGGTTCCCGCGAGGTGTAGCAAGCGCAGGACGAGCCGCAGGAACTATGGAGCTTCCCTGGCGTGGATGGATGCACAAGGCAGCGATCGGGCTGCTTCTTATTGAAAAATCTCCTGTAGTGATTGACCCTACGATTCCATTCGTATAGTTTCGGAACAGCGTGGAGGAACGGGACGCCGTACGCCTGCTCTCCGCCCCTCAACCGCCTCGAAACTATTTCATCACTGATCCGGGCCGCTCTTCTTTTGCGATCCTGTAGGAGACTTTCGCCTTGAAGCTCAGCCGCTTTGCTGTTTCGGTCCTGTTTGCCTCTACTCCCGTTTTCGCGCAGATCTCTGCGAGTCTTGAGGGCACGATTCACGACCCGTCCGGGGCCGCGATCGCGCATGCGGAGGTGGTGCTGACGGAGACCGCGACCGGCGTTCATCAAAAGACGATCAGCTCCGGCACGGGAGATTTCCTGTTTACGCAGCTGGCTCCGGGCGCTTACTCGGTCGACGTAACGGCGGCGGGCTTCGAGCACCTGAGCCGCCAGGGAATTACGGCCAGTGTCGGGCAGACGGTTTCGACCGATCTTGTCCTGCCGGTTGGCAACGATACGCAGACGGTCACGATCCATGCCGATGCTCCGCTCCTGCAGGCGGGAGAGAGCGACATCGAGACGAACATCGCCGGCACGGCGGTGATTGCGCTTCCGCTCAACAGCCGCAACTTCATCAATCTTGCCCAGCTTGCTCCGGGAGTCAGTCTTCCTCCGGGCACGGTGCTTCCGCGCATCAACGGTGGGCGTCCGCGGACGAATGAATACCTGTATGACGGCATCTCGGCGCTGCAGCCGGAGCCTGGCCAGGTTGCGTTTTTCCCCATTGTTGACGGCATCGCCGAGTTCACGATCGAGTCGGACAACGTTCCGGCCGAGTTTGGGCGCTTCAACGGCGGCGTCGTGAATGTCGCGACGCGCTCCGGCACGAACGACTTTCACGGTTCGTTGTTTGAGTTCTTCCGCAATGAAGATCTGAACGCGCGCAACTACTTTGCCCCGGCGGGCCGCAAGCCCGAGTACCGCCGCAATCTGTATGGCGGCACGCTGGGCGGGCCTGTGCTGCATGACAAGCTTTTCTTCTTTGCCGATTATCAGGGCATCAAGGCTCTGATTGGGCGGACCGTGTTCTCTACCGTGCCGACCGTGGCGGAGCGGCAAGGCATCTTCACGGGAGTTTCGAAGATCTACAACCCGGCACGCACCGCGGTGGTGGGTGGCAAGTATATTCGGCCCGAGTTTCCGAACGACGTTATCAACGTTCCATTCGATCCCGCGGCGCAGGCGCTGCTGGCACGCTTTCCGGTGCCGACGATTGCCGGGGCCGCCAACAACTACAGCCGCACGGCCAACGATGCGGACCACCAGAACCAGTTCGACTTCCGTGTGGATGGAGCGTTTCGCACGCGCGACCGGGCCTTCGCGCGCTACTCCTACTTCTCCGATGTAGAGCTGCCGGTGACGCCGCTGCCGGATGGTTCAGGCCTGGTGACAGGTTCGGTGATTGGTACGGGCGGCGTTGCGGGACTGTCGCATGTGCTTGGGCAGCAGGCGGTCTTCGACGAGGTGCACACGTTTCGCCCGACGCTGGTCAACGATGTGCACGTGGGCTACACGCGGCGCAGCAACAACATCGTTGGTCCGGCGCTGGGTTCTACCGCTTCGAGCGCGCTGGGCATTCCCGGAGTTCCCACCAACGCGGCGTTCAACAATGCGTTGCCGCTGTTTACCTTTACCGGGTTCCAGCAACTGGGTCCTTCGGCGAGCACGTTTTCGCAGTACCAGACGGGCGTGTGGCAGGTGGAAGAGACGCTGGTTTATACGCGTGGGCGGCATGCGGTGAAGGCGGGAGGAGACTTCCGCTTCTACCAGCTGAACGCCATTTCCCCTCCGAACCCGACGGGCTCCTTCGCGTTTACCACGACTGGCACGGACACGCAGACGGCGGCGGCGACCACGACCACCGGCGGCAACTCGATTGCCAGCTTTTTGCTGGGACAGGTGGATACGTTTTCGATCGACCTGCAGACCAGCATTCTGCGCCCGCGCGATCACATTCAGGAGTACTTTTTGCAGGATGACTGGCGCGCGTCGGATCGCTTGACGCTCAACCTTGGCGCTCGCTGGACGCTGGCTTCGCCTTCGACCGAGAAGAACAATCAGGGCGCAGTGTTCAACACGTCTACGCAGGTGCTCGACTACGCCGGAGTGAATGGCAACCCGCGCAGCGCCCGTGAGCTGCACTGGGGCAACGTCGCGCCTCGTGTGGGCTTTACCTATCTGGTGACGCCGAAGACGGTGGCTCGCTCAGGCTTCGGGATCGTCTTCTTCGATCAGTCCGGAATCACCACCCCGTTTACGCTGCCGCAGTTTCCGTTTATCCAGAATGTGCAGCAAAAGACGCAGGATTCGATCAACTCGGCATTTGCGCTCTCGTCCGGACCGACGGTTGCGCCGATTGCGCTGACCCCGAACGCGGGCCTGGGGCAGAGCGTGTATACCTCGAATCGCACCGCGGGCTCGGGCTATGTGCAGCAGTGGAATCTCGCGTTTCAGCGGCAGGTGACTGGAAATCTTTCCTTCGACGTGGCCTATGTCGGCACGCATGTGGTGCACGTCGGCATTCCGGATTCGAACTTCAACCAGCTGACCGCGGCCCAGCTGGCGCAGGGTCTGACCAACCCGACGTCGCTGACAGCGCAGGTAACGAATCCCTTCTACGGACAGGTTCCTGCGTCGAGCACCATCGGCGGCAAGACGGTGGCGGCCGCGCAACTGCTGAAGCCTTATCCGCGCTTCCAGAACGTCTCAATCTATCGCAATAACAGCGGTACGGCGAACTACAACGCGATTGAAGCGAAGGTGGAGCAGCGCCTGAGCCATGGCGCGTATCTGCTGTTTGCGTATACCCATTCGAAGCTGATCGACGATGCGAGCTCCGTGTTCTCGACGACGGTGCTGTCCTCGCCGAACTCGTCTTCGCTGATTGCGGCTGACACATATCGGCCTTACCTGGAGCGCGATTCCTCTTCGGGAGATACGCCGAATGTGCTCAGCGTTTCCGGCATCTACGATCTTCCGGCGGGCCGCGGACATCGCTTCGGTTCGAATCGTATTGCCGACATCTTCGTCGGGGGCTGGGCCGTGAACGCGATTGGGCTGCTGCAGTCCGGCATGCCGGTGACGGTGACGCAGGCGACGAACAACAATGCCTTTGCCGGCGTTGCTTTGCAGCGGCCCAACCGGATTGCGAACCCGGCCCTGCCCCCGGATCAGCGCACTCCTGCTCACTTCTTCAACACGGCTGCGTTTGCGACCGCGGGTCAGTTTACCTTCGGCAACGCCTCCCGCAACCCTGTGCGTGGTCCGGCCTATCGCGACCTGGATGCCGCGCTGGTCAAGCACACGCGGATCTCCGAGAGGACCGACGCGGAGTTTCGCGCGGAGCTGTTCAACACGACCAACACGCCTGCCTTTGCGCAGCCGAATGGAAGCTTTGGCTCCGCCGCGTTCGGTTCCATTACCGCGACCACGACGGAGCAACGCGTACTGCAACTAGCCCTTCGCATCAGCCGTTGAGCCTGTAGAAGGACAGCCGGCCCGAACGTTCTACGAAGCCAGGGCCGCGATGATCGCCGTTCCGATGGGGCTGCCAAGGCCTGTGCATGCGTCCCAGCCCGGTTTGGCGGAGAAGCTGCCGTTGTTGCCCTTGATGATGTCGTGGAAGGCCGAGGGTTTGTCGTAAAGGATTGGGTTGACGAAGCCGGCGTCCCTCCCGTTGGCCTGGTTGGCGAGCGCGATCAGTCCGGCCCAGAGCGGCGCTACGGCGCTGGTTCCTCCAATGACCATGTTCTGCCCGTCGACGCGTACCTGGTAGCCGGTCGCGGGATCGGCGTCGCCTGCCACGTCCGGCACGCCGCGTCCTCCGGCGGGAACGTTGGCGTTGGCCTGCCACGTCGGCAGCGGGAACAGGGCGCTCACGCCGCCTCCGGTCGCGCCTTCCTTGGCCGCGGTTTCGTTCCAAACCACCTCGGTCTGGATGCGGGAGCCGGAGCCGTGGAGCTTGGTTCCTCCGCAGGCAAGCACGTGCGGACTGGAGGCCGGGAAGTCGACGTGGTTGGCCGTGCCGCTCACTCCGTCGCTCGATCCGTTATCCCCGGCGGCGACGGTGATGGTTACGCCGACGGCCGCGGCGGCCTGGCAGGCGGCATCGAGCGCGGAGGTCGCCTGCGCGGTCCAGGTCGACTCCGGGCCTCCCCAGCTGATCGAGACGACGCTGGGCCGGTTGGTTGTGTCGTGCACCGCGGCGGAGACGGCATCGATGAAGCCCTGGTCGGTGTTGGGCGCAAAGTAGACGACGATCTTTGCTCCCGGGGCGACGGCCGCGCTGACCTCGATGTCAAGCATCACCTCGCCATCGGCGCCATCAGCCGATCCAGGGGTGTTTGTGCCTCCGTCGACGGAGCTTGCGATTACGTTGGGCACGGGAAGTCCGAGGCCGTTGAAGTAGGCGGTGATGTCGGCCTGCTGGAAGCCTCCTCCGAGCTCGATGAGGCCGATGGTCTGGCCGGCGGCCGAGGCTCCGGCGGGGAAGCCGTAGAGCTCGGCGACCTGCACGGGCGTGTAGGAGACATTTGTGGCGCGCGCATGGCCGACGCGAAAGTGCGGCGCTGCCTGGGGCCGGTCGTCCAGGCCAAAGACGGCCACGATCTGTCCGGCCAGCTCCTCGGGAAGATAGATGGAACCGGAGCGGACGCGGTAGGTCTTTTCTGCGAAGCGGTGACGATCGAGTGTGACCCCGAAAGCCTCTTCGAGCGCGCTAAGCGAGCCCTTCAGATACACGGTGGACGGCCCGGGTGCGCTTTGATCGAGCGCCAGGCCGAACTCCCCGGCAAAGGCCTGCACCAACTCCAGCGCCCTGGGGTCCGCGGCATACTGCTTGGCAAACTCCTCCCGGCTGACGCGGGGGCTGGTGGCGAGCGTGCCTGGGTCTAGCGCCGTCTTTGGGCGCAGAACGACGGTGACGGTGGCCTGCTCCTCCTTGTTCTGGGTCGGGGTGTCGGCTGGTGCCCGCTCCAATGCCTTGCGCTCACTGCCTGCCAGGGGAACCCGCTGCTGTTTTCGAAACCGCTCCGATTGAGCCATACTCGTCCTCGATCCTCGTTTGAATGCGCTGGAAGCGACTCGTAACCTGAGGTTGGTAACGGACCTCGGTTACTCCTTCGCTGTTGGCAGCATACTTCGGTTCCTGGCTCCTGTCGTGTGGTCAACGTTCAAACGCCTGATCGTTGATGAAACCAAGGCGTCGGGGTATAGTTCAACCTGTCTGGTGTTCGGGAAGACGGTGCGAATCCGTCGCTACCCCGTAACTGTGAGCGTGGAGAGTTCGGCCAAGTCAAGTGGAAGCCACTGGAGTCGGTTGCTGATTCTGGGAAGGCAGGCTGAACTCGTTGAGGCGCAAAGTCAGGAGACCGGCCAGACACGTTTGGGCTTGATTCAACTTCGCTGGGAGAGTTGAGAAGCATTTTTGCGCCGG
>CAXTQE010000007.1:0-59782 GCA_964246225.1 uncultured Acidobacteriaceae bacterium | reverse complement strand
GCACTCCCTCATCACTCCCCTCCCCCAGAAGCTTGAGCAGCTCGCCTCCACCGGCATCGACGCCACCCTCGTCCTGCCCTTCAGCTCCGAGCTCGCCCAGCTCACCGCCGAGCAGTTCGCCCGCGACATCCTGCGCGACCGCCTCCATGTCCACGAAGTCCACGAAGGCGAAACCTTCCGCTTCGGCTACCAGGCCTCCGCCGACATGCAGGGCCTGGAAGCTCTCGGTAAGGAGCTCGGCTTCACTGTCTATGGATATGCCCCCCACCTCCTGCGCGGAGGCCCCGTCTCCTCGAGCCGCATCCGCACCCTGCTCGCCGCCGGAGACGTCTCCCGCGCCCGCGCCCTGCTCGGCCGGCCCTTCACCATCTGCTCGCACCCCGTCTCCGGACGCGGTTACGGCACGCGCTACACCGTCCCCACCATCAACCTAGCGCCGTACCCCGAGCTCATCCCCGCCCACGGCGTCTACATCACCTCGCTGGCCGTCGGCACCGGCCCATCCGCCGAGTGCTTCGAAGCCGTCACCAACATCGGCAATCGCCCCACCTTCGGTGCCGACTCCTTCACCATCGAGTCCCACCTGCTCAACTTCCACCCGCTCTCACTCACGGAACACACCACGCTCGAGCTCGCCTTCCTCAAGCGCCTCCGCCCCGAGGCCCGCTTCCCTACTCCCGAAGCCCTCCGCACCCAGATCGGCAAAGACGTCCGCCAGGCCACAAACTTCTTCCATCTAGCCCAATTGCTCACCAACGAAGGTAGAAGTTCTTCCTGACTCAGGTTTTGATCGAGCAAAACTACAATGGGGGCCTGCGACAAGACCTGTATAGCAGGATGTAGTTGCTCTATCCGGCAGAAGGCGGGGCGACCACCGGGGGTGTACTCACCGGCGGAACCGGTAGAGACGGAGCAGAAGGCGCCGCACTGGCCGGCGGCTCCGCTGTCCGCGGCTCTTCCGAAGTATCCGGCGCGGCACCCGCGTCCGGAGCCTCCGGCTTGTCCGCATCCTCCGTCACCGCAACCTCCAGGTGCTTCTTCGGCGCACCCTCGGCCGGGAACGTCTCGTTCTCCTTGCCCTCGATGGCCGCGCGCATGAAGTCCATCCAGATCGGCAGCGCCGCCTTCGCGCCCGTCTCTTTCTCGCCCAGCGACTGGCGGCTGTCGAACCCGATCCACACCCCCGCCGTCACCGAAGGCGAAAATCCGATAAACCATGCATCGGTGTAGTCATTCGTCGTGCCCGTTTTGCCGCCGAACGGATGATGCAGGCTGGACGCCACCGCGCCCGTCCCATACGTCGTCACAGCCTTCAGCAAAGTCATCATCGTCCGTGCAGTCTCAACCGAGATCACCTCGTTCACTCGCGGCTTCGGCGCATCGAGAGGCACCCCGTCCGCCTGCGTCACCCGCCGGATGTAGTGCGGCTCAATCCGGATGCCGTCGTTCGGAAACACCGTGTACGCGCCCACCTGCTCGGCCAGCGTCAGGTCCGCCGCGCCGATCGCCACCGGCAGAAACGCCGGCAGATTGCTTGTGATCCCGAACCGCTTGGCCACCTCGATGACGGTCTTGATGCCCACCTGGTGCGCCAGCTTCAGCGCCGGAATATTGCGCGACTCGGCAAACGCGCTCGTCAGCGTCATCGCGCCCCGGTAGTCCGGCTCATAGTTGTGTGGCGTATACCACCCGCTCGGCGTCGGAAAAGAAGTCGGCGCATCCACCACAATGTCGCCCGGCTTCGAACCGTTCTCCATCGCCGCCGTATAGACGTACGGTTTAAACGACGAGCCCACCTGCCGCTGCGCCTGCGTCGCCCGGTTGAATTGGCTGAGCGCATAGTCGCGGCCACCCACCATTGCCATGACTTCGCCATTTGAGTTGTCGATTGCCATCAGCGACGACTGCACTCCCGAATCCTGCTCGAGCACCGCCTTGCCCTCGCCGTCCGGCTCCATCGACGTCAGCCGCACATACACCAGGTCGCCCGTCTTCAGGAAGTTCACGGCCGAAATCTTCTCCGTCCACGCCCAATCCTCCTGGCTCAGCGTCACCTGCTGCGCGCCCACCTTCACCGCCACCAGCCGCGGCGTCACCTCCGTCACCATGCCGTGCACGTAACTGCCCGCAGCCACCGTCTGCAGCCAGTCCGGATGCTTATAGGTTTCGGCGTCCAGTCCGGCGAGGATCACGTTCTGCAGGTTGCCCTTCCACCCGTGCCGCCGCTCATATTTGGCCACCCCGTCCAGCACCGCCTTGTTCGCTACCGCCTGCAGCCCGAGATCGAGCGTCGTATACACCCGCAGCCCCGCGCCATGCACCTCCTCGACACCGTATTCCTTTTCGAGCTGCCGCCGCACCTCCTCGACAAAGTAGGGCGCGATGCTATTCGGAGGAACCTCCACCTTCAGCCCCAGAGGTTCCGCCTTGGCCGCGGCCGCCTGCTGCGCGGAGATCTTGCCGTCGTGCTCCATCTCTCCCAGCACTAAATTGCGCCGCCGCAGCGCCCGTTCCGGATCCCGGATCGGTGAGTAGTACTCCGGCCCCTTCGGGAGGGCTGCCAGCAGCGCCGCCTCGGCCAGCGTCAGGTCCTTCACATGCTTCGAGAAGTAGTACTCGCTCCCAGCCTCAAACCCATAGCGTCCATGTCCGAGGTAGATCTGGTTGACGTAGAGCGTAAGGATTTGCTGCTTGGTAAATCGCCGCTCGATCTGCACCGTCAGGAAGATCTCCTGCAGCTTGCGCGTGTATGTCTTCTGCGACGAGAGAAACAGGTTGCGCGCCAGCTGCATCGTCAAGGTCGATGAGCCCTGCGCACGCGAGTGCAGCTGGATATCCTGGTACGCCGCTTCCGCCGCGCGGAACAGGTTCACCCCCCAGTTCCACTCAAAGCTCTTGTCTTCGATCGAGATGATCGCGTCCTGCAAAACCTGCGGAACGTCCGTATACGGAATGACCACGCGCCGCTCCAGCGCAAACGAGCCGATCTCCTGCCCATTCACATCCAGGAGCTCAGTCGTGGTATTCGGCCGATACCGCGCCAGGTCTTCCATCTGCGGAAGGTCGATGGAGTACACGACAACCAGCCCGCACATGACGCCGAACAGCGCAGACAAAGTCAGCAGGAGAGGAAACATTCGCCGCGAAGAGCCACGGCTGGCAGGCAGCCACAACCAGTCCGCAGCCCTGCGCACGCGTTCGCGTACAGACTTCGAATGCGTGGCAACGGCTTGTTCGGCCTCTCCGGATTGATTGAGAAGCGTGTTCACAGCCCTATCACCTTACCACGGTAAGCCGGCTGACTTTATCTTTGGTCGCCTTTAGGCAGCCTTTGCCTTCAGCAGTTCCAACCCCTTCGAGAGCTGGTCATCGACCTGCACAGACGGCTTCTTGGGTGGTGCGGTCTGCGCGCCGGAGGGACTCTCCTCCTCGTCGGCACCGTTATCGTCGAAGTTCCCCGCCACCAGCACCTCTGGCGTGACTCCATCATCCTGCAACTTCTTGCCCGAGGGAGATTCGTATTTGGCCACCGACAAAATCAGGGCCGCGCCGTCCGGCAGCTCGAACGTCTTCTGCTGTGCGCCCTCGCCGAAGGTCTTCTCGCCCACAAGCTCCGCGCGCTTGGAGTCCAGCAGCGCTCCAGCAACCAGCTCACCCGGACCCGCCGTGCCCCGATTGACCAGCACCACCATCGAGCCCGCAGGAACCAAGGCCTTCGTCGGGTCAGCCGTGTACGTTACCTTCTGCACCCGCTGGCCCTCAAGCGTCGCGATCGTGCCCGACTTCAGAAACAGGTTGGCCAGGCGTGTTGCCTCCAGCATGTCGCCTGCAGCCACATCGCGGAGATCGAGCAAAATCTTTTTGTTCCCAGCCTTATCTTCGCTCCGCAACTTCGCCTCGACCGCGAGTACGTGGTCGTGGTCCAAAATGACCGGCTTCAGATACAGGATCGACGAGTTCTCATACATCGTCTCGCTCACTGGCGGCTCGGCAACAATCGTGCGTGTCATCGAAATCTTGTCCGGAACTGCTTTCCGCGGACGCACCACCGATACCGAAACCTCCGATCCCGGCTGCCCATCGAGCATCATCTGAATCATCGCCAACGAAAGATCGCGCGTATCGACGCCATTGATCGCCTCAAGAATGTCCCCGTCGACCAGGCTCGCCTTTTCCGCCGGGCTACCCGCCACCACCGAAACGACCGTCGCGTAGCCGAAGCGCTTGGACACGTTGATGCCCACCTGCGCCTTGCCCTCACCCTTCGCCTTGTCCGCCTTGTAGGCCTTGTAGTCC
Source organism: uncultured Acidobacteriaceae bacterium (assembly GCA_964246225.1). Lineage (GTDB taxonomy): Bacteria > Acidobacteriota > Terriglobia > Terriglobales > Acidobacteriaceae > Edaphobacter. The sequence continues at coordinate 55,486 of CAXTQE010000007.1, read as the reverse complement.
GTTGGGGTCAGATAACTGGAGTCCGCGTCGAGCGACTCGAGCAAGCCCCGCAGCGCGCCGTTGGTCACCGCCGGGATATTCGGGTCAGACACATAGTCGGCCTGGATGTGCCGCAACACCTCGCTGTACACATCCATCTGCCGGTACGCCCCGTCCGCCTGCTCCGAGGCAGCACTCACCGGACTCTCGCGAAGTCCCAGAAACACAGTCAGTACCAAGGCGACAGAGACAGCCAGCAGCAGGATCTTCGGGGTTTTCGGCATAAAGATATCTCTCCAGAAATCGTCGGGGCGGGCTCACCTGCGGGAAGATCGCCCTTATACGCTTTGGACGAAGCTCGGTAGCAAAATGATACTCCGGCTCTCGGCGGCTTACCCTGAAATCTGCGCAGCTATGGCAGACGGGGAGGAAGACGGCTGTTCCCAATCGTCCTGCCAAAAGCCCGGCTGTCCCGAAAGCGCACCCTTCAACGTACGTGGCAGGTGTTCCTCTTTGCGGCCAAGCTGATAGCCCAGCCACTTGGTCCCCGTGCGCAGGACCGCCGCCGGAATCAGCGCCGGGTTGGTTCGCAGCAGGTACCGCATCTCCGATTGAACAAAAGCCCGGCCTTCGCTCCCGGCCTGCCCGAAGGCCTCCATCAGCCACTTCTCCCGGCCGTGGTGGACGCCAATGTCAAAGTAACGCGCAAACTCCTGACGCACGGTAAACGCATGCGAGTGGACCACCGTTGCCCCGGCCTGGTAGCCAAGCTTCCACCCAGCCATCAACATCCGTGCCGCCACCGTCACCTCTTCAGACACGATCGTGTCCTTGGGGAACCCACCCACCTCGTCAAACGCGCAACGCCGGTATGCGGCAAAGCTGTTGGAGAAGAAGGCAGCCTTGATCCCCAGGCGCGTACGGCTGTCCAGACTGCGTACATCGCTCACCGCTGGATAGTTGAACAAGCGCGCATGCCGCTCGATCGGGCCTGCCAGATCCCGCGGCAGCTGCCGTCCGTACACAGCGCCAACCTGTGGGTCGTCAAATGGCCTCAACAGCGCCTGGATGGGCTCTGGCCCGCACGGCAGGGCATCCTGCGTCAGGAAAATCAGAATCTCGGCCCAGGGCAGCGAATCCACGGCCATCTGCCGGGTTGCCCCGTGACGAAACTGTTCCTTCGGAATCTTCTTCAGGCGATAGCCGGCACGCCTCACCAGGGCGCACGTATCGTCGGTCGAGCTGGAATCGACGACCAGGACACGATCCCGGTCGATCCCTTCGCGCTTCAACGCGGCATGCAGCCCGTGCCAGTGACGACTGCCGTTGTAGGCCGGGATCACAATAGCCGCGTCCTTCCGTACGGGAGAGCGAAGCGGCTCTTTGGGCATCTTTTCAATCACCGTCATAGCGTTCAAATAATCCGGACCAACATGATAAAAGCACGGCTGAAGCAATGCACCATGTTCAACTCAGTATGTCCTTTGTAGGACGATAATACCGCATGGGCGGATGAGGACAAGCGACCGAAAGTGAAAGTGACACGCTCTTGATACCTTTCTGCTCGATCTTGCAGCATGCGCGTGGACGTAACCCGAATGACCTTCACCCCAGCTCCGGGTCGCACCCGTTTTCCATTCATCGCAAAGCCAATCCATCTTGAATCTGTGGCGCGCCCGGGAGCGGCATGAGCCCCGGATCATGAATAAGACCCGGACAGGGACTCAAAGTTGCACAAGCATAAATAATCGGCAAGGGGGTTGGCAATGGCACCTGCAGGGCGGGAGAAACGCTGACGAGGATCCCGTCAGCGAACTACGTTGATGGCAGCCGCGGCGAGGCCGAAGGAGGAGAGGACCTGCGAATAATCCAGTATGTTGCGCAACGCGGTAGGCTTGATCAGCTTCTCGGGAATCACGATCGCATCGCCCGGGTAGATCGAGGACGATTCGAAGTTGTTCGATAAAACACCCTGGGTGCGTTCTCTGCTGAAGACCGAGCCGTCGGCGCGGATGATGAAGGCGTGCTTGCGGTCGGCAATGCGGTTCGGTTTGCCTGCCAGGTCGACATAGTCTTCCACCCGTCGCTTGGAGTCGAAGAGGAAGACGTTCTGTCCGTAAACGGCACCCACGACGCTGACGGTGTTTGGACGCGAAGGAATGCGGAACACATCCCCATTTTCGAGAGGAATTCTCGGAATGGCATCCGTCCCCGCGCTCGCCGGCCGAAACTCCAGAACGACGCGACCCGTTGCACGAAGCTGGCGCAGTTGCGCAACCAGCGTGCGCTGCTCGGCCAGGGCATTTGGGTCGAGGATGCCGGTGCTTGAGGAGGCCGCGCGCACCGCGGCAGAACGCTCCAGATCCGTCGAAAGGGTAGAGATGTACTCGTTCAAGCGCTGCTGCTGGAAGGCACGCGCCGACTCACGCAAAAAGCTGCTTCCATAAAGGTAGGCCCTGGAGGTCAGTCCGCCGGCACGAAGCACGAGAGACTCCAGATCTTCTCCCGGACGAACGCTGTAAACGCCGGCGCTCACAAACTCACCTTCCAGGCGAACGAACTTTGTTTGCTGGTCGATGGAGACGGGGATATCCGCCTGAGAAAGAATCGTAACGATATCTCCGGGCTGGATTTCGAGATCCTGGGTCGCGTCGTGATCCTGCACGAGACGTCCGAGATTAAACGGAAGCAGAGCGCTGGTCAGGGTCTCTGGGCTCAGGCGTTCGATCACGGCGTAGGACCAGTCAATCTCCGGTGCCGGGATCTGGATCCTGTTCCGGGCACGATCGTTCAGCGTGCCGCCCCTTGACTCCGATTCCTCCTGCATCACGCCAGGCTCGGCGGCGATGTTCTCCTGCCGGCTGGAGGGAAGGCCCGTGTTGGTTCCCGGGCTGATTCCCGAGTTGGCTCCCTGAGCGCCCTGGGCGAACAGAGCCGCAGCCGTGGGCTCTGTGCCGGCGGGCAGCTGGGAACCCTGCAGAGCCAGCGTCTCCGCATTGTTCTGGAACGTTTGATTTTCGTAAGGGACCTGGCTGCCTTCCTGCGGAGTCATCCCGTAGTTTGAGCCGTTTGCATTGTTGGGCGAGTACGTACGCGTGCGGTTCGCCTGGGGAGGCATGCGGAAGGCAGGGTCTGGCTGCGGCTCAAACAAGGGCGTAGGAACGCCAAGCCGGTTGCGCTCACGCCAGTAGTTGCTGGTCAACAGAGACATTCTGTCCGGAATGATCTCGCTCAAACGCATGCCCGGATGCCACGCGAAACGTCCGGGATTGGCGAGGTTGCCGCGAATCGTGACGGACTGCTCGTACCCCTGGGTGATGTGATTGACGAACAGAACGTCGCCGTCGCGCAGCGTCATAGTGCGGTCTGCGGCGTTCATGGTAACGGTCAGAGCCTTGCGGGTGAGGTCAGGATCGATGCGTTCAAGCGAGATCGTGTCTCTTCGGGCCGTGGACGTGTAGCCCCCGGCAAGCTGCAGAAGATCCGGCGTTGTCGTCTCGCCAAGAATTTCGTAGATGGCCGGGTGCCGCACGCTGCCCGCAAGCGCGACCTGAGCTCCCGCCGCGGGAATAAAGATCGTGTCGCCTTGCTGCAGACGGATGTCCTTGGTCTTGTCGCCGCGAAGCACCAGGTCATACAGATCGAAGTCCGAGGGAGGCGATCCTTGGTGGCGGATTTGGATGTGCCGCAGCGATCCCTGGACGTTGGGACCGCCGGAAACGAAGAGCGCATTCAGCACCGTGCTAAGCGCACTGATGGTGTAAGCTCCCGGCCGGCGAGCCTCGCCCACGACGTACACCTGGATGGACCGAAGCTGGCCGAGACTCACTGAAATCCGGTAGTTCCGGAAGGTGTGGCTGACCTCTGCGCTGATCTGTTTCTGAAGCTCGTCGGAGCGAAGGCCGGCGACGCGAACGGCACCTATCTTGGGAAGGTAGATCGAGCCGGAGGTGTCCACGGTGAGCCTGCTGTTGAAGGACTCCGGCCCCCACAGCCGCACCAGCACCTCGTCCCCCGGTCCGACCACATAATCCGAGGTCACCGGGATCTGGTCAGCCGGCGCGAAGGTGGAGGGAGCCTGCTGGAACAGGTCGCGGCCAAAGATCGGCAGCATCTCTCCGGTAGAAGAACGGACGAGCCGCTGAAAGTCCGTGACCGGATCGGGAGGGAAAAACGTCTCGGAGCGAGTAGTCGAAGTTGCCCGGCGGCGGGTATCGGAACCAGCCTGATCGACATACACCTGCTGGGAATCGTTGTTTCGTTGGCCGTTGCTTTCGTCCCCGGCCGTCGTGTCTCCATTCACCCTGGGGGCAGGAACGGCAATCTGGGCCGGAATGTCTGCAGAGGAGCGGCACAAGGAACTTGTGCTGTACATAGGATCGTTGCAGTTGACCTGGCTGCTGCTACTGGATTGCTGCGCGTCGGCCGTTACCGAACCGAGGGCAAGCGTGGAACCGACGAAACTGAGGGTCAACGTGCGCTTCCAGAACGATCGTTCAAGAGAGAAGGCAGATTTCTGCAAGACTGCAACGCCGTTCATCAAAACGTACTCAACCCCATCGACTGCCCTCATCTGTCACCTAGGCGAGAATACCAGAGAGCCGGCCCGCCTCGGCTGTACCCTGTGAGCTTGCGGTCCCTTCAAAAAGGGCTCGGCGCTGTTGCATAGCTTCGCTAAAGAGCAAGTGGAGCGGCTTAGCGAAGCAGAGCTTCACTCTTGTGCGGAGTCCAGGTGATCTGGATGCGAGCGCTTCCATTGTGCTGCGCCGTGGGCAGATAAGAGGGGATTAGGAAGCGCTCGTATTGACCGAAAAACTGCGCAGACCACTCCCGGCTCCAGGCGTAGCTGCCAGTGGCGAAGGCATCGGAGGTGGAAGCGCCAAGAGGGAGAAACTGTCCGCCGCCGTTCAGCTGGCGGAAGCCTGCTTCCACGCGGGTCCGGGAGGAGAACCAGTAGCCGAGCCGTCCTTCATAGGCCCGTGCGTCGCGGCCAGTCGCATTGCCCAGGAGAAAGCCCTTGTTGGTGTTGCTGTCCCGATACTGATTGTTGATAAAGAAGCGCGTGCCGCCTTCGTCCTGGCTAAGTTCTTCGGTGCTGGTGACCTCGAAGCGGAAATCGGCATGGGGGAGGTAGGGCAGTCGCACCAGGTACATCCCAGGGTTCCAGGCCACGCGCCGGGGTGCGTTGAGTGGGTTCAACTCATCGTCGGCGTAAGCATCCGCGTAGACGGTGAGGAAGTGCGTGAGGCCGGGAACGTGAAGACGAAAGTCAAAATCACTTTTGCGGTCGCCGGGATCATCGCGGTCTCCATAGGCGAAGTTACTGCCGGTAGAGTTGGCGCTGAAGAAATTGTTTTTGAGACTGCGGAAGGTGATGGGATGACCAACACCCCACAGGACAGACCAGCGGGTTGCGCTCATCTCAAGGTAAGACCCGAAGGTAAGTTCGAGCTTCTGACCGTTGAAGTAGGGACGCGCGGGATACTTGTGGCCGGAGAGCTTCCCGAAGACGACATCGAAACGGTAGGAGCCGAGTTCCGGGATCAAGGGAAACGGGTGGGGGCGCGTCGCGACCAGGCGCAGATTGTAGGTAGGCTCGGCGTTGCTCGAAAACGAGAGGGGACCCATGGTAGTCGGTCCCCAGTAGATCTCCTGCTTGCCGAAGGAGAGCTGCGCACCCGCAAAGGCCATGCCCGCGTAGAGCTCGAGCGGACGCTGACGCACGTAGGCCGAGACAGCAGGCGCGGGAAGAATAAGCGCTCCGGCGGGAATAGTGGGGGCGGCCGGGATGATAAAGGGAGTGTTGTCGAGTTGGTTCAGCAGGGTCGCACGTGCAGGGTCAACGGCCGGCAACCCAGGATCGGTCTGAAGTTCCTGGCGGTCAAAGAAGAAGAACCGCCCAGCCAAGATACGTCCGGAATAGCCGGCGATGCTGCTCGTTCCGCGGCCCAGGGGCCGGCCGAAATCGTTCCACCAGGTTTGGCCGAAGTGGTAGCCGTCGGTAAGAGCCGGTCCGGCGATGGTACCTACACGGGCGTAGACGGATTCAAGCGTGGCGGTGGCGGCGCCGTCCGGTTCACTGAGTTCGCGCTCGAGATCGGGAAGCAGGCGTTCGGCCTCGCTCTTCGCAGACGTGTCCTCCGTCCCGTCCAGCGCGCCGAAGCCGAACAGGATGTCGTTGGCCTCGCGAACCTGGCGGCGGCACTCCTGACGTGTCCATGGCCGGATGGAAACGCTTTGGGAAGGAATGAGGCCCAGGCTACTGAGGCGCTCGAGCGCCGGATAAATCCAGGAATCCATCGGCACGTTGGTCGAGCCGGTGCGGTCGTCATCGACGGACGACTTGAGACTGCCCCCACTGGTGGAAGCTCCCGCAAAGGTCGCTTGCGGCTTGGTATCGGCGAGAAACCCTGAACCGAACTGCGCTCGGACCTGTGCTGCTGAAACGCCGGGAGCTGAAAAGTTGACCTGGCCCACGGCTGCCAGGCAGAACAGAAAGATTCCGGCGCTAGAACAGGTGATAGGAACGATCCGGCGTCTCATGAATGACTCGCCGGACGAGCTGAGGTCGTAAACACATCTAAATCTACCATTGTGAAAGACCAGGAACAGGTGGCCGGTACACCCGAGGCGCACGGAGGGACACACCCGCGTCCCTCGCACACCTGACAAACAAGCATGCGAAGCGCAACGGCCTCGCGGACGCCCGCGGGGTGCCGGTAGAATCAGAGCGAGGGTTCCTCCAGCTTGAGTTCGGCAGGGCAGACCAGACAGCGCTCAACCTTGCACCGTGCGGCCTCCCCCTCCTCGGTCGTGACGGCAGTGCCCGTAGCCAACCTCCACGCCGAGCCCTCGCCCGACACCGAAGTGATCTCGCAATCCATCTATGGCTTCGATCTCCAGTGCCTCGACGCTCAGCGCGAGTGGATCAAGGTCTGTGCCGAAGATGGCTATGCCGGTTGGGCAGCCAAAAGCCAATTCATCCCGCGCGCGGCGGCGTCCACACCCAGCGTGCGCGTCCGTTCCCTCAGTGCGAACGTCTATCGCGAGACCGATATCAAAGCCCATGCGCCGCTCCTTCACCTCCCCTGGGAGGCGCGTCTCGAAACCCTCGCAGCGCCCGAAGACGCAAGCGGCCGCTGGCTGCAGGTGCGGCTGCTCGATGGCCAACCCGCCTTCGTCCTGCGCGGCGACGTCACCCCCGCCTACCCCATAGGCGACCACCCTCTTACAACCGAACAGATGCTTGCCCTCGCCCACCGCTTTCTCGGCATCACCTACACCTGGGGCGGCATCTCCGCCTTCGGCTTCGACTGCTCCGGATTCATGCAGATGCTGCATCGTCAGCGCGGCATCGTTCTCCCGCGCGACGCGCAGGCCCAATGCGAGTGGTCCGGCTTCGTCGACATCCCGCGCGCCACGGATCTTCTTCCCGGCGACTTCCTTTTCTTTACCGACAGCCCTCCCGCCATCACCCACGTAGGCCTCTTCGTCGGCGCCGGAGACTTCCTCCACGCGACCACCGAAGGCCACCCCGGCGTCCAGGTCAGCCGCCTTGCAGACCACCCCTGGAGCGTCCGCCTCTGCGCGCAACGGCGTCTCCGCACATGAGCCAGCCCGCCCGCATCGAGCTCGAAATCAAGCGCCTCGCGCTCCGCCACACCTGGACCACCACCACGTCCTCCAGCGACTTCCGCGACACCATCCATCTGCGCTACCTTCGCGATGGCATCACCGGCTACGGCGAGGGAGCGCCTATCCCCCGCTACGGCGAGTCTGCCCAGTCCGCGTTCGTGGCCCTGCAGGCGCTCGTTCCCATGCTCGCCACGGCCGATCCCTGGAGCTTCCATCCTTTGCTCGCCCACGCGCGCACCTTGCTCGGCCCTCACCAGCCAGCCGCGCTCGCCGCAGTCGACCTCGCGCTCTTCGACTGGCTCGGCAAGAAGCTCAACCTCCCGCTGCACCGCTACTTCGGTCTCGATCCCGCCTCCGCGCCGCTCACCAGCTTCTCGCTCGGCATCGACACGCCCGAGCGCACCCGGCAGAAAGTCCTCGAAGCCGACCCCTATCCCATCCTCAAGATCAAGGTCGGTCTCGACTCGGACGAAGAGACCATCACCACGGTCCGCAGTCTCACCTCCAAGCCCATCCGCGTCGACGCGAACGAGGGCTGGACCGATCCCGAAGAAGCGATCCGCAAGATTCGCTGGCTGGAAGCTCTCGGCGTTGAGCTTATCGAGCAGCCCATGCCCGCCCACATGCTGGCCGAAACCCGCTACGTTCGCAGCCGCGTCCACCTGCCCATCTTTGCCGATGAGGCCTGCACCCGCGCCGCCTCCTTCCCGCAACTCCGCAATTCCTACGACGGAGTCAACGTCAAGCTGGACAAAACGGGAGGGATTCTGGAGGCGTACCACTGGATTTCCCTTGCACGCGCGCTCGACCTCAAAGTCATGCTCGGCTGCATGGTCTCAAGTTCCTGCTCGTCCACCGCGGCCGCCCAGCTCGCGTCCCTGGCGGACTTCTGCGATCTCGACGGCAACCTCCTGCTCGCCAACGATCCCTTCCACGGCGTGCAGGTCGAGCAGGGACGACTCCTCCTGCCGCAAGGCCCTGGCCTGGGAGTCAAGCCGCTCGATTTTGGTGCGGCCTGCCTTTCGTCATCAAACCAGCCCTAGCCGAACCTGCACCGCCGTCGCTTACCGGCCTTCGCGGAGCCTTGCAGCCAGCCGCTCGGGAAGCCCTGCCATCAAAATGCGGCCCTGGCTGGCCACCAGATCGTAAGGGACGCGGTGAAACGTGATCTCGCAGGCCTCCGAATCGTAAATAGCAAAGGCAGCGCGCCAGTCGTGATCGCGAGGCTGGCCGACCGATCCTGGGTTGATCAGGTGGCGCGTGGCCGGCAGAAGCTGCAGCGTCCACTGACTGCCCTTTGAGTCGCGCTGCGCTTCGGCGAGGCGGTACGGAGGACGCAGCTCCTGCCACTCATGGCCTTTCTGCGCAAAGCCGCCCTGCACATGCGTGTGGCCGAAGAAGGTGATAGGCGTCTCCATCTGCTGCAGCGGAGCCCAGGCATCGCGCATGTTGAGGATGTAAACGTCTTCGTCAAGCGGCGAGCCGTGCGACAAGGTAATGTCGGCCAGGGCCGGGACCACAGGTCCTTGCGGCACCTCGCGCAGCCAGTTCAGGTTCGCTTCGGTCAACTCTGTGCGGGTCCAAAGGGCGGCACTGCGGGCAACGGGGTTAAAAGCGTTCGGAGAGGTCAGGCCGCAGCAGACACGATCGTGATTGCCGCGCACGACCTGCGTTTCGAGGGGACGAATGCGCTCGATCACCTGATTGGGGCTGCCGCCGTAGCCGACCAGGTCACCCAGATTCCAAAGTTCCTCGTAGCCATGCTCAAGCGCGGCAGCGGCGTCGAGCACCGCGCTCAGGGCTTCGAGGTTGGCATGGATATCGGAGAGGACGAGAGCTCGCATCGGGCTTTGAAGATTATCGCAGCAGCAGAGCGCCGAACGAGCCGGGAAAGCCGATTCAGCCGAGGGTGGCGAGCGGCCGGGACCGGTCCGTGTGCATCGTGGGTGCACTGGCGAGCAGCTGGCGGGTGTACGGATGTTGGGGGGCGCGAAAGAGTTCGGCAGTGGGTGCCTGCTCGATCAGGCATCCATACTGCATCACGGCGACCCTGTCGGCGATCTGGCTGACGACGGCTAAATCGTGCGAGATGAACAACATGGAGAGACCATGGGAGCTGCGGAGATCGCGCAGGAGGGTGAGGATCTGGGCCTGTACGGTGACGTCGAGGGCCGTGGTGGGCTCGTCGGCGATGAGCAGCCTGGGCCGATGGATGAGGGCCATGGCGATCAGAATGCGCTGGCGCTGGCCTCCGGAGAACTGGTGAGGGTAGTCGTGGAGGCGGGCTTCGGGGTTCGGCAGGGCGACCTCGTCCATGGCGGCGAGAACACGGCGGCGGACCTCGGCGCGAGTGAGCTTGGGGCCGTGAGCGCGAAGAGCCTCGGCGATCTGGTCGCCAACGCGCATGACCGGATTCAACGCGGTCATGGGCTCCTGAAAGATCATGGCGAGAGCGCTGCCGCGGAGGCGGCGGATGCCGGCTTCGGGCAGAGTGTCGAGCCGCTGGCCGGCGAAGCTGACGGCGCCGGTCACCCGCGCGGTGGGGGGAAGCAGCCGAAGAAGGGCAAGCGAGCTGGCGGACTTGCCCGATCCGGACTCGCCGACCAGGCCAAGGGTTTCGCCTGAAGCAATGCAGAAGGAGAGATCGTGGACTACGGTGTGGCGGCCGAAGGCGATGCTGAGATGATCGACTTCGAGCAAAGGAGAGCACATTCCAGAGAGTCTAGTCTGCTCTCGACGAAAGCATAGAAGCACCGAGCATGGCTGATTTTTCCTGCGAAGTTTCGCCTAATGGAATCGTCCCGGCGGCCGATAAGGTCTATGCAGGCGAGAACAGGATTCGTTGAGGCGGGATGCGCGTCTAATAGAGGGATGATGCGGCGCGGAGTTTGGCTTGGATTGGTGTGCGCGATTTTGGGCAAAGCTGTGCCGGCAACGGCGCGAGCCCAGATGCATGCCGTGAAAAAACCGGACACCGTGGTGCGAGCCATTGCAGTCTACGAGTGGACCGGCGACACGGACAAGCCGAAGGCCAGTCGTATCGTGCCGGTGTCGGTGTTCATCGATGGACATCTGGAAGACGGGGGCGTCTACCTGGCACGGCCGGTACCCTTCGAACTCGACACGGGAACGGTGTTCGAAGTGGAGAAGGCGGGAGTTCCGGAGGGAACTCTCGATCTTTCCTACACGCGGCATTATGTATCAAACGGGGTAGCCGCCTTCGATGATGGATGGATGGGATACGGGCCGTTCAAACCAGAACCGAAGCCTGTGCTGGTCGCTGCGAAGAAGAGCGGACCTTTGCCGCAGGTGGTGACAAGCGGAGGATCTGAACCGCACTTTTCAAACGGCACGACGGCCGCAGGAAGCTCCACAGACAAAAATGCAAGCCAACCTGTCGACCGGAGCAGCGCGGCGGGTGGGGGAACCACGGTTTCTGCGGATAAAGATCCCGATGCGCCCACAATGCGAAGGCGGAACACGGAGGCAAGTGGGAGTTCCGACTCGACGAGCACAGACACGGACTCATCCAAAGATGTGGATCGGCCTACGCTCAAGCGACGGACGCCGGCAGAGCAGAAAGCTGCGCAGAAGAAACAGGATCTGGCATCGGTTTCAGGATCAGCGTCGCTGAACGACGATCCGGATCGGCCAAACCTGCATCGAGGCAAGCCAGCGTCGCGGCTGGATGAAGAGGACCTTCCGCCGTTGAAGGGATTGCCTGCGGATCTAAAACAGGCAGTAGCCGTCTCCGATGCCAAAGATCGGCCGGAGCACCCGTTTGAGCGGATGTGGGAGAGCGACGAGGAGCGAACGCAGGTGACCGCAAGCCTGGAAGAAACGGCTCGGACGCAGTTGGCCAGGTATGACCTGCCGGCAGCTTCGGCGGCGGCCGGAACTCCGACGCCGGCGGCCAAGGCTGCAGCCCGAATTCCTGCCACGGCAGCGGCGCGAGCGCAGCAAAGGAAAGCCAAGGCGGCGGCAGCTACGGCGTCGGCAGCTGCACCCGTGCTGCTCAGGGAGCAATCGATCAAGGCCTACACGCTAAGCTACGGCGGAGCGGCCACCTACGTTTACACGGCGGTATCACCAGGGCTCGGCGGTGTGGACCGGTACGTCTCGGTGGTAGCGCAACGGGAGCCGGTGGGTTCTCTCAAGGTCGCGCTCACGAGTGTCACCGACGCGAAGCATCTGGACCGAACGCCGTGGATGCGGCTGGTGGATGCCGTGGACGCCGAGGCATCGAACCGAGCCTCGCTGCTCTTTGAGCTGCGAGCCCAGACCTCCCGCCAGTTCGCCCTCTACCGGGTCATCGGAGCCGCTACGGAGCAGACGTTCGTTACGGGAATCCCGGAATAGGCGGCCGGATTAGAAGGACTGAGACCTGAGCCAGGTCCGAAAACTCTCGCCCAGAACCGGGTGCTTCACGCCGAGTTCGACCGTGGCTCGAAGGAAGCCCTGTTTGTCGCCCGCGTCGTGACGCTTACCCACATAGCTATAGCCGTACACCTTTTCGTGCAACAGCAGGGCCTTAATGGCGTCGGTGAGTTGGAGTTCCCCACCTGCTCCGGGAGTAATTCCCTCGATCATCTCAAAGATGCGTGGGGTCAGAATGTAGCGACCGATGATGGCATTTTGAGAGGGCTGGGTTCCGGGCTTGGGCTTCTCGACCATATTTTTCACGTCGAGCAGGCGCGGGTTTTGAGAGTCGACCGTGCAGTCGAGGCAGCCATAGGCGGAGATGGCGTCCCCTTCGACGACTTCCGAGCCAAGGATCGAGCAGCCGACTCCCTCAAAGGCTTCGACCATCTGCTTCATGCAGGGAACATCCGCATCCACAATGTCGTCGGGAAGGATGACGGCGAAGGGTTCGTTGCCGACGATCTCTTTGGCCATCAGGACGGCGTGCCCGAGGCCCAGCGGCTCGGGTTGACGAGTGACAACCACCTTGGCGAGCTTCGAAACCGAGCGGGCGATTGCAAGCAGAGCGGTCTTGTTCTTTGCTGCGAGGGACGCCTCGAGTTCAGGGTTGGCGTCGAAGTGATCTTCCATGGTGGTCTTACCGCGGGAGGAGATCAGGATGATCTCGGTGCAGCCGGCGGCCACGGCCTCCTCGACACCGTACTGGATAAGCGGCTTGTCCACCAGGCAAAGCATCTCCTTGGGCGTGGCCTTGGTGGCGGGGAGAAAGCGGGTGCCCATGCCTGCGGCGGGGAAGACTGCCTTGCGGATCTTCTGAGGTGTCATGGAAAGGAGATGAGTCTCACGAGGGATTTAGCAACCAATTGATAGTAACAAGGCCTTGCTGACGGAGGATGTACGTGCGGGTGAGACGCGGGTGGTTCTCCGAGCAACAACGCCTCAGGACGCCAAGGCGGTCTCCTTGAAGCGAGCTGTACTGGATTCCTGTTCAGGCAGTGGCGTGACGAGGGCAAAGATCAAGATCGCAAGCAGAGCAAGCAGGCGTAGCTGGCCGGAGTACCGCCCGCCATTCCACTCGACAAAAGAAAGCGGAGTGAAAACGACGGCAAATAACAGGAAGTAATGGGTAAGTGGAAGTCGCTCTTTCAGCGCTTTGTGGCTGTCCTCGAGCACCCGCAGGCAGAGCAGAAGGAAGGCTGGATAGAGGGACAGCAGAGTGTAATCGTAGGAGGTTGGCGGAAGCGTAACCGCGAGCACCGAGATGGCCAACACCTGGTTGAGCCGCGGCATCTTCCAGATACGGCCAAAATAGAGCACGAGACCCGAGAGGGCGCTCGTGCGCATGTACGGCGTCAACCATGAGGTCAGGTCGCGGGTGCGCGGCAGCATACTCCATTTGGCGAATGCGAAAAAAGAATGGTCGTAGCCGATCGAGGCGGGCACACCGGCGAAATGCTGCCGAAAGGTAGCCATCTGCAAGTTATCCCAGGCAAAGGCCTGAGGGATCGTAGGACCAAGGAGCTTGAGTGAGCCAAGCGTAACCATCAGGGCAACTAAAATGCCGAACGAGGTCTCACGGTAACGCTTACGAGCGAACAGGAGGCCCATAAAAACGAAGGGAAAGAACTTCAGCGAGGCGGCTATTCCAAAGTAAAGGGCAGCCTGGTAGAAACGCTGGCGCCAGAAGGCCCACACTCCCAAACAGGTCAGCAGGAAGATCACGATCTCGATGTTCCAGCGCAGCAGTTCGAAGATGACTGGGTAGGAAAGGAGGACGACAGCCGCCACGAACAGATTCAACGACATACCGAGGAGGCCGGCCTCGCGCAGAATGCGCCGAAACGCAAACACTAGCAAAGCCACAATGAGGAGCAGAAAGCCGAGAAAGGCCTCAGCCGATCGATCGGTGTCAATCAAAAATGGCCGAAAGACGAAGACCATAGGCGCGGGATACATGAAAAAATTATGCTTAGAAGTAAAGAAGTCAGGAGTGCCGAAATCCTTGAACTTCTCCTGAAACGTCTGAAAGTCGCCGAAGCGATCCCCGGGAATGTAATAGTAGGGGTTGCTGTAAGGCAGGCCGTAGCCCATGTGCCGCGCCACCACGGAAGAGAGAAGAGCAGCAGCGGTGAGGACAATGCTGGCCCAAATAAAAACCAGAAAAGGACGTGGAAGAAACCCATGCGAAAGCTGGTCGGGGTGAGAGGGTTTCGCCTCCTTGGAGATGTCTTGCTGCTCTAGCGAAGCGCTCACCTTGCTCTGTCGTTATGGGGGATTTGATCCCAGGTTTTCATGAGATCCGGCATCCTGCCGAACTCGCCAAGGTTTTGCTGGCGGTAGGTTTTAAGCACCTGCGGAGTGATCTCCGGCGCGTCCTGGTCCATAAAAGTACACTGGACATCCAGACAGCCTAGAAGAATGCTGTTGTATCCCGGTAACGGACAGCTAAGTTCGCGTGGGTTGCCGTGATGAACGCTGCAACCCGGGGCGTCGCCAAAGTTACGCACGGTGTAGTACTCATGAATTCCGTAAAGGCTGTGCTTGTAATGCACAGCCTCTTCGGCATAAAGCCCCACAACAGCGAGCAACCCCAATACTAGGGCGCTCGCCTGCCGATTTCCTGGAGTGACAACGGCCAAATCGAATCCCATCCAACCCGAAGTTACCAAAGTATAGCAGCGGCAAACGGGCCCTTACACGGTGGGTTCCCAGCCCTTCTGATAGTCGCGGCCCCAGAGCTTCATGGCATCCGGATTATTGAGAACATGGCCGTTAGAGGTGTCGACCTTGAGTTTGCTGTCGGTACGCCAGGCTATGTTCGAGAGCTGGACCATCGTCACGGACACGTTGGCGATGTCGATCGGTGAGTGCAGTTTTTCTCCGGTGCGGATCGCGGCAATGAGGTTAGCGAAGTGGGCGTCAGTCATCGAATCCGCGCCGATGGTGTCGGCCGTGGAGCTCGATTGACCAACCTTGAACTCGTCCTTCTTATGGCCGTTCAGATCGTAGATCTCGTAGCCGCCGCGATCGATCAGAACTGTACCAGTTGTGCCGTGAATAGTAGTGCCGCGCTCGCGTCCGTACATGGGCATGTTGTTCGCGTTATGGCACTCCCAGCTGATCATATGGTCGGGGTACTCGAAGCTGGTCATCATGGTGTCGTAGTACTGCCAACCGTCCTTGTAGGCATAGCGGCCTGCGGAAGCGGTCACTGCCTGCGGATAACCCAGACCGAGGAGCCAGCGAGCTACGTCAACCTCATGCGTCCCATTGTTGAGCGACTCTCCAGTTCCGTAGCGGAAGAGCCAATGCCAGTTATAGGGATGGATGTTCTCCAGATACTCGCTGCGTGGGGCAGGACCCTGCCACAGATCCCAATTGAGAGTGGCGGGCACGGCTGCGGGTTTGTAGTTCGTCGGCTTGCGGTTGTTGGTGTACCAGGTCTTGGCGTAGTAGGGCTTGCCGACGACACCGCCCTGGATCATGCCGACCATCTTGATCGTGTAATCCGACGAGCGCTGTTGGTCGCCGACCTGGACCAGCTTTGCATATTTGCGCTGGGCGGCGATCAGGAGTTCACCCTCGCGAGGATTGTGGCTGGAGGGCTTCTCGCAGTAGGCGTGCTTGCCGGCTTTGAGGGCCAGGATGGCCATGGGTGCGTGCCAATGGTCAGGCGTGGCGATGGTCAGGACGTCGACGTCTTTGGAGTCGAGCACGCGGCGGAAATCGCCTTCGGATTTCGGCGAGTAGCCGAGCGTTTTCGTGGCCAAAGCACAGTAGCTGTTCAGGATGTTGGAGTCCACGTCGCAGACATAGCTGATGTGAGCCTTATCGCGGTTGTTCGAGAGAGCGGAAAGATGGGCCTTGGCGCGGCCGTTCAGACCGCAGACGGCAAAGTTTACTCTTTCATTTGCGCCGGCGATCTGAGCGTAGGACTTGGCGGTGAAGGGGCTGACTGCGGCCACGGCAGTTCCGGTGGCGGCAAGGGCGAGTTGGGAGTTGAAGCTGCGGCGTGAGAGCATACGTCTCCAAAGTGGGCACGTGCGGTGCGCGTATCAAAGAATACGCCCGGAGAGGAACGGTCGTCGAATGGCTTCCTCCCTTCACGATCGTGATGCTAAGCTCTACCCCCTGCAAAGATCCCGAGGCTAAGAATGCGCGAGTTCCCGCGGCTTTTCGCGTCCGGGGCGATCTGGATCGGGGTCGCCGTGCGCAAAGCGGGCCAGCGTCTGCTGGATCGTCGGATAGAGCAGAGCCATGATTTTTCGAGGATCCTGGACGAGTTCCCGAGGAAAGCCGTTCAGCAGAGCACGCATCAGTTCCACACCTTGCCCATCGTGCACGGTCATCCGGGTCTGATCGCGGAGGATGCCGCCGAGGTTGGCAGCCGTCGGCACGACAACCTGGCCGGGGATCTGGTCCTCTTCGCGCACCAGATGCCAGCGCTGGATGAAGTCGATTAGCTCCTGGTCGGGATTGACTCCCATCTCGGCCAGCATCTTATAGAGATGGCCTGAAAAAGAAGCGCGGGTGTGCCTTACCGGGCAGGCGTCCAGGATGGCGATCTTCCACGGCGAGCTGACCCAACTCGACCAGAGTAGATCAAGGCCGTAGCCGCTCAGATTTTCATTGAAGGTTGGCGCGCACAGGTCGAGGAAGGCGCGGCTGAAGACGGGGCACATCACCTCAACAAAGTTTGTGTAACGGAGCAGGAAGGAGGTGTTCTCCATGGTGATGCCCCAGTTCCCCATGTGGCTGTCGTGGGTCAACGCCGGCTGGGCGAGCTCAAGACCGTAGTGCTCACAAAGGAGAAACATGCGATTGAAGGTTTCAGGGCTGGCGGCCAGATCGTCGTCCGCGAAACAGATGTAGTCGTAGGAGAGAAAGAGGTAGCGCTTCTGCGTGTAAAGCGAGTGGATCGCACGCATCTTGGGTCCCTGAATATCGGAGCCGACGGCGCGAATCACCTCGACGCCTTGCTGGCTAGTCCAGGGGCATTCGGAACCGTAGGAATGTACCAGGAGATCCCAGCTGCGTTGCTCGGAACCTTGAAGCCAGGTCGGATGAAGGGACGCGTTTCCGGCGCGCACGACGATCAGGTACTTGCGTTCGCGGCTGGGTAACCAGTTCAAGGCAGCATAGGAGGGTGTAGAACCCCGGTCACGGCCGGAGACGGAACGCTTCGCCTGCGATGCAGCGCGGTGCGGCGCGATCAGGACGTCGATAGCCTTCTTCTCTTCCAGGGTCAGCGTGGACGCGTGAGGATTCAGAAAGCTGGAACCCTCCTGCAGCTGCCCTCGCGCCAGCAGGAGCAGGCCGAGGTTGATCGCGGTCTGGCGATGCTTGTTGTCCAGTTGATGCGCGCGGCGGTAGCCTTTTTCAGCTTGGGTGAGATCGCCGGAGCCGCACTGCAGGGTGGCCCAGTCGTTCCAGAGGTCGGCCGTTTCGCCTTGAAGCAGTGCGGCTTCCAGGTGCTGGATGCCCTCGGCGGTTCGGCTTTCCTGGACCATACGGGCGAGCGCATCGCTTTGATTTGAGTCCGTCCGGGCTGGGGTGGACTGCTGCCCCTCCGCCGGCTCTTGGTCCTTCACCTGAGCGGCTATTTTAAGCGAGGGCGAGTGCCTGCCGGAGTGAGTCACCGATTGCTCCCAGGAGCGCGCCACAAGCTGCGTTGCCTCCATGGCCTGCCCCGTAGAGTAACGCCGCTCATAAACGAGCCGGGAGGGTTCCTCGACGACGTCGTTTGCCCAATCGATCGTGCGGGGATCCTGGGTGTAGAGCAGCGACATCTCGCAGAGTGCCCGGTGATCGACGGACGGCTCGGAGACAAATCTATGGAAGCTGGATCGCCAGGTGTGCTCTTGCTTGGTGTCCCCCGTGCTGGGGTCGAGTGCGAGATAGGCCATCCATCCCACGACGCATTTGGATCTGGCCTGGTCGAGGCTGCGCAGCGGATAGTGCAGAAGCCGAAGCCCGTTCAGGCGCGTTACTTCAATCTCCCCGCCGGAGGTGCTTCGGACGGCATGGTTGCCTTGAGCAAGCTCCAAACCGGATGCTGATCGTCCGTCGAGCCGGATCACGACCTTGTAGCGGACGGGAAGCTCTTTCCGACGGCGGTGCTGCATGGCACGAAACGGATCCCCGCCAGAGATGTCAGTGCCTGGAGTGAGGACGTAGGTGCACCAGGGAATCTGCCCGCAGCCGCCCTCCGGGATCTCTCGCAGGAGGTCGTGAAATGCGTGCTCTCCTTCGAGGTCGAGGAACTCATCGGCGTCGAGCGGCAAAATGAAATCTGCAGCGAATCGCGCCTGGTATTCGTCCAGCCAGCGCGTCATTCGCTCCGATTGATTAAATCCAAAGGCATCGTCTTCGGCCAGCACCAGGTTGGGGAACTCCGCGGCAAGCTGCGTGAGGATGCCCCGCGTACCATCCACCGATACGTTATCGACAATGACAAGATGACTCAAAAAGCGAAGGTTATGTCGAACGAAGACTTCAATGCCGTCCTGCTCGTTCTTGACCATGGCGATCCCGAGCGTAGAGGGAACGCGTGTACTGCCCGGATGCGCCGTCTGACTTTCCATTGTTGCGTTAGCCTCCCTTTTGCGTCCCCGCAGCTCCCCAGGTGAGTCCCTCAGCCTGTGCTCCCACGCATGGAACGGGTTCGCGAGATTGCATCGAAAACACGGGCAGTGTGCGCCGTCGCTGGTTGGGAACGGGCTGATTAGAAGACAAAGGGAATCTCCAATTCGTCGAGGGTGGGAAGTTCGCGGTCGCGCTGCGAGAGCACCGGATCGGTGATCGGCCAAGGGAGTCCGCAGAGTCCCAGCGAACGCCGGCATCCTGCTCCGGCGCGGGAGCAAGGACGGCAACAGGTGGAGCCAGGCTTCCGCGTGACTCAAGCAACTCGGAGTACATCATAGCTTTGGCAAGCCTATACGGCGGGCGACGGAACGGCACTGCCACGCCGGTTGTACCTCGGCCGACTTTCGATGTATGGACGATCTCTCGAACCGCGGTAGTCTCTCTGGGTGAGGCACAAGGACCGCCTTCAGAAGAGCGCGCAAAAGCGCGACCCGCACAGCTCCGCAAGAACGCTGGTGCACTCCGCCAGATCCGGGCCTGCAAAGACCGGGCGTGCTGAGCGTGAGATTGCACAGGCCTATGCTCTGCAGCAAAGCGGCGATCTGCACAACGCGGTGCTCAGATATCGGCGAGCGATCCAGCTTGAGCCGGGTTCGTTTAAGGCCTACAACAACCTGGGAACCCTCTTTGCCTCATTGAGGGACAGTGAAACGGCGCTGACGTTTCTGCATGCCGCCCTGGCGCTGAACCCGGGAGTTGCCGAGATCCACAATAACGTGGGTAACGT
Organism: uncultured Acidobacteriaceae bacterium; assembly: GCA_964246225.1. Lineage (GTDB taxonomy): Bacteria > Acidobacteriota > Terriglobia > Terriglobales > Acidobacteriaceae > Edaphobacter. Next base: position 36,078 of record CAXTQE010000007.1, on the reverse strand, counting down.
GCAGCTGGCGCGCGGCGATCTGCCGGCAGCGCTTGCGAGTTATCGCCATGCGGTTCAGCTGGAGCCGGACAAGGCGACCTACCACAACCATCTTGGCAACGCGCTTCGACTCGCGGGTTATGCTTCCGCAGCGGAACGCGCTTTTGAAAAGGCACTTTCCTTAGATCCCAGCTACGCTGACTGCGCGGTCAATCTGGGCTTCACGCTTGCCGAGCAGGGAAAGCACGCTTTGGTCGAGGAACACTATCGCCGCGCACTGCGGCTGAAGCCCGATCTTGCCCTCGCTCACGTCAACCTGAGCCAGCACCTTCTACGCCAGGGCCAGCTTCTCGAGGGTTGGCTCGAGGCAGAGTGGCGCTGGCAGTGGAAGCAGTTCCCTTCCCCGGCGCGAAACTTCTCGCAACCGCAATGGCGCGGCCAACCGCTCGGCGGAACGACGATCCTGCTGCATGCCGAGCAGGGCTTGGGCGACACGCTGCAGATGCTAAGGTACGTCCCGTTGGTCGCGCAGCGCAGCGCCCGAGTTGTGCTGGAGGTTCCCTCGGAGCTGCTCTCACTGGCCGCGTCGCTCGAAGGAGTTGCGCAACTGCTGACTCGCGGCGACTCTCTCCCGCCGTTCGACTGGCACTGTCCGCTGATGAGCCTTCCGCTGGCGTTCTCGACGACTCTGGAGACGATCCCCACACAGACGCCGTACCTGGCCGCGCCGCGCACAGGGCGGCCAGCTTGGTTTAGCACCGCAACGGCCGGCCGGCTGCAGGTTGGCCTGGTCTGGGCCGGCAACCCCAAGAACAAGGTCGACCACCGGCGGTCTCTGCCCTTGGCTGAGCTTGCCCCGCTGTTTGCGGTGGAGCAAGTGGACCTCTACTCCTTGCAACGAGGTGGTACGCCCGGCGAGATCGTCTCCAGCGCCTTGACCTTTGCCGGCGCGCTTCCCGAGTCGGGAGACTTCGCCGAGACTGCCTCCGCGCTTGCGCACCTCGATCTGGTCATCACGGTCGACACGGCGGTGGCTCACCTTGCGGGCGCGCTCGGTTTGCCCGTATGGATCTTGCTGCCGCATGTCGCAGACTGGCGATGGCTGCTCGACCGGGAAGACAGTCCGTGGTACCCGACGGCCAGCCTGTTTCGGCAAACAGCGCCTCAGGCATGGACCTCCGTCGTACAAAATGTTGCGGGTCGCCTGGCAGAGATCGCCGCCCGGCACCACGCTGCCGAAGTCTCCTAACTGGCGGTGCGAACCTGGACCGTGGAGTGCGCGTGCTCGTTGCGGGTAATGGCGAGCGGCGGCAGGCAAACGTAGGCGTTGATGCGCGGATAGAGCTCGTTCATCATGCTGTCGATCCCGGTGTTGGGCAGAACGCGGTTCAGCACCGGGTAGAACGCCTCCATCGGGCGGATGGGCAGGCAATGCTGCAGCAGCTTGGCGGCCCCGCGCGGCGAGATCGATTGGCAGACCGTGCCCAGGGAACGCTGCAGACGGTAGGTCGTGGGCTTGAGCGGCAAGCTCTGGAAGCGGGCAGTGTTGGCTCGCAGGCCTGCCTGATCGAAGACTCCAACGCACGGAGAGACGCCGGGCATGAGGTCGAAAGCCAGAATGGAATCGAAGTTCCAGCCCCATTGAAGGATGTCCCAATCCGGTGGAAGCGAGGCCAGCACCGCCTCGGCCAGTGGTTCGAATTGGTGATGCAGAATGGCGTCATCCTCGGCGAGCGTGATCGGAGACTCTGCCCTGCTGGCCAGCTCCCATTCGCCCAGGTGTGAGAGAGCACAACCGATCGCGCCGTCGGTGTAGCCGGGCATTTCGCCGGAGAGGGCATGGACAGCTTGGAGATCGTGGCGGGAATAACCAGCACCATCGACCGCGGCAACCCGGACGGGATCCGTTAGGTGCCCATTGACCTCCAGAAACGCAGCCAGGCGATCCTTGCTTCGGTCGAGATTGAGAAAGCGCACCTGCATCGTGAGGTCATCCTGTGGTCTGATCGCAAAAAGCTTCGTGTTGAAGCTGCAAAATTGTTGGGTGAAAACGGCTAAAGTTGCGCTAAGGCAGAGCCTCCTCCTTGCTTCGGGGAGCAACCACGACCAGGTCCACCCGGCGGTTCATGCGTCGTCCCTCGGCAGTGGCGTTGTCGGCAACCGGGTGATAGGGGCCGTACCCGGCGACCGAAACGCTCTCGGGCGGAAACCCCGTGCCATCCAGGAGCAGCTGCAGTACGCTCGTGGCGCGCGCCGTGGATAACTGCCAGTTTGAATCGAACGCCGCCGTGTGAATCGGCTGATCGTCCGAGTGCCCTTCTACCCGGATCTCCAGACCGTGCTGCATCAGCACGGCTGCCGCGCTGCGCAGCTTGTCGGCAGCGCCGGGCAGCAAGGTGGCCTCCCCGGAATTGAAAAAGCCCAACTCGCGCAGGCTGATGATCAGCCCGTCCGGCGTCTGTTGCAAGACAATCTCGTTGCGGTCAATCGCGTCGCCAAGCACGCCCTGCAGCTCCCGTTTGAGCGCGGCGGTGTCGACCTGCGGCACAGGAGGCCTGTTTTCAGGGGCGCTCTGTTGGACCTCAGGCGGAGGGATGGTGGCCCCGGAAGCTGCAGGCTGAGCCGCGCCTGCTTTCAGCTCTTCAAAGCCGGACTGAATGGCAGTGGACACTGTTCCGAGAGGTCGAGAGCGATGCCAGACTGAGGCCAAAAGCACAATAAAAACGGCCAGCAGCAACGTCACAAAATCCGCGTAGGACAGCAGCCAGCGATCCGGAGGCGGAAGGTAATGCGCCCTCTGTCCAGCCATGCTTTGGCGGGTTCGTCTCACCGGGAGATCAACTCCGGCACAGGCAGCAGCGGCCTCTGTGCGGGGCTCGGACGTACGTAGGGCTCCAGCCTTTGCCTAAGAGCCGACGCGCTTAATCCTTCTAATAAGGCCGTTACAGCTTCGAGCATCATCTCGCGCATGATCTGCCGTTCGCGGAAGCGAATCCGGAGTTTGCCGGCGAGCGGAAAGAGCAGAAGATTGGCCACGCCAATGCCGTAGAACGTCGACACAAAAGCAACGGCAATGCCCCGGCCAATCTCACCGAGGTTGTCCAGATGCTGCATCACCTGGATAAGACCCAGCACGGCGCCGACGATTCCAAGCGTGGGAGAAAAGCCGCCAGCCGCCTCAAGAACCCGCGGAGTCTGCTCATCGCGCTCCTCCAGTTGCAGGAGTTCGAGCTCCAGAATCGTTCGGAGTTCGACAGGATTCACCCCATCAACCGCCAACGTCAGCGCTCTTTGAAGAAAGGCATCTTCGATCTCCTCCAGCTCGGCGTCGAGAGAGAGCATACCCAGACGTCGAGCCCGCGTGCAATACCCGGCCAGTTGCTCGATCAACTCGGAAGTGACAGTCCGACTCTCAAAGAGCGCGTGGTGAAGCGCTCGCGCCGTGTCAAGCAGGGTAAGCAATGGAAATTGAATCATCACCGCGCCTAATGTGCCGCCCAGCACAATGAGCGCCGCGGTAGGCTGCAAAATCTGGCTCAACGTGCCGCCATCCAGCATAAGGCCCGAAACCACGCCCGAGGTGGCGAGGAGCACTCCAAACAAAGTGCCTCGATCGATGTGTCGTCTGCTCATGGGTCGGATAATTCCACCATTGACACTGCAAGCCAAGGGCCATCGCAAAAGCTTGCTGGAGACCGGTCTACATCCAAACTGGCTCACAACTGCCGACTTCTTGAGAAAGTGATGAGCAAAACTTCTAACTCAGCCAGATTGCATGAGCATTCCATGAGACTGAATGCCTGAATCAAAAAAAACTTGGAAAAGGCGAAGAAAAAGTGGAGTTGCCCTGAACGAAAACGCTCCGCCCGCCGATAAGCGTATTGCAGCAAGAATGACCTGCCCTCAGCGAGCAAAGCTCCGAAGTGGCAAAACAAATTTAGAAGGCGAACAACCCAAAGGAGTAACACATGTCACTCAGCATCCTCAATAACATCCCCGCTCTGCAGGCAGAGAATCAGCTTTCCATCACAACCGCCGCCGCCAACAAGAGCTTGCAGCAGCTCTCTTCCGGTTCGCGCATCAACTCCGGTTCAGACGATGCCGCCGGTCTCGCCATCTCCGATGGTTTGAACGCCAACGTCGCCGCGCTCAACCAGAGCTCGCTCAACGCCACCAATGCCGTTGGGTCGTTCCAGACGGCGGACGGTGCCCTTGCACAGGTCACGACTCTTCTCAATCGCTCCGTCACCCTCGCCACTGAAGCGGCCAACACGGGCCTTAGCACCGGGCAGGCAGCCGCGATCGACAACGAATTTCAGGCACTTCTAAAGCAGATTGGCAACATCAGCACTTCCACGAACTTTAACGGCACCGCTGTATTTGGTTCTACGGTCTCAGCCTTCACCAGCGACGGAACGAGCAACGGCACGGTCAGCATCGGTGCCACGGTGTCTAGCGTCAGTGTCTCCTCTCTGGCCCTTAGCGCCTCCAGCCTGACCTCCTCGGCAGCTGCGGCCAGCGCGCTGACCGTGATCACCGCAGCCATTTCGACCATCTCGGCCGAGCGTGGCACGTTGGGCGCCGCAGTCGAGCAGTTGCAGTCCGCCTCCACGGTCGACACCGATGAGTCCCAGAACCTGGTCAGCGCTTCGAGCAACATCACTTCGGCCGACATCAGCACCGTGGTCGCAAACGATACCAAATACAGCATCCTGCAGCAGACCGGCATCTCGGCTCTCCAGCAGTCCAACCAGCAAGCAGAAACGGTCCTCAAACTGCTGCAATAAGCTAACCAGGGCGGCCGCTGAGTAACCTCGGCAGCCGCCTCTTTCTTAATGCCGCGTTCTTGATTAGGGGGCTTACTTCACATGGGGACTACGTCCACACTCAATTCGGTTCTTTCTGCACTTGGCGGCACAACCGGCATCGACGTTACCTCCGCTGTCAACGCGATTCTTTACGCAGATCGTGCTCCGGAGCGCGCCTGGCAGGCGCAGCAAACTACTTTAGCCAACCAAACGACAGCCCTTAACCAACTTCAGACCGAATCCTCCAATCTCAGCAACGACCTGAGCACCTTGCAAAATCCGGTCGGTGTTCTCAGTTCTGCCGTAGCGACCTCAACCAACAGCAGCCTGCTCACCGCCAGCGCAGTGCCCGGCACAGCTTCGAGCGGTCACCTAATCACCATTAACAACCTTGCGGTAACCGGTTCCTGGTATAGCGCTGCGCAGACGAGCGGTTCCTCAACCCTGACGGACGGCACCAGCTTCCAGATCACAGTAGGCAGCGGCAATCCGACCACCATCACGGTCGCGCCCGGGAACGATACCCTGGATGAACTCGCGGCTTCCATCAACAGTCAATCTCTAGGCGTTACGGCCAACGTGGTCACCGACAGCAGCGGCGCCCGTCTTTCCTTGGTGGCCGACAACTCCGGATCCGCGGCAGACTTCACCGTTACAAGCGACACCAGTGTCGCGTTCACACAGGCAAATAAGGGCAAAGACGCATCCATCACCGTGGATGGCGTTCCGATTACAAGCGCTTCAAACACGGTCACCGGCGCGCTTAGCGGAGTGACCCTGAATCTACAAGGCGCCTCAACGGGAACTGAGATTGGACTGCAGATCGGGCCTGATACTAATTCGATCAGCTCGGCGATCAACAGCTTCGTGACGGACTACAACACCCTCATCTCAAACGTGAACTCGCAGTTCACTTATAACGCGACGACGAATGTCGCGGGTACTTTGCAGCAGGACAGCGCCGTCCAGGGATTGCAGAGCCAGCTTCTCGACGCCGGCAACTATCTCGCAAGCAGTGGAACCTACACCACCCTGACCTCGCTTGGGATCACCACCAATTCAGACGGAACGCTTTCGGTAAACTCTGCCACACTCAACAATGCTATTTCGACCAACAGCACCGCCGTGGCCTCGTTCTTTCAGGGCACAGCCAACAACGGATTTGCGGGAGCGCTCAGCGACACGCTCAACACCTACACAGATCCAACTGAGGGAGCCTTCACCGTTGATCTTCAAAGCATCAGCAGTGAAAACCAGGATCTTACCGAGCAAACAAGCACGCTGGAGCTCTATCTCACCTCGCAGCAGACCATTCTCACAGCCCAGTACAACGCGGCGGATATTGCGATTCAGCAACTGCCAGAACAGATCAAGCAGGTTCAAGCACTCCTGAACCCGAACTCGGATAGCTCCTCCTCATAACCCATATGACCAACAACGTTAGTTCTCTCGCATATCGGCAAGCCGCGACACGACAGGCCTCGATCGTCGGACTCGTAATCGCGCTTTATGACACCCTGATCGGCAATCTTAGGCGCGCGGCGGAAGCTATGGATCGATACGATATCCAGGTTCGCTGCGACGAGTTGATGCACGGCTTCAAGGTTCTGCAGCAGCTGGACGCCATGCTCGACATGGAACGGGGTGGAGAAGCTGCGATCAAGAATCGTCGCTTCTATAACCATCTACGCGGGCAAATGCTGGCTGCTCAGTTCAAACTTTCTTCGGAGATACTCAAGAAGCAGGTCGGGCTTGTGTTGGAAGTGCGCCAGGCATGGCAGCAGATCGATGACGCGTTGCCCAGCCCAGATCGGTCTAAGTCACTTCCGTTCATGGCAACCACTCCTTCGTACATGCCTCCGCAGGCCGGTGAGCCGGAGTCTCGCTCATCCTTCTCCTGCTCGGGTTAGGAGCCGCGGTTGTTCTGATGACGTGAGGCGGCTCATGGGCCTCTGCTTCCCTCGCTCTGACGACGAGTCTGGCTAAGTGCATGACCCGGACATGTCTCAGATGCGGCGCTCGGCCAAAACTTCGACTCGGTCGCGAGGGCGAATGGTGAACTTGGGCTCGATCGGCAGCATTTTGAGCGAGGGATCAGGAAGAGAGAGCCGCCACTGCTGGATGACGGCGGCCAATAAGAGAACGCCCTCCATCCAAGCAAACCTGTCGCCAATGCAGAAACGCGCGCCGCCACCAAAGGGAAAGTAGGCCATCTTCGGGCGAGTCGCCTTGGCTTCTTCGCAGAAGCGCTCGGGGTCAAAACGCAGCGGGTCGGGCCACCAGCGTGGATCATGGTGGACGACGAGCTGAGACATCACAAGATGGGCTCCCCTGGGGATACGCTCGCCGGTGCGCATGGTGTAGGGCTCAGCGGCAGTGCGGGCGACGACCCAGGACGGGGGATAGAGCCGCATGGATTCAGCGAAGACGCGCTCGAGATACTTCAGACGGGGGAAGTCGACTGCTTCGGGGATGCGATCTCCGCAGACGCCCTGCACTTCGGCGAAGATGCGCTCCTGAATATCAGTGTGCCTGGCGACGAGCCAGAGCAGGAAGGTGAGTGCATTGGCAGTAGTCTCGTGGCCGGCTAGAAGCAGGGTGAGGGCTTCGTCGCGCACTTGGCGGTCGTCCATCGAGCCGGATTCGTCACTGGCTTCAAGCATCATGCCCAGAAGGTCGTTGCCGGCAGTTCCGGAGGCGCGGCGTTCGCGGATCATGTCAAAGATCATTTCGTCGAGGGCGGCAAGGGCGCGGCGCATGCCGGGCATAGGTCCGATGGGCAAGCGCTCAAGCAGGCTGGCGCCGGGCAAGAGCGAAAAGGGCAGATAATTGTTGAAGACGGCCATCGAGTCAACCACGGTCTGGACGGAGGCGTGGACGTCAGTGCCAAGCAGGCAGCGGCTGATGATGCGCAGGGTGAGCTGGACCATGGCGGCATGGAGCTCGATGGGCAGGCTCGTGCCCCAGCCAACCGTGGTTTCGCGGGTGAGCGCCACGATCTGCCCGCCGTAGCCGGCGATGCGGTCGCGGTGGAAGGCGGGTGCGACAAGTCGGCGTTGCCGGAGGTGGATCGGCTCTTCGCTGGTGAGGAGGCCGTCGCCCAGGATGCCGCGAGCGCGCTCGAGGACGACGCCGCGGCGGTGGTGCGGAGCGTCACGAACCAGCACGTCCGCGATGGTGTCGGGGTGATTAAACTGGAACTGGCGGTACCCGCTGGGGGTACGAAAGCTAAGGACGTCGCCATACTTCTCAGCGTTTTCCCGATAGAAGGTTGGGGAGTCGACGGAAAAAAAGGATCCGTGCAGCAGACGGTCGAGGACACGTGGTCCGGCTGGCCAAGAAGCAGTCATTCTGTTCTCTGACGTCGCGTGCTCGCCCCGCGGCTATGGCTTCGCTGATAATAGAAAGATTACGCCCAGCGCCTCATGGAATCTTTCTTTAGCCGATATAAAAACGCCCTTGTTCTGATTGCTCTACTGCTGGTGCAGACGATCGGGCTGGCGACGCAGGTGAACCGTCCGGCGGATCCGAGCCATCCGGACGAGGCAGGGGTGCGCCTCCTGCGGCTGTGGGCGCTGGCCACCGTAAGCCCGTTTGAGCGGCTCTCGGCCGGCAGCGGGCACCAGGTGCGCGGCATGTGGGCGAACTATGTGGACCTCCGCCATGTGCGGCAGCAGAACGCCGATCTGCAGAAGGAGTTGGGCGAGTTGCGCCTGGAGCGCGCGGCGCTGACCCAGGACGCGCTCGAGGGCCAGCGGCTGCGCGGGCTGCTGGGCTTCCGGCAAACGTATGCGCGGACAACGGTGGCGGCCCAGGTGATTGGCACATCCGGCTCGGATGCGTCGCGGCTGCTGGTGCTTGACAAGGGAGCGCGCGACGGATTGAAACCCGGAATGCCGGTGATTACGCCGGATGGAATTGTGGGCAAGCTAAGAGATGTCTTTCCGGGGACATCGCAGCTGTTGTTGTTGAGCGATCCAACTTCGGGCGCGGGGGTGATTCTCGAGTCAACGCGGATCCATGCGATCTTGCGGGGCAGTCCGCAGGGGCGGATCCAAATTTTGAACTTGACGCCGGATGCGCGCATCAAGCCCGGCGAAAAGGTTCTGACGTCGGGCGGGGATCGGGTGTTTCCGCGCGGACTGCCGGTGGGAGTCATCGAATCCATCGTGCCGGACCCGGAGCATCAGCCCTTTACGGCAATCACGCTAAAGCCCGCAGCGAACCTGGCACAGCTGGATGAGGTGCTGGTGGTGACGGGAATAACGGCGGATCTGGGGCAGGATGAGGCAAGCGATCCGGGCAACAATGCGGCGGATGTGAGCGCGGAGCGGCTCCCCGGGCTGCATGAGGGCAAGGACCGTGAGGCGGCCGCGCCAGCGGATGGAAGTGTTCCGGATGGCATGCCGCCCCCCGATAACTCAACCGGCCTGGTACCTAGGCCAAAGCCGGTGGTGCATCCGGACCGCTACTCGCCGGGCGCGGCACCGCCGGCCGCGGAGCTGACGCCCGGGTCGCCGAAACCTGCGGAGCCTCCCAAAGAATGACGACTCGGTCGTACACCTCGCGCTCGGAGTTTGCGCAATACAGCTTCAACCCGCTGATCGTGATTGCGGTGCCTTTTGTGCTAATCCTCTTGCAAGCCCTGCTGCCGCTGCGGCTGCCGCGTTTGCTGATTCTGGATTTGCCTCTGATTGCGGTGGTCTTCTTTTCAGTGTCCTGGCGAAGTCCGATCTTTGGAGCGCTGTTCGGGTGCGTGATCGGGCTGACGCAGGACGCGCTGACGGGGCAGTACCTTGGCATGAACGGGATTGCGGAAACACTGGTGGGGTATGCGGCTTCGAGCATCGGGCTGCAGGTGGATGTGGAAAACATTGCGACGCGGCTGCTGATGAGCTTCGGGTTTACGCTCTTGCAGTCCGGGGTCCTCTTCGGGATTGAGCGTTACCTGCTGCGAGTGCCGGTGGACCGGCTGCGATGGGTGCATGAGCTGATCCGGGCAGGGGTGAATACGGCCATCGCGATCCCGCTGTTTGTGTTTCTGGACCGGTTCAAGGAGCAAGACTGACGTGAACCAGAGAGGTTCGGCTTAGACCAACGGTCCTTCCGCGAGTCTAACCGGATAGAATCTGGACAGGCGTCCTCCCATGGCTACGACCCCACCGTCGATCAACCGCGAAGAGAAGCTCTCCCCAGCCAAGCTGCACGCGATGCAGTACGTAGTTGTGGTGATTCTAGCGGTGCTGGTATTTGGGCTTTGGAACCTGCAGGTGCTGGACGCGGCGAGTTATAAATCGCTGGCCGAGGCAAACCGGATTCGCAAGATTCCGGTGCTTGCGCCGCGGGGTCGAATCTTTGATCGCGAAGGCCGGCTGCTGGTCGATAACTACAGCTCGACCTCTTGCTACCTCATCCGCGACCAGGTGAAGGACCTGGCGTACGACCTGCCGATTATCGCAAGCGGTCTGCATCTTCCGCTCGAACAGGTGATCACGACGCTGCGGCACTACGCCGGCGCAGCAAAATACCAGCCGATCCCGCTGAAACAGGACATTACTCCGGATGAAGAGGCCTTTGTGGAGGCGCACCGGAATGAGCTGCCGGAGCTCGAGACGCTGGAGGAGCAGCGGAGGCTATATCCGCGCGATGGCTTTGCCGCGCACATGATCGGGTATGTGGGCGAGGTCTCGGAGCAGATGCTTGCCAACGATGACCGCTACGCTGACTACCAGCCAGGTGATGTAGTGGGGAGGTCGGGCGTGGAGGCGACCTACGACGCACTGCTGCGTGGTTTAGATGGGTCGCGGGACGTGATTGTAAACTCGCACGGCAAAGAGTTGGGGCTGCTCCGGCAGGAGCTGGCCACGCCAGGCAAGGACCTGCGGCTAACGGTGGACCTCGATGTCCAGCGCGCGGCGGAGCAGGCAATGGAAGGCAAGAACGGCGCGATGGTCGCCATGGATCCGCATACGGGCGAGATCCTGGCGATGGTCTCGCGGCCGAGCTACGATCCGAACCAGTTTTCAGTACGGCTGACACACAGCTATTGGCAATCGATTCTTGATAACCCGGATCATCCTCTGCTCAATAAAGCGATCCAGGCGCAGCTGGCACCGGGAAGTACGTTCAAGATCATCATGTCGGTGGCGGGGCTTGAGGACAACATCGCACAGGACATGCACGTGCAGTGCAACGGTGGGGCAAGCTTCTACGGGCACTTCTTCGCCTGCGACCAGCATCATGGCGCGGTGAATATTCATAACGCCATTCCATTGAGCTGCGATACGTTTTACTACACGCTGGCCAACCGCCTGGGGATCGACCGGATTGCGCAGTATGCGGCGGAGCTTGGTTTGGGACAGCACACAGGTGTGGACCTTCCGGAGGAAGCTTCGGGCACGGTGCCTTCCACGCAGTGGGCGATGAAGAACTATCACCGCAAATGGTACGCGGGAGAGACGATCTCGGTGGGGATCGGGCAGGGCGCGGTCACGGTAACTCCGCTGCAGATGGCGCGGGCGATCGGCGGCATTGCGTCAGGAGGCGTGCTGCATCGGCCGCACCTGGTCTTCCCGGATGAGGTGCCAGCGAATGAGTTGCAAGCCATTCACGAGACCTACCCGGGAAGTGGCGACAAGACCATTCCGCTGACAGCGGCCAACTGGCAAACCATTACGGATGGAATGGCGGCCGTAACCACCACAGGGACGGCAGCGGCGGCGCATCTTGAAGGAATCGACTTTGCCGGGAAGACGGGAACCGCGCAAGTGATCGGGCACGAGGCGCTGGCGAGAACAAACAAAGGCCACAATACAATGCCGAATGCGTGGTTCGTAGGCATGGCCCCGCGGCGCAATCCGGACATCGTGGTGGCGGTGCTTTGGGAGCATGGCAACTGGGGAAACAACTCGGCCAAGCTGGCGTCGCAGGTCATCAACGCGTACGTGACCAAGCAGCGGTCGCAGGCGCACAACCTGAAGATTGCCGAGGTGGTAGTGCCGGAGCCGGCTCAGCCGGAAGCAAAGGAGCCGGAGGGTGGAGTGAAGGCAAGTAAAGGTGAAAAACCCGGCGCCACTACTTCCAAGCCGCTGCCAACCAGGAACGTCGCACCTGGTGCCAGGCCGGTGCCCGGCGCGACTGGCTTTCTGCCGTAAAGAATAAGTAGCTCTCTGAAGACGCACTTTCCTTTCAGAAACAACTCCCTAAACGTCAGGATACGCGACGCCAGGGATGAGAGCGACGCGCTGGATGTCAGCAAGCAGGATCGACTCGCCATGTTCCGTTGCTGCAGTAAAAGCACCATCAGCTTCCCGGGCGACGCGCAGGAAGAAAACATCAGGAGTAGGAGGCAGATCGACAACGATCTCGATCTCGGCGAACATCTGCTCGCCCGTGGTGAGCTCAAGCGCCACGATGCGACCCTCACAATGCTTTAGGAGTTCGAGGTCTTCAAGAGTCATGGCCCGGGCCTACTTGACGGAGCGCAGTGGAGCGAGGAAGTTCACCGTCGATCGCATCACCGTTTTGTTTTCCTGGTTGAAGGCCAGGGTGCGCGTGCGAACAATGCCGTAGGTTGGCCGCGAGGTGGAGTGGCGAACGCTCACGACCTCGATCTCGGTGCGAATGCTATCGCCGGGGCGCACGGGCTCGGTCCAGCGCATCTCTTCTACGCCGGCGCCGATCATGCCGCCGAAGACCCGGATAGACTCAACGCGCAGCCGCATGACAATGGCCGCGGTAAGCCAGCCGGACGCAGCCAGCCCCTTGAAGAACGAGCCTTCACCGGCGGCTTCGTCCAGGTGAAAGGGTTGCGGGTCGTACTTTAGGCCGAACTCCTTGATCTCCTCGGCGGAGACCTTGGCAGTGCCGGCGGAGTGAAAGAGCTGGCCGATGTAGAAGTCTTCAAAGTAAAGCTCTTGAGGCATCTTGATCTTCCTTCAAGTGTGATTATCGCAGGATCGTCGTCAGGGAAGCTGCAATAAAAGGACGGTAATGTTGTCGCGACCGCCGGCGTCGTTGGCCTGGTCGATCAGCGTCTTGGCCAGGTCACCCAGATCGCTCGTCAGATCGCTGCGCCGAAAGGCTGCCGCAAGAATCGCATCGGGCAACTCGCGCGTGAGGCCGTCCGAAGCGAGCAGGTAGAGGTCGCCGGCTTGTGGTTGCAGCCGCTGGATCTCCGGCTCGACCAGGGGGCCGGCGCCCACCGCGCGAGTGATGATGTTGCGCATCGGGTGCGTCTCGGCTTCGAGAGCCGTGATCTCGCCCAGCCGAACCTGCTCCTCGACCAGCGAATGATCAAGCGTCAAAGCAGTAAGGACGCCGTCGCGCCACAGATAGCAGCGGCTATCGCCTACATGGACCAGCGTCAGCGAAGCGGCGCTTTCGTCTTTGGCCGAGGCGTAAAGCAGCGCAACCAGCGTCGTGCCCATGCCTTGAAGCTTCGGCGAGCTGCTTGCCTGGCGATACACCGCGCGATTGGCCTGGCCGACCGCCGTTTCGAGCCGCCGTTCTTCGGCGCTGGCTTCGGAACTGGCTTCGGAACTGGCTTCGGAACTGTCGTCCGGCCCGGCCCGCAGAGCCTCCAGAAACATCTGCGTTGCGAGCGCGCTCGCGACTTCCCCGGCCGCGGCTCCACCCATGCCATCGCACACCACGAAGGCGCCCAGGTCCTCGGCAGCCGCGCAGGTATCTTCGTTGCCCTTGCGCACGCGGCCCGGGTGCGAGAGCATGGCAAACTGGATCGTCTGGGTCAACATGGATCGTGGAGCCATTCGCTGCCGCAAACGATACACGTCTCTATGCACGCGTCGAAACAAGGACATAAGCTCAAGTCTACGAGGGAAAGTCGTTGGACGGAATCGTACATGGAGAGAACCTCTCTGTCTTGCAGGGCCTGCCCGGCGGTTCGGCGGATCTGATCTACATCGATCCGCCTTTCAATACCGGGAAGCGTCAGGCCAGGCCGCGCCTGAAGACCGTGCGGGACGCAGCAGGCGACCGCACCGGCTTCGGCGGCTTACGATATCGCACAGAGAAAAGTGCGGACTCGCTGGCGGGCTATGCCGATGCGTTCGACGATTACACGGGCTTCCTGCGTCCGCGCATGGTGGAGGCTCGGCGTATTTTGACGGACACGGGCTCGCTCTTCCTGCACGTCGACCCGCGCGAGGTTCACTATTGCAAGGTAATGCTGGATGAGGTGTTCGGCCGCGCCTGCTTCCAGAATGAGATCATCTGGGCCTATGACTATGGCGCGCGTGCCACCAAGCGCTGGCCGGCCAAACACGACAATCTGCTGTGGTACACGCGCGACCCGAAGCGCTACACCTTTGCGCTCGACCAGACCGATCGCATCGCGTACATGGCGCCCTCGCTGGTGGGCGCGGAAAAGGCCGCGCGAGGCAAGACGCCGACCGATGTCTGGTGGCATACCATCGTCTCGCCCACGGGCAAGGAGAAGACCGGCTACCCAACGCAGAAGCCGCTCGGCATCCTGGAGCGCATCATTCGCGTGCACTCGCGGCCGGGAGATCGCGTGCTGGACTTCTTTGCCGGCAGCGGCACGACCGGGGTTGCGGCCCACAAACACGGTCGCCGTTTTCTACTGGTGGATGAGAGCGAAGAAGCAGTGCGGGTCATGGAGCGGCGGCTTGGAATAACAGCGCAGCGCTGGCCAGACTGATACATTCAGCGGCTCCATCTCACGCGAAAGTCTCGTCAGTCAGAAGATCTCGCCGTACAGCTCGGGTCGTGAGAATCGAGCGGAGCGGACCTACGCACACGTGAGCAAATATTCGCCGGAACTTGGAGCTTTGGTAGGTCCTCGAACCAACTTGACTACGAATTTTTCATAACGCCCTCTGGGATAGTCCGTGTACACTGGGCGTCGATCAATCTATCCTCTTCGGTTTCACATGGTGCGCCTTCCACTGCCCTGACTGCGCACGTAAGCTTTTTGCAGGAGCAGCATCCGTGAGTGGAATTGGTACGCAACCAATCCGCTCGAAAGTGCCTTAGGACATTGAGGTCTTTTATGTTTGAGGTGTCGCAGGACGAGCTGCAGATTCGGAACATAGTTGAGAGTTGGGCTATCTGGAGGGATTCCGGCGACTGGGAGCGACTAAGAACAACCTGGCATCCAGGCGGAACGATTCAGACCACGTGGTTCTACGGAAGCGCGGAAGAATTTATCGTGGGAAGCCAGGCCGCCTTCAACCGTGGAATCAAGGTTCTTCACACCCTCAGTGGAACTTCGGTCGATGTGCAGGGCGAGAGGGCCATCGCCCAGACCAGGATGGCAATCAACCAACGAGCAGAGATAGAAGGAGTCGTTTGTGACTGCATTTGCATAGGTCGTTTCTATGACTTCTTCGAAAAGCAGAACGGTCGATGGGGCATGATTAAACGCCAGCCGATCTATGAAATGGATCGCCTCGACCCTCTCGATTCCACCCTTCCACTCAATCTGGATAAGACGAAGCTGGCCTCGCTTCCGGCAGGTTACAGGCACCTGGCCTACCTGCAGCTGCAAATCGGAATGAAGGTAAAACTGGATCTGCCGCAAACCAGGGGAGCGGAAGTCGAGGCCCTCTACGCCGAAGGCAAAACGTGGTTGCAGGGGAAGGCCAGCAGTTAGCGTATGCATAACCAGAACGGCCCGTCTAGCGGATTTCAAGGAGTACAATTCTCCAGATCAAGGTAGCTAGTCAGCGAAGATAAGCTGGACCAAAGTCGAATCCCGATCTTAGAAAAATTGATGTTTATCGAAGTTGTTTTTCGCTCGTTTCTTCTTTTACGAAAGGAAGTACTGTGAATAAGCTCTGGCCGAGTGCCGCGGCCGCTCTTAAAGACATTGTGCAGGATGGGATGACGCTCGCCATCGGCGGCTTCGGCCTGTGCGGCATTCCTGAGGAGTTGATTGAAGGCCTACGCGACAGCGGCGTGCGCAACTTGATCGTTGCCAGTAACAACGCTGGCATCGATGGTGTGGGACTCGGAACATTGCTTGAATCGCGGCAGATCCGAAAGATGATTTCCAGCTACGTAGGCGAAAATGCCGAATTTGAACGGCAGTTTCTCGCGGGCGAGCTCGAGGTGGAGTTCTCCCCGCAAGGAACGCTGGCGGAGCGTATGCGCGCTGGTGGCGCGGGCATACCGGGCTTCTATACACGCACCGGTGTCGGCACCGCGGTCGCGGAAGGTAAAGAACACAAGGACTTTGAAGGACACACGTGTATCCTCGAGCGCGGAATTCGTGCCGATGTCGCGCTGGTAAAGGCGTGGAAGGCCGACACGCATGGCAATTTGATCTACCGGTATGCGGCGCAGAATTTTAATCCCGGCGCGGCCATGTGCGGCAAAACCACCGTGGCAGAGGCAGAGATCATCGTTCAGGCCGGTGAGTTAGAGCCGGCGGAGATCCATACGCCCGGCATCTATGTCCAACGTCTGGTGCACGTGCCATTCCCGAAAAAACACATCGAAAAGATCACAACGAGAGAGGCCTAGGCGATGCCCTGGACAAGAAAAGAAATGGCCCAGCGGGGAGCGCTTGAACTGCAGGACGGCTTCTGCGTAAACCTTGGCATCGGTATGCCGACTCACGTTTCGAACTACATTCCAGAAGGCATGACAGTCACGCTGCAGTCCGAAAATGGCATCCTGGGACTTGGGCCGTTTCCGACCAAGGATGCGGTGGATGCGGACCTGATCAACGCCGGCAAGGAAACAGTTACTTACCTTCCCGGTGCCTCAATTTTCTCGAGCTTCGAATCGTTTGCCATGATTCGCGGAGGCCATGTTGACCTGGCCATTCTCGGCGCAATGCAGGTATCGGAAGCAGGCGACCTGGCGAACTGGATGATTCCAGGCAAGCGCGTAAAAGGCATGGGCGGTGCCATGGACCTCGTTGCCGGTGTGCGCCGCGTCATTGTGCTCATGGATCACAGTGCTCCGGGCGGCGGGGCGAAGCTGCTGCGGACGTGCACGCTGCCACTCACGGGGCAAGCCGTGGTCAATCGAATCATCACCGATCTTTGTGTGCTCGATGTAACACCGAATGGATTCGAACTGGTCGAGTTGGCTCCCGGTGTCACCTATGAGCAGGTACAACAAGCAACCGAGGCAACCGTGCATCGGCCGCTCTAAACCTGCTACTACTTTAATTTTTGGCTTTGCTGTGCATTAATTCTCGCTCCATCAGCAAACTAGTTCTTCACACATGATTTGCGCTGCGCAGGATCCTCCGTATTTTCTTGGGCGAGATACTCAACGCCTTCGCCACGGAAGAAATATTCTTCCCGCTACGCAACCAGACCTTGGGAATAATCAGTCCCGCGAATTCTTCCTGCACCTGCTGAAAACTTTTTCCGCCGATTTCACCATCGGACCAGGCACGCAAAAGTTCATCGACACGAGTCATGTCGACGAGCTTCGTCCTCAGCGAGGCCAGCTGCTTTGTCAGATGGTCGCGGTCATCTCCACTCAGCAGTGCCGCGGCTTTCGCTGCATAGTCCTTCGCCGTCTCCCAGTCCTGCGCGAACTCCGAAGCCGCAGCCATGCCGCGCGCTAGGTACGCTTCGCAAAGCAGCCGCTTGTTTTGTGTCTGGCGGGCTAACTCGATCGCTGTGTCCGCGTGTTCTATCGCAAGATTGGCATGCCTCGCGATCTCCGGTTGCTCGCCCACCTGCTCTTCGGATTGCGCCAGATTCACCGCAGAAAGCACGGCCGTGGATCGAGCCATCAGGATGGGGTCGCGTCGCTGGTAGCCGAGATCGTATCCGCGTTGAGCCTCAGTGGCCGCACGGTCGATGTCCCCGCTCTCCAGATGAATATGCGCCGCATTGACCAGCACAGATCCCGTGCCGCTCTGGTGATGATGCAGGGCATAAATGCTTTCGGCTTTCTGCAAAAGCTCGAGAGCTTCGCGGGCCGCTGCCAGGGAGCGCGCGTGGACAGCACCATTGGCGTGGCCCTTGCGGGGTTGCAGTTCGAGCGCGATAAGCCGCTTGGCATACGCGGCATTCACCAGCGCGCGCGCCACGTTGGGATGATCAGGGCAGCTCGCCTCGTACAGCGCAATCGCGGCTTCAAAGTGGCCAAGCGCCCGCTGGTATTCGCCGGAGCGACGCACAAATCTTCCACGCGCCGACTCAATATTGCCGAGCGAAAGCATGTGGCCTGTGGGCCGCAGCACCTCTTCCGCTTCGTCCAGCAACTGAAAGGCATACTGGCGCTTGCCGCTTTGGAACGCCAGCCAGCTCTCGTGAATCTTCGTCACTGCCACCAGCCTCGGAGCGTTTGCATGCTCGGCAGCCAGGCGCGCCGCGAGGATGTGGATCGACGCACGTTCGTACTCGCCCTGCTTTCGATGGGCGCGGCCCTTCCAGAAGTGCACGAGGAAGTGGAGGTAATCGTTCAGCAAGCCCTCGCCTGCCATGCGCAGCACAAGATCGAGCACCTCAATGGTGTGCTCGGGGTGCTCGGCCGCCAGCGCCTGGTACGACTCGACAATGCGAAGCTTCAGGTAGTCGAACAGACGCAGCTGCGCCTTATCGATAGACGCAACCTCTGCAGTGAACCGCTCAAGCAGGGCAGGGTTTCGATATCCGAGGTCCGCCCATTGCGCGATACAAAGCAGCATCGAGGCAGAAGCGAAGGTCGTCTCCGCAGTCCTCTCCGCCGAGGAGAACGCCGCATCGAGCAGGCTGAAGCCCTCCCGAATGTCGCGGTCAAAGAGTGCTCGCTCAAGACCTTCGACCAACGCCTCTTCAGAGATACCTGCGTGCTCCATGCTCCGCTTCTTTCTGCTGTCACGCTTACGAAAAGCTACGCCACGTTCCCGTTTGCTAAGAGTGAAAGATCGTAGACAGCACTGTCAAGAATTTCCTCCAGGAAGTAGAAAATCAACCGGCCCCTGTGCTCCTCGTCCGTATCGGACGGGGCCTGCTTGTTGCGCTCGATGGTGCCCTGTACCGTTCAGCCTGTGATCGACAGGAACGCTTCGAGCGGCCTGACTTCTTTTTGAGGTGTTGCCATGAATCTCTTCTCCCAGCACGTGTATCGTTTCGGCGCCGGTGCCGTGGATGGCGATGGATCCATGCGCGAGCTTCTCGGCGGCAAAGGCGCTGGACTCGCAGAGATGACTCTGCTTTCAGTTCCTGTGCCTCCCGGCGTTACGGTTACAACCGATGTCTGCCGCGCCTATCTCGAGCAAGGCAAGCTTCCCGTTGAGCTTCCTGCTGAACTGGAGCGCGGCTTGCGCTGGCTGGAGCAGCAGGCAGGCAGAAGCTTTGGCAACGAGCAGGACCCGCTGCTGGTGAGCGTACGCTCCGGCGCTCCAATCTCCATGCCAGGCATGATGGATACCGTGCTGAACGTCGGGTTGAACGACGCCTCGGTCCAGGGTCTCGCGCAGGTAAGCGGTTCGCAGCGGTTCGCGTTGGATTCCTACCGGAGACTTCTGCAGATGTTTGGGTCGGTCGTTCTGGACGTGCCCAAGGAAGCGTTCGAACCGTTCTCGGCCGACCTGCAGGAGACCTCGCCAGAGCAGCAACAGGCAGTTCTCAACGCAACCATCGAAGCGTACAAGCGCGTCATTCTCGAGCACACGGGCGAGCCCTTTCCGCAAGATCCCATGGTGCAGCTCCACCTGGCGATCGAGGCTGTGTTCCGCTCCTGGAAGAGCGATCGCGCCATCTTCTACCGCAAGCTGAACAAGATTGCGGACACCATGGGGACCGCCGTCACCGTGCAGGCCATGGTCTTCGGCAATCGCGGCGAAACCAGCGGCACGGGAGTGGGTTTTACGCGCAATCCATCCACAGGAGAGCCGCATGTCTTTGCAGAGTATCTGGCCAATGCGCAGGGCGAAGACATCGTGGCCGGCATTCGCACGCCCATGCCGATCACGGAGCTTGGGAGGCAAATGCCGGCGGTGTATGCAGAGCTGGTGGACCTTACCGGGCAGCTGGAGCGCCACTACAAAGACGTGCAGGATTTTGAGTTCACCGTCGAGGACGGCAAGCTGTACCTGCTGCAAACGCGCTCGGCCAAGCGCGCCGCGCTCGCCGCAGTCAGGATCGCCGTGGACATGGCCAACGAAGGCCTGATCTCGCGCCAGCAAGCCGTCAAGCGCGTCAAGCCGTCGAGCCTGGTCGAGATGCTTTCGCCGCAACTCGATCTGAAGGCCGCGCCGCCCGCGCTCACCACCGGCCTGCCCGCTTCGCCAGGCGCGGCTGTCGGCATGATTGCGCTCTCCGCAAACGCCGCGGTTGCCATGCACGCCAGCGGCAAGGACGTCATCCTCTTGACGCAGGAGACGACCGCCGAAGACATCCACGGCATGGATGCATCCGTCGGCTTCCTTACCGCTCGGGGAGGTGCCACCAGTCACGCCGCCGTGGTCGCGCGCGGTATGGGCAAGTGCTGCATCACGGGCGCGAAGCAGATCACGATCGATGAGGCCACCGGCATTGCATGCATCGGCTCGGAGCGCTTTCGCCAGGGAGACTGGCTCTCGCTCGATGGCAGCACGGGACGCGTGTTTGCGGGCAAGATGCCTCTGCGACCCGCGAGTGAGCACCATCCGGAGCTCGATCAGCTGTTGAACTGGGCCTTGGCCATGAAGTCTCCGCAGGTGCGTGCAAATGCCGATACCCCCGCCGACGCCGCTGCCGCGATGGCTGCCGGAGCAACGGGAATCGGCCTGTGCCGCACCGAGCATATGTTCTTCGCCTCCGACCGGCTCGAAATCGTGCGTGCGATGATTCTGGCAACGTCCGCGCCCGAACGCGTGGCGGCCCTCGAGCACTTACTGCCCATACAACAAGGGGATTTTGAAGCGCTGTTCCGCACCATGTCTCCTCTGCCGGTGACCATCCGTTTGCTCGATCCTCCCTTGCATGAATTTCTTCCTTCGGCGCACGACCTTACGCAGGACATCGCCTCGGCACGCAGCGAAGAAGATTGGGAGCGCTGCCTCACGCTTGAAGGCATGCGCAAGCAGGTCGAAGCGCTGACCGAGGCCAACCCCATGATGGGTCATCGCGGATGCCGCTTGAGCCTCACCTATCCGGAGATACTGGAGATGCAGGTGTGTGCCATCCTGCAAGCGGCTCTGGTAGTCGCCCGCGAAGGCTACAGCCCGCAGCCCGAGATCATGGTCCCCCTGGTCTCGTCCGAGCAGGAGATGCAGGCACTCGCCACGCTGATACACAATACGGCGAAGGAGGTGCTCGCAGGGTCCGGGCAGCTCGTCAGCTACAAGGTCGGAACCATGATCGAGCTACCCCGTGCCGCGGTCTGCGCCGGTGCCATTGCCAGGCATGTAAGCTTCATCTCCTTCGGCACCAACGACCTGACGCAGATGACGTACGGATTCTCGCGCGACGATGCACGCAGCTACCTCGACAGCTATCTCGAACAGGGTATTTTCAAGGTCGACCCGTTCATCACCATCGACCGCGAAGGCGTGGGACAGCTCATGGAGATGGCCATCCAGAGCGTGAGGCGCGTCAATCCTGGAATCAAGATCGGCATCTGCGGAGAGCATGGAGGCGACCCGGAGTCGATCGAATACTTCTGCTCGCTCGGCGTCGACTACGTCTCCTGTTCCCCTTCGCGTCTGCGCGTAGCGCAACTGGCCAGCGCGCAGTCCTTCAATCAACCCGTACAAGAGGAGGCGTCTGAACCAGCCTACAAACTCGCGCTCACCGCCTGACGCGAAAGCAAGCTACTTCAACGGACGCTGCCTTACTCCTGGCCTGATCGCCAGCGAGCCGCCCGAAATCATAGGCGACTTGCTGGCGTTTCTCATCTCTCCCGATCCGTTCCCTGCTCATCAAGCAAGTCTGTCTCAATCTCCCGCAGGCCCCGGAGTCGACCCCGAATAAAGCATCGCGTTCAGCAGGAACTTATACGTCACCTCACTCAGCCCGCGGTACATCGGAATAAAACCAAACGCGATCACCCGGCCCTTGCCCATCGGTTCTTCCGCAATCGCCGAGTTTCCGTTCAGGTGCTTGCCGCCCAGGATCCATCCGCTCAGCAGCGGCTGGTCGCTGCTGTAGTGCCCCACCGATTTCGCCGCGCCTGAAACCTTGAATGCCGGACCAGTCTCAAAGAACACAGGCACCGTCGGAGTCGAGCCAAAGGCAATTGGATTGGTCGTATCGACGGTGATCTCCAGGATCGAGCCCGGGCAGTAAAACTCCTTCGGCGGCACACCGCTCAGAGCGTCCGTGAACGTCGAATTGTCCTTCGTCGCATACACATCGCTTGCCTTGTTGTTGGTGATAATCGTGCCTCCCGCCTCGGCAAACGCCTTGAGCGCCGCGGCTCCGTCCGGCCCAAGCCCGCCCCGGTACTCCGGAGGAAGCTGCGGGTACGTCAGCCGCTCCGGCCCGCCTCGCCCGCCGCCAAGCCGGCCCGTCAGGATCGCGGAAGGCGCATTCTCAGGCAAAATAATCGCATCGAACCGCGCATTCAGATTGCCCTTGCGAAGGTCCGCATCGCTCACCGTCGTATACGGAATGCTGTTCTTGTCGAAGATGAAGCGCGTCCAGCCCTCATCGAGCGACGCCACCCAACTCTTGTACAGCGCCACCCGCGGAGCTTTCATCGCCAGCGCACTCCCGGTCACCGCCTGCGCCGAACGAGTAAATGTAACCGAAAAGGTTTTGGCCGCCGCATTCAGCTTCGCGTTTAGCCCAGGCTGCGCCGGCAGGTAAATCGTCCCCGGATCCTGCCCTGGCCCGGTAAGCCGATACGCCTTCACACCTTCGCTCAGCAGCGCAAACGTAGCGTACAGGCTGTTGTTGCTGGTGTCGTTCAGCAGATACCCCCTGGCCGGACCAGGCTCCACGCGGCCCACCACGGGAGCAAACGCCTCGACCATCTTCGCCTGCGCATTGAACTTCGCATCGATCGCCGCAACCTTCACGCCGTAGAACAGCGGCAGCGTCGTAGCAGTCACGTCGTACGGACGCTGCGGTGGCCCGCCTGGATACTCGCGAATATCCGGATAGTCCTGCCGCTCAAGCACCGTCTTGGCAAAGTTACGATACGGCTGGTCGAGCGCAACGATGTAACTTCCAGCCGGGAAGCTCTTGCCTCCGGCCTCGAACGGCGCGGAGGCCTGCTGCACCTCGACGCCCGCATTGTGCAGCGTCTCGACCAGCCGAAGCGTCATCGCAGGATCGATCTGCTCGGGTGAGACCACATACGCATACGGTCCGGCCGCCGGGTGCACGGCACGCTCGCTCACCTGGTAGAAGTCGGTGAGAAATTGTGCGCGGTCCGTCGCCACGCTAGCGGTCATCGACTCCAGCGCGGCCATCTGGTACGCGACAATGTCGCCCAGATGCCACGTGCCGCCCTTCCACGGATGAGGGAAATTCCAAGCGGCAACCTTCGCATCATAGCCAATGCCTGTGCCCAGCTTCTCGAATGGAACCTCGATCGGCGTAGCCAGATTCGCGCTTGCCGATTCGGTCAGAATGCGCAAACCGTTATGCAAGGAGATGTAATCCCGAAGCGGCGACCAAAAATCGTACACCCCATGCACCAGCACGCCGGTCTTGCCCGTCGACTCAACCGCATGGGCCGTCCGCATGCCCAGCGCGTTCATCGAAGACACAAGCAAAGGATCCACGTTGGGATCGATCGGGTCCACCCACGGCGGTAAAAACAGCCGCGGTGCGTCCGCGCCCTGCTGGTGAAGGTCGTACAACACCTGCGGATGCCACTCGTTGATCACCTTCGACGTGTGCTGCTGCTCCACCTGCGTCAGCCCCACCCAGTCGCGATTGTCATCATGGCCCACGTACTTCTGGTAGAGCACCGGAGGATTCGACCCCTCGGCGGGCGTGCCCAGCGTCTTCCTGTACCAGTCCACCACCAGCTGCTCGCCATCCGGGTTCTGCGCCGGAATCATCAGCAGAATGGTGTTCTGGAGCGTCGTCTGCACCTCCGGATCGTTCGAGCTCAGCAACCGATACACAAAAGCCGCAGCCGTCTGCGCGCTGGCAATCTCGGTCGAGTGAATGCAGTAAGTAATCAACATCACCGACTTGCCGCGCGCGATCAAAGCCTTCGCCTGGTCGGGCGAAGTCGTGCGCGGATCAGAGAGCTTCGTAACGATGTCTTTGTAGTCCGCCAGGTGAGCCAGATTTTCGGGCGCGGAGACAGTCAGCATCACAAAAGGACGGCCCTCGGTCGTCTTGCCAAGCTCCTGGTACCTGATCCGGTCCGACTCGCCGGCAAGCTTCTGGTAGTAAGCCGTTAGTTCTTTCCAGTCGGCCAGCTTGCGATCCGTTCCCGGCTCAAAGCCGAACTGCTCGAGCGGAGACGTAACATGGTTCGTCTGGGCAGAGGCCTGGAACGCAAAAGCAAACGCGGCACAGGCAAGCATGAGCTTCTTGGTCATAAAAACCTCTCTCGAACCAGTACGGCCGTTCAGACCGCAAGCCACTGGCTGCTCACGAAACGGGCTCCGAACAGGCAAGCAGCAGAGCTACGCTCCTGTCCTTCGGCTGCAGCTGGGTGGTCGTGGCTCCACCTTAGCAAAGACCGTTCTGTTCGCGTAATCTTTTGTTCAGAGGTGTCTCACTTGCCTGTGACCCAGAGGGCGGTGTCCGCCGGCAGCCCACGCAGAAAAACGGGCCGGGCAGGTCGAGGCTGGCTCATCGCCGTCGCGCTCCTTCTGCTGCTGCTCGGGGTCGCGGGGGAAGTGCTCGCGCGGCGTGCCGGACCTATCCTTCGGCAGCGGCTGATCGAAGCGCTGAGCACCCGCTTTCATAGCCACGTCGAGCTCGACACCCTGGATGTGTCTCTCCTGCACGGGCTTGAAGTCTCGGGCAAGGGCCTGCGCATCGGAGCGCCGCCTCTCTCGACCGAACCTCCTGCCCGCGACGCGCAGCCGCTCGTCACCGTAGCTCAGTTCAGCTTCCACACCGGCCTGCGCAGCCTGTTTTCCCGGCCTTTGCGCATCGGCACGGTGCATGTCTCCGGACTGGACATCCGCATCCCGCCGCACGGCTTGCACGCCGAGCCGGACGACGATGCCCAGCGCCGCAGTGCCGCGCAAACGCAGGTCGTCGTGGACCGGCTCTCCATCCGCGACTCCAGCCTGCTGCTCGAAAACAGTGACCCCAACAAGACGCCCAAGGTCTTCGCCCTGCGAAGCATCGAGCTCCAGGGCATCGCCCAGGACGCACCCGTGCGCTTCAACGCAACGCTGGTCAACGCCGTTCCGCGAGGAGACGTTTCCGTCAACGGCAGCTTCGGCCCATGGGTCTCCGCCAGCCCCGGCACGACGCCGCTCGACGGGCACTATACCTTCGAGCACGCCGACCTGAGCACCATCCACGGACTAAGCGGCACGCTTCAATCCACAGGAGAGTTTCGCGGGCAGCTTCATCGGCTGGAGGTCACCGGACGGACGGACACACCGGACTTTGCGCTTGAAACCGCACGCCAGCCCATGCCTCTGCGCACCACCTTCCATGCCATCGTCGATGGCACCACCGGCGACACGCTGCTGCAACCGGTCCAGGGCAGGCTGCGCAACTCCGCCTTCACCTGCCGCGGATCGATCCTCAACGAAAAAGGCAAAGGCCACATCATCGACCTGACCGTCGACGTGCCAAACGGACTCGTTCAGGACTTCCTTGCGCTGGCCGTGAAGACGCGCCCTGTGCTGCTATCCGCGCAGATGACCACGTCCGCGCAACTCCATCTCCGCCCCGGCCGCGAGAGCCTCATGCAGAGACTCGCACTCCATGCGCGCTTCTCGCTGCGAGGGATCCACCTCGCCAATCCGGCTTTTCAGCAAAAGGTCGACCAGCTCAGCCTGCGGGCGCAAGGGCTTCCCGCGCAGGCCGCTCTGGCCTTGACGCATCCCGGCCAGGCAGTGGTGAGCTCCGCGATGAACGGCCAGCTGGAACTAAGCGGAGGCCGCATGAACTTCGACACCCTGAACTACACCGTTCCCGGCGCGGAGATCCAGATGCAGGGCGTGTACTCGCTCGATGGCGATCAGTTCGACTTCCACGGCAAGGTGCGCACACAGGCGCAGGCCTCCGGCATGGTACAGAGCTGGTGGAAGCAGCTTCTGCTGCACGCGGTCGACAACTACCTCAGCAGAAACGGAGCTGGGGTCGAGATTCCTTTCACCATCCATGGCACGCGGTCCGTGCCGCAGTTCGGGCTGGACTTCGACCAGTTCCTGCGCGATCGCCAGGCCCCAGCCACGGGAACTCCCGCTCCTTCAGGCCGCAGGTAGCTCTCGACTAAAATCGGCTCATGGGCCGCCGCTGCGTCTTCGTTTTCCTGCTTGCGGCCATGCTCTCCAGCAGCCTCCCCGCCCAGACGCTCGCCAGGCCCGGCTGGCAAGGCTCCGGACTGACCGTCGAGAGCTGGTGGCAGTCAGCCGTTCTCTACCAGGTCGACCCGCTAAGCTTTGAGGACAAGCTGCGCGGAGTCGCGGAACGACTCGACTCCCTTCAATCCTTGGGCGTGGATGCCCTTGTGTTGTCACCCTTTCCGCTCAACACAGGAGCCGCGCATCGCCCTCCAGCCGCAAGCGCAACCCCGCCCTTCGGGGTAACCTACGGAACCGAAGAAGACCTGTCCGCGCTTGTCGAGGAAGCCAGCCGACGCCGCATGCGTGTCCTCGTCGATCTGCCGTTCAACAGCACGCTCTCGGACGACGAGACCGCCGACGCCGCGCGCTTCTGGCTCAGCCGAGGCATCGCCGGCCTCAGACTCACAAGCGCCGCCCCGCAAACCGTGCCTCTCACGGCAGCTCAGACGTCGAGCCGCCTTGCCGCACTCGATCGCCTCTGCAACGACTATCCCGGTCAACGCATCCTCTTCTGGGATCTGCCGGAGCCTCTTGACGCCAACCCGGCAACCGTTCGTCGAAGCCGCAATCGCAGGCGAACGCAGCCTGCTGAGACTGCGGCAAAACTTCTCTCGAAAGCTCCGCAACTGAGGCTCGACGACCGCCTCTTGCAGCTGAACCACTGGCAGGCCGGCCAGCTTCGTGAGCTGCTCAACACTCGACCGCACACCCACTTCCCGTTCGCCACACCTGTGCTCGCGTCCGATGCAGGCAGCCGTACCCCCAGTTTCAGCCGCTTCAGCGACGGAGCCCACCCGGCAGAGATCGCCAGGCAAACCGCCGCGCTGCTGCTTCTCGGCCAGGCCATCCCGCAGTTGTACGCCGGGCAGGAGATCGGACTGCACACTGCTCCCAACGCCGCGCCGCTATCTCCGCCCGAAGAAGACCTCCAGGACTCCCTGCTGAACTGGTATCGGCGCCTCAGCAGCTTGCGCCACGGAAATCTTGCTCTGCGCAGCGGCCCCCTCGCTCCTCTGGCGCTAGCGAATCCAGACCTCGTCGCCTGGGTCCGGCGTCCTCCCCCGGGAGCGGTCAACGCGTCCCCCGTAATCATTGTCTGCAACGTTTCTCCACACGCCGCAGAAGTCTCGCTCGCAGCAGAGCTTCGCGCACGAGCTATTCCCGTCGGCACCGGAACCCTGCGCACCCTCGCCTCTTCGCCCCAAACGGCCAATCCCGGCACACCAGTCCCGCTCAGCGCCCTTACCCTTCCCGCCTTTGGCGTGTACGTCGGCGAGCTCCGCCTTCAGCCCGGGCTGGAGTCCGTTCCCGAGCCCATCCGGCGCAGGTCCGGCCGTCACAAGCCTTCAACCAGCGTCGAATAAGCAGCATAGACCCCGCCGAAGACCGCATCCCAGCTGCACGTGGCCGCGTACGCCTCGGCAGCTGTGCGCATCCTCGCAAGACGAGCCGGATCGCGCAGAATGCCCGCAATCGCTTCCGCAAAGGCGTCGTCCGCCGCCACCACGCCCGTCTCCGCTTCTCCGCCTGCAGCTTCCCGCACAATCGAGCGTGGCCCTCCATCGGGAGTCACCACCGCGGGAACTCCGCTCGCCAGCGCCTCCAGCACCACGTTGCCGAACGTATCCGTGTGCGACGGAAAGACGAAGACGTCCATCCGCACATAGGCCTGCGCCAGCTTCTCCCCACGCAGAACCCCCGCGAACTCCGCCGTCGGCATCTCGCGCCGCAGCCTCTCTTCCTCCGCGCCATGGCCGACGATCAGAAAGCGCACACGATGACCCGCAGCTCGCAACTCGCGTTCCACCCGCGGCAGCAGCGCGACGTTCTTCTCGATCGAAAGCCGGCCCACATAGCCCAGCACCCACGTGGGTTCACCCGGAGCATCGGCCGCAACACGGTACTTGGGCGAGAACACCGTCGCATCCACCCCACGCTGCATCAGGTGGCACGGCCGCCCGGTCCGTTCAGCCAGCATCCGGCACAGCTCCACATTCGGAGCAAAAAGAACCTTCGCCAACCCGTAAAGCCCGAGCAGCGTCTCGAGCGAGCTGCCCTCGACCCCTTGCGCGACCGCCTGCCCCCAAGCGGCAGGCATCCGTCTCGTCAGCCAGGCCAATCGTCGCGCCGCATATTCATGCACATTGGTGTGCCACGAAGCGGCTAGCGGAATCTCAAGCTTCCACGCGAAATAAGCCGCCAGGAGTCCCAGTTCGCTCGGACCGGTCATGTGCAGCAGATCCGGCCTGAAGCGACGAAGCTCATCTTCGATCGCATCCGCGTGCCGCCAGAAGAGCGGGTCGAAGGCCAAGTCCTTCTCCACACGGATGGCGGCGGCGGAGCGCGGCAGCTCCAGGCTGCGCACGCTTCCGTGCTGCTCCATCGCGGTCGACCGGGAGCCGGCCCGCACACACAGAAAAGGAAGCTCATGGCGCTGCGCATATCCGGCAAAGCTGCGGCTGGTATGCGCGACTCCATTAATCTCGTGAAAGGAGTCCGGAAAATAGGCGACCCGCAACGGACGCATGCGATTACTCTACGCCGGCTCTCCCAGCGCAAGCCGAAGAGGCTGTTACACCCGTAGCCAAACGTCTCTCACGAAGGTTGTATGTTCAGGCCGCGGCGAAACGCGTACGGTTTACTCCATCGATGATCGCCTCCTACACAGCCCCGCCCTCGGCACCCTCGGACACCGAATCCGCACGGCTGCTTGCCCTCGACCAGACCTGCCTGCTCGACACTCCGGCAGAGGTCGCCTTCGACGAGCTCGTTACCCTGGCGGCCGAGATCTGCGGCACCTCCATGAGCGCCTTCAGCCTCATCGCCAGTGACCGCCAATGGATCAAAGCGGGGTTCGGCACCTCGGTGCGGGAGATCCCTCTGCACCTCTCCTTTTGCCGGCACACCATCCTTCAAGACGATCTGGTGGTCGTCGAGGATATGGCCGAGAACGAGCAATTCCGCGACAACGCACTCGTCACTTCGCAGCCCAACATTCGCTTCTACGCCAGCATGCCGCTCGGAGGCAACAGCGGCGCGCACCTCGGCACGCTTTGTGTTCTGGACACCGTGCCCCGCCAACTCAAACCTTCACAATGCCAGGCCTTGAAGGTGCTAACCCAACAGGTGCAGTCGCAGGTCGAGGTACGTGTGCAGCAACGGCTGCTGGTGGACGCGCTCCGCGAGCGGGACAAGGTCGTCTCCGACCTGCGCTCGAGCGACTACCGCTTCCGCACCTTCATGAACAACGCGCCCTTCCTCGCCTTCATCAAGGATGACGAAGGACGGTTCGTCTTCTACAACGATCAAATGACACGTGAGTTCGATATCGGCAAAACCGACTGGATCGGGAAGAACGTGCATGAGATCTTTCCGCCTGCGACTGCAGAGTCGTTCCACGCCCATGATCAGGAAGCAATGGCCTGTGGACATCTGATGGCGCGGGTGGAAGACGTTACCAATGCCTTGGGCCATACGAACCAGTGGAAATCGCACAAATTCTGCTGGCTGAACGCCGAGGGCAAATCCATGCTGGGCTGCATCTCGGTCGACCTGACCAGCGAGATCAAGCAGCAGCGGGAACTCGAGGTGCTTTGCGGCAAGTTGGAACATCTGGCAGCAACCGACGGGCTTACCGGCCTCGCCAATCGTAGAATCCTGGATGAGCGAATGCAGCTCGAGTTTGAGTCCGCACGGCGCTACCACACTGCGCTGTCCGTGGTGCTGCTCGACATCGACAACTTCAAAAAGCGTAACGACCAGCTTGGACATGCGGCCGGGGACCTCATCCTGCAGCGCATGGGAGCGCTGATCCGCGGCTGCGCCCGAAGGACCGATCTAGCCGCGCGCTACGGAGGCGAGGAGTTTGTGGTCGTCCTCCCCAACACCGAAGAGGATGGGGCCAGGCAGTTCGCCGAACGTCTCAAAGTAGCCATGGATCGGGAGTCCTGGCCCGGCGGCCCGCTCACCGCAAGCATCGGCATCGCGCTGCTCGACCGCGGGACCGCCAGCGGAGAGCGCCTCATCGCCCTGGCAGACGACGCCATGTACGAGGTGAAATGCACAGGAAGAAACCGCATCCTCTCGCACCGGGAGATGATGGAGCGAACGAAAAAGAAGAGTAGCAACGCCTCGGCCCTGATCCTGGCAGAGTAGCAACGAACAGGCCTGGTGCCGGCCCGCGCCTAGGGCCTTGTCTTATTAATATCGGGCCCGAGTAGCGTCTGGGTCGGGGCAGCAGGTTCGTCCCGCGTCGCTGCCGAGCTCTCATCCTGGCGTCCCGGAGTCTCCAGATGAGTCGCTAATCCAGACTTGAGCAGCGCGAACGCCTCCTCGGGGGTATCCGCAAACTGAAACAGCCGAAGGTCTTTCTGCGCGATCGCCCCGCGGGCGGCGAGAAGATCAAGGTTGAGCACGGACTTCCAGTACTCCGAACCGTAGATGATCACCGTCAACGGCTTGGCGAATTTTCCAGTCTGGACCAGGGTCAAAATCTCGAACATCTCGTCGATGGTGCCGAAGCCTCCCGGAAAGACGACCAGCGCCTTGGCCAGGTAAGCGAACCAGTACTTGCGCATGAAAAAGTAGCTGAACTCGAAGTTGAGCTCGGGCGTGACGAAGCGATTCGGGAACTGCTCAAAGGGAAGCTTGATGTTGAGGCCGATCGACCGCACCCCGGCCTCGTACGCGCCGCGATTGGCAGCCTCCATAATGCCGGGGCCGCCGCCGGAGGTAATCACGAAGCGATGGCGGGGGCCGGGCAGGTCCTTGGCCCAGGCGGAGACCATATGAGCAAGGGTGCGGGCATCTTCATAGAAACGGGACATCTCAACCGCAGCCTGGGCCAGCGAGAGCTTGAGGTCGGTGGTCTGCCCGGTAAGCTGTTCGTCCGGGGAAGCGGGCTGCTCCTGCGGAGGGGCAGGCGCGGCGGCGTAGGAGTTTTCCAGCAATTCAAGCTGCGCATGCGTGACGTCGAGCGGGCGAAAGCGCGCGGAACCAAAGAAAACGACGGTGTCGGCGATCCGCTCGCGTTGAAATCGGACCAGCGGCTCCTGGTACTCGGCCAGCATGCGGAAGATGCGTCCGTCGGGAGAGTCGAGGAAGTCGGAGTTTTCATACGCCAGGGGAGCGCGTTCGAGAGGCTTGGGTTCGTCAGTCATGAAGTTTTCAGCGCTTTCGATCAGGAGCGGTGTTCCCGGTAGTGGATTGCCTCGGAGAGGCCGATCCAGATGTCCAGCAGGCCGCAGCCGGAGATGATGCCGCGTGCAGGCCCCGTCCGAAGCACGTCCCACACACGCGGGTAAGCGTGCAAAAGTGGATTGTGGTCCCAAACCGCCGACCACCAGGGCAAAATGGCAACCAGCGCGCCAAGATACACGCAAAAGAGCACAAGAATAAATAGGGAGATCCGCTGCAGCCACACGGACGTCGGTTGCAGATCCTCTTGTTCGGAGGCCGTGGGCTCTACGGGCGGCGGCCCGGACAAAGGTTGGCCGGGAGTAAAAGGCTGAACAGGCATCCGGGGCGAAACTCTCTCCATTACTGAAGGTAGCAGAAGGGGGTGACCTCAAGTGCCTCGATCACGCAGTCCTATTGCCAGAGGAACGAAACCCAGATGCGAAAATAGAGGGAATGCTACAACTTTCAGGTGCGGGCAAACGATTTGGCATGAAACTCCTGTTCGAGGAGGTCAACTGGCTCATCACGCCCAACGAGCGGACGGGGCTGGTCGGAGGCAACGGCACCGGCAAAAGCACGCTGCTGAAGGTGCTGGCCGGAATGGAATCGCTCGACTACGGGACGATCTCGAAGAACAAGGGCACGACGCTCGGATATCTGCCCCAGGACGGCCTGGCGATGCGCGGCAAAACCGTCTTCGAAGAATGCCTCAGCGTCTTCGACGAGCTGCGCGGCATGGAGACCGAGGCTGAGGAACTCACCGGCACCCTCAGCGATCAAAAGCCTGGATCGCCCAAATACGAGGAGGCCGCGGATCGCTACTCCTACATCATGGACGTCCTGCAGACCCATGACATCTACACCCTCGACTCGCAGGTGGGCACGGTTCTCGGTGGGCTGGGCTTCGCCAAGGAAGACTGGGAGCGGCGCACCGAGGAGTTCTCAGGAGGCTGGCAGATGCGCATCGCGCTCGCCAAGCTGCTGCTCGAGAAGCCATCGCTGCTGCTGCTCGATGAGCCGACCAACCACCTGGACCTCGAAACGCGGAACTGGCTGGAGGACTACCTTCGCAACTATGAAAACGCCTTTGTGCTGATCTCGCACGACCGCTACTTCCTCGACGTGACCGTGGGCAAGATCTGCGAAGTTTGGAACAAGCGCATGCACATGTACACCGGAGGCTATGAAAAGTACGTCACTCAGAAGGAAGAGCGCAAAACCCAGCTGATGAACGCCTACAAAAACCAGCGCGAGCGGATCGTGGACCTGGAAGCCTTCATCAATCGCTTCCGTGCGCAGGCGACCAAGGCCAAGCAGGTGCAGTCGCGCATCAAGGAACTCGAAAAGATCGAGCGTATCGTGGTTCCGGAGGAGGAAGCCACCATCAGCTTCACCATTCCGCAGCCTCCTGCAAGCGGACGCACGGTGATCGAGGTCGCGCACCTATCCAAGCAGTACCCGACGCCCGACGGAGGCACCAAGAAGATCCTCGAAAATGTGTCCTTTCAGATTGATCGCGGCGACCGGATCGCCCTGGTGGGAGCCAATGGCGCGGGAAAATCGACGCTGATCCGGATGCTCAGCGGGCAGGAAGATCCAACCTCGGGAGAGATCAAGCTCGGGCATAACGTGCTCGCGGATTATTTCGCGCAAGACCAATACAAGGTCCTCGACGGCAACGCCAAGATGCTGGACGACATCGCGGGGACGGCGCCCAAGGTGCCGGTAGTCGAGCTGCGAAGTCTCCTGGGGTGCTTCATGTTTTCAGGGGACGACGTGTTCAAACAGCTCGGCGTGCTCAGCGGCGGAGAGCGCAACCGGTACGCGATGGCCAAGATGCTCGTCAGTCCCGCCAACATGCTTCTGCTCGACGAGCCGACCAACCACCTCGATCTGCGGGCCAAAGATGTGCTGCTCGATGCGATCCGCAACTTCTCGGGTACGGTCCTGTTCGTCTCGCACGATCGCTACTTCATCGATGGGCTGGCGTCGCGGGTCTTCGAGGTGGAGGATCGGCGCGTCCACGTGTACCCGGGAAACTACGAGGATTACCTGTGGAGAAAGCAGGGCGGTCCAGAGAAGGTGACCGCGTCGGTGACGAGCTTTGCCGGGTCGCAGAGCCCGCCGGCAGTTGCCCAAATCGTTGTAGAGACAAAGAAGGCTGCAGCGAAGAAGCTTAACCCCATCAAGCTGAAGCTGCTGGAAGATGAGGTAAGCGCGGCCGAAGAGGCGATTCCAGAGATGGAGGAGCGGCTGGCATCTGCGGAGGCAAAGCTGGGGGTGTTCAGTTCTGCGGAAGAGTCGCAAAAAACGTCAGCGGAGGTCGAGCGGTTGCGACGCGAGCATGAGCAGCTCCTGGCGCGATGGGAGGCCCTTGGTTTGCAGCTCGAGGAGCAGCGCGACTAGCAATGATCTGGCACCGGGACCAAAGGGCGAGGGCAAATGATTGTCCTGCGGCTTTGGACAACGCCCACGCGTCTGTATCGACTGGGGGCTTCTTGCGCAGCGCGGGGATGATCTGGGGTTTAGGCGCGTTGCTCTGCGGAGTAGTCGTCCCCATCGTGCGCGCGCAAAGCTCGCCGGCAGTGTCCCCTGCAATCCAGATAACGGAGCAAATGGCCTCCGTCCAAAGCTTCGTGGTGGATGCGGATGGTGCCGCAATCCCGGGAGCGCACGTCGTCTTCTCCGCCGCGGATGGCTCGACGCGAACCGTCTCCGTGGACACGGATGGGGCCTTCCAACTCGACCATCTTCCGCCGGGAGCTTTCCAGCTTGCGGTAAGCGCCCCAGGTTTTGCGGTCGGCAAGCTGACCGGAACGCTGCTGCCCAAGGAGCAGCGGGAGCTTGCGACGATCGTGCTCACAGCGGGGACGACGGAAGCCGTGGACGTCACGATCTCGCAGCGCGAGCTGGCAACCGCGGAGGTGCACGACGAGGAACACCAGCGGTTAGTCGGCGTTATTCCCAACTTTTTCGTCGTGTACGACTGGCATGCCCCGCCGCTGACGACCCGGCAAAAATACGAGCTCTCGTGGAAGACGATGATCGATCCTGTGACGCTTGGCATCACGGCTGGCACCGCGGGAGTGCAGCAGGCAACCGGCAGCTTGAGCGGCTACGGGCCGGGAGCTCAGGGATATGGCAAACGACTGGGAGCCGGGCTGGCGAATGAGACCGCCGGCACGTTGCTGGGAGGCGCAGTGCTTCCCGCGCTACTCCACCAGGATCCCCGCTACTTCTATAAAGGAACGGGAAGCGTACGTTCGCGGTTCCTGTACGCGCTCTCGACGGCCGTCATCGCCAAGGGCGACAATGGCAAATGGCAGCCTGCCTATGCGGGCATCGGGGGCGACCTGGCTGCGGGCGCGCTCTCCAACCTCTACTACCCGGCGAATGATCGCAATGGCGTTGGCCTGACGTTTGAAAATGGCCTTATCGCAGTCGCCCTGGATGGCGTTCAAAACGTGGTGCAGGAGTTCCTGCTGAAGCACCTCACGCCAAAAGTACCCAGCTACCCTGCGCCGTAATTTTGGTCCAGACACATCCCTTAGCACCTGTCTAAATACTTCCTGAGTTGCTGTTGTTTGTTGGTTTTTGAAGGATCCGAGTCATCGGACAAAGGCGCAGTGGGCTGTGTTGGAACCGGTTCTGATGGTGGCGCTTGCCGATAAGCAGCGTGGTCGGCGAGCGAACCGTGGCCTCGGCATCGAAGCCCTTGTCCGCGATCACGGTCCTGGCCTTGAGTCCGGGAAGCAGTACATCCGCGCCGTCCAGTTCCCACTTCTGTCCCGCGGTCAGGTGCAACCGGAGTGGGTTGCCGACCGCATCCACGACCGCGTGGTCTTGGTGCTCAGTCCACCCTTGCTGCGACCGATCGCTTGTTCGCCCCTCTTTGCGGGGCACCTGCGCTATGCTGATGCGCTCGCCCGATGGTGCTGTCGATCATGGCATATTCGTGGTCGGCTTCTTCAGCAAGGCGCTCCGAGCACCTGCTGCCAAACGCCATGCAGAGCCCAGCGACTGTGCCGAAGGTTCACCACCCGGAAGTTCCCGAAATGCTTTGTCTCTTTGTAGGTTCTTTGCTGGGCTGTGTTTTTTCTGAGCATAGGAGGAGGTCGAAGGCTGCGCGTGCGGGGTACCCGTCGGATGTGAGAGATGAGGAGTGGGAGTTTGTGCTGCCGTGTCTGCTGTTATGCCGGGAAGATGCGGCGCAACAGCGGCACGATCTCCGGCTGGTGTTCACGGGTGCTATGTGGCGCGCACGGGTGGGCAGTGGCGTTCTTCCCCACGAGTACGGACCGTGGTGGGCAATGTACCAGCAGATGCGGCGCTGGCTGGAAGCGGGCGTGTTCGAGGTGCTGGTCACCGATGTGCAGGCGATCGTGCGCGAGTGGGAGGGGCGCAAGGGCCAGCCGACGGCGGTGTGCCTGGACAGCCGCACGCTGCAATCGACGCGAGCAGGTCGGCGCGTTCGCAGTCGAGGTTCAGGATGGTGACCGGCTCCACCGTCGAGCTGGCCTATGTCGACCAGGGCTACACCGGCGAGAACGCTGCCGAAGTCGCAAAAGGAGCACGGCATCCGGCTCGAAGTGATCAAATATCCGCTGGCAAAACGCGGCTTCGTGCTCCTGCCCAGACGATGGGTCGTCGAACGAAGCTTCGCCTGGGCCAGCCGCTTCACAAGGCTCGCACGGGACTACGAAAGGCTAAACACCACACTGAAAGGCTTCCACTCCCTCGCCTTCGCCA
>CAXTQE010000006.1:52296-60497 GCA_964246225.1 uncultured Acidobacteriaceae bacterium | reverse complement strand
CTGAGCATGTTTGGCTCGCGGCTGGCGAATGTCCGCGTGGAGATGAATTTCGATTCGGAGCTCCCGGAGATTGGCGCGTACGGCAGTGAGTTGAACCAGGTATGGACGGTGCTGATTGAGAACGCGCTGGACGCCATGCCTACGGGCGGCACCCTGCGTCTGCAAACCAAGCTGCAGGGGCAGATGGCGACCGTGGAGATCTGGGACACGGGTCCAGGAATTCCTCCGGAGCTGCAGACGCGGATCTTCGAGCCATTTTTCACGACCAAGGCTCCTGGAAAGGGACTCGGTTTAGGCCTGGACACAGCGCACCGGATCGTGAACAAGCATTCTGGATTTCTGCGCGTTGAGTGTTATGAGCGCGGAACCTGTTTTCAGGTGCGTCTGCCGCTCGACCAGGCACAGGCCTACTGAAGAGGCTGTCTTGCTAAAGACTACTTCGTTATTTCAACGCCACGCCAGAACGCAATGTGGTGTTTCACGTTGCGGGCAGCGGGCTTGGGATCGGGGTAGTACCAGGCAGCGTCCGGGTTTTCCTGGCCGTCTACGAAGATCGTGTAGTACCGAGCCTGTCCCTTCCACGGACAGCTTGACGTCGTGGAACTGGGTCTGAAGTAGCTACGATTGACGGACTCTTCCGGAAAGTAGAGGTTGCCCTCAACCGTTTCGGTGGTCTCGCTCTCAGCCAACAAGTGGCCATTCCACATCGCCTTCGCCATGTACTAAAACCTGCTTATCCGTTGAAACAAGGTACGGCAGACGAGCGTCTACCGCGGGACTCTGGTCCGCGCTGGTACTCAATTTGCACGGTAACAGAAAGCAAGCGGAAAGGGAAGCGGAGGTTGAAGGTCAGCTAGCGAAGATAGCCGCTGGGGTGGGTGGGCAAGGTGAAGTGAAAGGTCGCGCCCTCGCCTGGTGGACTGGTCACCCAAATACGTCCGCCGTGCTGGGTAAGGATGCTTCGGCAGATTGCCAGGCCCAGCCCCGTGCCTCCCAGGTCGCGGGAATCGGACGCGTCCACCTGCTGGAAACGTTCGAAGACTGAATCCAGTTTGTTGGCAGGGATGCCTCGGCCGTGATCCCTCACACTGATTTGCGCCTCGTGCTCGTCGATTCTGCAGGCAGTGAGGATGATCTCGCCGCCCGGCGGAGAGTACTTGATCGCGTTCGAGATCAGGTTCGCGAGCGCCTGCTGGATGCGGTCAGGGTCGCCGAAGACCTCGACTCCGTCACTCTGGACGGTGAAGCGCAGGCTGGTCTTCATCGCCGCTGCCTGTTGCAGCCCGATCACGCGCTCGATCAGGGCCTCTGCGGAGAACATGGCGGCATGCAGTTCGGAGTTGCCGCTGCTGATGCGCTCGATGTCGAGAATGTCGTTTACCAGCCGGATCAGGCGATCGGTGTTGCCGATGGCGATTTCGAGCATGGGCCGTATCTTGTCCGGCCGGGTGGCCAGAGCGCCTCCCGTGACCAGCCCGAGCGCCGCGCGCAGGGAAGTAAGTGGGGTACGCAGCTCGTGGGAGACGGTGGAGATGAACTCATCCTTCATTCGATCGAGGGCGCTACGCTCGGTGCTGTCGGTAAACGCGACGACGACGCCGATGTCCTTACCGCCCTGCTTGCCGGCAGCGGAGCCAATCTGGGGACGGGCCACGTACTCCACCGGAAAGCTGGTCCCATCCTTGCGCCAAAAGATCTCGTTTGCGATGCGAACCGTGCTCAGATTCTTGATCGAGCCCAGGATCGAACACTCCTCGACCGGGTTGGGCGTGCCATCGGCGCGTGTATGCTGGACCAGCTCGTGGAAACTGCGGCCGAGCAACTCGTTGGGTTTGTAGCCGAGCATCTGGGCGGCTGCCGGGTTGACGACAGTGATCCGGCCGGCAAGATCGAGCCTATAGATGCCGTCGCCGACCGACTCCAGAACGGATTCGGACTGGTGGATGAGCGCGCGCAGCTTCTCTTCCGCGCGCACCTGCTC
The DNA here is from genome assembly GCA_964246225.1 of uncultured Acidobacteriaceae bacterium. Lineage (GTDB taxonomy): Bacteria > Acidobacteriota > Terriglobia > Terriglobales > Acidobacteriaceae > Edaphobacter. The sequence goes on along the minus strand of CAXTQE010000006.1, from coordinate 58,516 downwards.
CGTGATGTCGACGCCGAAACCGAGGACGTAGGGAGTCTTGTCCGGCACCTGGATGAGCTTGTTACGGAAGGCGACAACGCGGACCTCGCCGTTCTGATGGCAGAGGTGGAGGCGTCCCTGAGCTTCGCCCGTTTCAGCCATGTTGCGCAGGTAACGCTTGAAGCCGGCTCGGTGACGCTTGGGAATAAAGGTGCTGAGGGGTTGGCCAATTATCTGGTGGACCGAAAATCCTAGACATTCCGCGCCGTGCGTGTTTACCGAGTGCAGCACGCCTTTCAGATCGTGCGTGCAGACCATGCCGAGCGAGCCCTCGACCAGCTGCCGGTAGCGGGCTTCGCTTTGCTGCAGCGTTACCTCGGCTTCACGCTGCAGCGTTACATCGATTCCCGTGGCGATGATGAAGGTAGCCTGGCCCTGGGTGTCGACCAGCGCCGTGGCGGACCAGGCGATGCGGTGGAGGGATCCGTTGCGGTGCCGCCAATGGTTCTCGTAAGTTACCGGAAAGCGTCCGCCGCACAGCTTTTCAAAGGTAGAGATACACTCCGGCATGTCCGCGGCAGGAATCAACTTGTCCCATAGATAGCCTCCGACCAGCTTGTCCGAGCTATACCCGGATGCCTGCTCGCACGCGCGGTTCAGGCGGACGATTCGGCCGGCGGTGTCAAAGACGGCGACCAGCGCGTCGACCGTGTCGAGCACGGTGGCGACGAAGTTGCGCTCGATGGTGAGCGCGGACTCCGCCCTTTGCCGCGCGCGCCCATCCCTGTCCATGACGCGCACGCGTGCGTTGAGTTCGAAGCGGGTGACTACCTGGCGGCTGAGCGTTTCGAGTGCGCGCTTCTGCCGTGCATTTAAGGTGTGCGGCACTGAGTCCTGAACGAAGAGGCAGCCGAGCGGCACGCCGTTGGCCGTGAGGAGCGGGGCACCGGCATAGAAACGGTGGGCGCGGCCGGAGATCAGGATGCCATCCGGGCGGAAATCCTTGTGGTAGCGTGCGTCGGTGATCTCGTAGACACCCTCGCCCTGGATGCTGGTCTCGCAGGGCGTGCGGCCTAAGGGCATGCTTGCCGGACCGGGGCCGAAGCGAGCGAGGAAATGAACCGCATCCGGACCGATAAGGGAAAGACCCGCCATGGGAGTGACGCAGATCTCCGCGGCCAGCGCCGTAATCTCCTCGAGCTCCGGGTCGTCGGGAGCTTCGAGAAGTTCGAAACGCTCGAGCGCGTCGAGTCGGATCATCTCCGCTTTGGCGAAGGTTCTTAGCATTCAGGAGAATGGTACTCACGGCCGGCGGGGTGTACTCTGCCACTTTCGGTGCACCTTCCTCACGAAAGACGCAGTATAGCCAGCGATTTCCTAGGAAACGCTTTAAAAGTGGAGGAAATCCGGTTCGTAACTGTCCCTTCGCCGGCAAGCCGCATCCGGCCTCAGGGGCTGCTGCCGGACGCTCTACGGCCTGGACGCGCTGCTGCCCGGGCCCTCTAGGGCCTGGGCAGCGCACAGCAGTTGCCGGAAGAGGGCGGCTCGTCGGCGCTGGCGTCCATGGCGACCTTCCAGCTTCCGTTGGGCAGCTTCTTCCAGATGGTGATGTAGCGGCCGGAGGTGACGATGGGCTTTCCGTTGTGATCGGTGGCGTGGCCTTCGTAGCGGCCCCAGGTGAAGCCCATGTCGTTCGACGGTCCCATCTGTGCGCCCTGCGCAATCCAGCTGAGTTGGTAGACCTTGGGGTCCCAGTTGGCGGTCTGCGCGATCGCGCCTCGGCCAAGCACCGCGGGTTTCCCGTTGCTGAGGGTGACGGCGTCATCGGCAAACCAGCTGGTAAAGGCCTTGCCGCCGCCCTCGGTCGTCTCCTGCGAGAACCGGCCTTCAAGCTCGAGCAAGGTGATGACGCCGGGACTGAGGGTGGGCTGGACGATGGGGCTGATGAGCACGTAGCCGGATTGGGTGCCGGTCTGAGTCGCAGTCTGCGTCCCGGTGTGGGCCGCGGAATCGACCGGGCTGGACGGAGGCGGAGCCATGCCGGGAATCACTCCCAGGGCGGGCTGCTGGGCATGGCTTGCGGCCAGACCCAAAGCGGCAGCGAGCGCCAGGAGAACGAGACGGATGGGGCGGGCCATGGCTCGATGCTACGACACAGCGCGGAGAGGCGTCCTTTTCCCGAGGCTCGGGCACCCATGACTGCTATGCTCCAGCCAATGCTCAAGCCTTCAAATGACCGCGTTCTTCTCGCCCTTGCTGCCTTGCTGCTGGCGGCGGGGGCCGTTCTACGTCACGGCCAGGGCACGCCTCTGCTGGTGCTGCGCTGGCTCGCAGTGCTGGTCCTGGCGGTTTACGCTGTTCGCCGTCGCACGCTGACTCCGTGGATCTTTGTGGCTATGCTGGCGGGCGCGGAGCTGGGTTTTGATGCGCCGGCGTTTGCGGTCAGCCTGCGGGTGTTTTCGGATATCTTTCTGCGGCTGATAAAAACGATCGTTGCGCCGCTCATTCTGGCGACGCTGATTACCGGCATCGCCGGGCATGGCGACCTCAAGTCGGTCGGGCGCATGGGCATTAAGAGCCTGGTGTATTTCGAGGTGCTGACGACCCTGGCGCTCGTGATTGGGCTGGTGGCGATCAACCTTTCGAAGGCGGGCGTGGGACTTGCCATTCCGGTGGCTGCGGGCTCGGAGTCTCTGGCGCGCGTGGCTCCGACGCACTGGGACGACTTCCTACTGCATGTCTTTCCGGAGAACCTGGCGAAGTCCATCGCGGAGGGACAGATTTTGCAGGTCGCTGTGTTTGCGGTGTTCTTCGGCATCGCGCTGGCCACGTTACCGGAGGCCAAGCGTGCGCCGGTGATGCGGCTGTGCGAGAGCCTGAGCGAGGTTATGTTCAAGTTCACCAATGTCGTCATGTACTTCGCGCCGATCGGGGTGGGCGCGGCGATGGCCTTTACGGTCGGGCACATGGGGGTGGGCGTGCTGGTGAACCTGGGCAAGTTGCTGCTGACGTTTTACGGAGCGCTGGCGGTGTTTGCGCTGGTGGTCCTGCTTCCGGTGGCCTTGCTGGCGAGGGTGCCTGTGCTCGGCTTCCTCCAGGCAGTGGCCGAGCCCGCGACGATCGCCTTTGCGACTGCAACGAGCGAGGCTGCGCTGCCTCGAGCGATGGAGTCGATGGAGGCCTTTGGGGTGCCGCGGCGCATCGTGGCGTTCGTTATTCCCGCGGGCTACAGCTTCAACCTGGATGGCTCGACGTTATACCTTGCGCTGGCAAGCATCTTCGTTGCGCAGTCGGCCGGCGTGCACATGAGCTGGGGCGAACAGCTGCTGATGATGGGCACGCTGATCCTGACGAGCAAGGGTGTTGCCGGCGTGCCACGCGCGACGCTGGTCGTGCTGCTGGGGACCGCGGCGACGTTTCATCTGCCTACCGAACCGATCTTCGTCATTCTTGGCATCGATGCGTTGATGGACATGGCGCGCACCATGGTCAATGTGACAGGCAACTGCCTGGCGAGTGCGGTGATCGCTCGCTGGGAGGGGCAGTTCCGTGTCGAGCAGCCGAGCGAAAGCGTCATGGACGCCCTGGCCGATTGAGAGTAGCCTCTTCAAACTTGCACCTGGGTTGTTCATCCGGCATCTACCTATAGGAAGCGCGACTCCGGTCAAGGAAAGAACGCGTCGTATATTACACATTTGGGTTCATACCTGGGCATGAGTCACTTTCTCGAGACCATCAACTCGCCGGCGGACGTTAAACGGCTTACAGTTCCGCAACTTACCGAACTCGCCGCGGAGATTCGTCAGCGCCTGATCCGAAGTGTAGCCAAGACGGGCGGCCACATTGGGCCGAACCTCGGGGTGGTGGAACTTACCCTGGCCATGCACTACGTCTTCGACACACCCGCAGACAGCTTCATCTTTGACGTCAGCCATCAAGCCTACGTGCACAAACTGCTGACCGGGCGTGAGCGTCAGTTTCATACGATTCGACAGCCGGACGGCCTGAATGGCTTTATGCTGCGTACCGAAAGCGAACATGACAGCTACGGCGCGGGCCATGCGGGCACGGCGTTGAGCGCGGCACTGGGCATGGCCGTGGCACGCGATATGTCCGGTGGCAAGGAACACATTGTCGCCCTGGCCGGGGACGCTGCTTTTACCAACGGCATCTCGTTTGAGGCATTGAACAACGTGGCCGCGCAAACCAAGCGATTGATCATTGTGCTAAACGATAACGAGTGGTCGATCGACAAAAACGTTGGTGCGATTGCTGAGTACTTTCACAAGATTGCGACCAACGCGACGTACGTCAACCTGCACAGCAAAGCTGCGGGACTGGTTGAGAAGTTCGGCGGTAAAGCCGCCCTGCACGTGGCGCGCAAGGCCGAGGAAGCGGCTAAAGGCCTGGTTGGGCGTGGCATGATCTTCGAAGAGTTCGGCCTCAGCTACTTTGGGCCGATTGATGGACATAATCTTCCTCTGCTCATCGAGACCTTCAAATTCTTGAAGACGCAGAACAAGCCCGTGGTGCTGCACGCGATCACCCAGAAGGGCCGCGGTTTTCAGCCTGCGCTTGAAGGACAGAAGAAGTTTCACGGTCTTGGGCCGTACCATCCGGAGACGGGGGAGACGAAGCCGAATGCGCAAAAAACCTACTCGGAGGTCTTTGCCGAGACGCTGGTCAAGCTTGCCGACTCGAACGACAAAGTAGTCGCAATCACGGCCGCCATGCCCAATGGAACCGCACTCGACCTGTTTCGTCCGCATCATCCCACGCGCTACTTTGATGTCGGCATCGCGGAGGAGCACGCGGTCATCTTTGCCGCGGGTATGGCGACCAAGGGCTACAAGCCGTTCTGCGCCATCTACTCGACCTTTCTGCAGCGCGCTTACGATCAGATCGTGCACGATGTATGTCTGCAGAACCTGCCAGTCGTGTTTTGCATGGATCGCGGCGGCCTTTCAGGCGACGATGGTCCGACGCACCACGGCTTGTTCGACATCAGCTATCTTCGCAACGTGCCCAACCTGGTGCACATGGTTCCGCGCGATGAAGATCGTCTCGCCGACATGATGTATACCGCGATGCTGCACCCTGGGCCATGCGCCATCCGCTACCCGCGTGGAACCGGGCCTGCCACTCCGATCAAGGCGCAGCCGCAGGCACTTGAAATCGGTCGCGCCGAGGTGCTGCGCGAGGGCTTCGACGTGGCGATCTTTGCGCTGGGCGCGATGATGGAAGAAGGCGAACGGCTGCGGGATATGCTGGAGGCGCAGGGACTGAGCGCGGCCCTCGTCGATCCCCGGTTTGCTAAGCCGATCGACTCAGAGTGCGTGGGCCGGTACGGCCGGCGTTGCGGCCTCATCTTCACGCTTGAAGATCACGTGCTGGCCGGAGGCTTCGGTTCGGCGCTGCTCGAGTGCCTCAGCGACCTCGATCTGGCCACGCCCGTTGTGCGCATCGGCTGGCCCGACTCCTTTATCGAACATGGGCGCGTCGACGCGCTCCGCACCCGCTACGGTCTCACGGCCGAGGCGGCCATGGCGAAGGCGGATGCCCACGTGCGTGTGCTGTTGCAGGAGCATGAGCACCGCAGTGTGGCGGCCCTTTAGGGTCAGAACACCTTCTGCCTGCTACAAAGCGATGCCGATGCGCGGCAAAGTCAGGGCAATCAACTCCGTCGTCCGCTTTTGCCGGTAAGCGAAGATGCTACGCATCTGGCGTTGCATGAAGACACGGTTTGCGAACTCGCCTAACATGCCCAACCGCATTTCGTACTGGACTTCGTCGTGGACCACGGTCCCGGCGGTCTGGATGCCGCGCTCATTTGCGCGGGTCTCGGATTGGACGCGATGGCAGTGATGCCAGAAGGCGAATGGGCCACGCAGTTGCGCATCGCAGAAGTGGTCGTTCCACACAAACTGGTCGATCTTGGCATCCCAGGGCACACGCACCGGGGAGAGTGGAAATGGTCGAAAGCTGATCCTTATTCCCGTTCCTTCGCCGGCTGCAATGCCGAACAGGCGGACAGCTGGACTGGAACCGATTGGGCGAGGCGGAGGCGCAACAAAGGTGGCCTCCTCAATGCGAGCCTTTTGCCATGTTGGCATTAAGCGCGGCAGGTTCTCCGGACTGGAGAAGAAGGCGAAAACAACGTCCACGGGGTAGGGGAGCCATTGCTCTGCGGTAAACGTGTTGCGCATACGAGGGAATCCTCAGATCGCCATAATAAACTCGA
>CAXTQE010000006.1:48341-52196 GCA_964246225.1 uncultured Acidobacteriaceae bacterium | reverse complement strand
TCTTAGTTGGGCATCAGCACAGTGTCAATGACATGGATCACACCGTTCGACTGATAGACGTCCGCGGTGGTGATATTGGCCGTGCCGCCCTTGGCATCGGTAATCAGGATGGTGCCTGGGGTCGGCATCGTGAAGGTCAGCTGTTCGCCCTGGACGGTCTTGAGCGACGCGGTTCCGTGACCCTTCTTGATGTCGGCCATCAGCTTCTTGGAATCGATCTTGCCAGGCACGACGTGGTAGGTCAGGATCTTGACCAGCGTGTCCTTGTTCTCCGGCTTCACCAGCGTATCCACCGTGCCGGCGGGCAGCTTATCGAAGGCGTCGTTGGTCGGAGCGAAGACTGTGAAAGGCCCCTTCGAACTCAGCGTATCGACCAGCCCGGCAGCTTTTACAGCTGAGACCAAGGTTGTGTTGATGGGCGAATTAGCGGCATTTTCGACGATGTTTTTGGTGGGATACATCGCCGCTCCTCCCACAGTCGGGTCGGTCTGTGCGGATCCGGTCAGGCAGCTCAGGGCTAAAACGGCGGCAGCAGTTGAGGCGAACAACAACTTGCGGAAGTTCATCGGTAGGCGTCCTTTGAGGTGCGGTGTACATTGCAATCTCACCCGAACTCGGGCACTTTCTGGATACGTCGAATGGCCCAAGGTGGATTGTCTTCGATGGTCTCGAGCCAGGCCTGCTGCGTGCGGAAGCGGCACCCCTATCCCGTTGACATTGGCGTCCCGCGCGCGTCAACTGGAATCCAACGGCCCATGAGCGAACACGCCATTCAGGATCATCCCGGAGCAGTCGAGAGAGGGACCGTCCACGACCAGGGCCTGCTCATGATTGGCCTCTTCAAGCTCAGTAAAAGCCTCTTCTTCTTCTGTGTCGGCATGGGTGCGCTGCATCTGCTGCATCGTGACCTGGGCGACGAGGCCATGCGACTGGCCACGTCGTTGCGCTTCGACCCGGAAGGCCGCTTCGTCGGCTTACTGCTTGAGAAGGTCGACGCGATCGATGCGCATCATCTTCGCGAGATTGGTTTAGCCACCTTCGCCTACTCCGGGCTCGCGCTTACGGAAGGCATCGGCCTGATGCTCGAGAAAGCCTGGGCCGAGTACCTTACGCTCTCGCTCACCGTACTCTTCCTGCCCTGGGAGCTTTACGAACTCGTGCGCCGCTTCACCTTTTTGCACGTCGGCCTGCTGTTGATCAACCTTATAGTTCTGGCGTATCTGCTCTGGTTGCTCAACCGCAAGAAGAAGCTGGCCTAAGCCGGCAGGCTCTGCGTTTTCGCTTTTCCTTCGCTAACAGAGCTCCGCTCCCAAGACAAGAGACGATCCGCACCCCGCATCCTCCCTGGCAACACATTCCGTAGAGGCGCAGGAGCCTTTCCCACCTATAGGTGGGCTTTTCCACACGTCTCCCACGAAAGATGTAGGGGTTTGGCAAGTTTTGTCTTTACACCCGGCACACGCCACGAGACGATGTGGACGGAAGTGGTTGAAAGTGGACCAAAAGGGAGGCGAACGGATCCTTACACCTCACTTTAGACGCTGATGCACCTTCCATGGAGCAGCCAAATTTGGTTGCACGGAAAAAAACTCTATGTTTCGCGGAAGTCACTCAACTCGGATGGATGAAAAGGGCCGGTTGAAGCTTTCAACGGAGTACAAAGCGGTCGTTGACCGCGAATTCGGCAATGAGTTCTACATCACCAGCACGGACGGGAAGCGGGCTCAGCTGTATCCGCTGAAGGAATGGATCAAGAAGGAAGAACAGTTGAACAAGATTCCGGCTTCGAATCCGATCCGGCAGAGATTTTTGGATGTCACCAGCCGATTCGGACAGACGGTCGAGATGGATGCACAGGGCCGGCTGCTTTTGCCGCAGATCCTGCGGGAGGAGGCGAAGATGACTGGCGAGGTCACGATTGTGGCGAAGACCACGATTCTTGAGGTGGTCAACACGAGCGAGTTCCGTGAAGAGGCAAGACCGATGACGAAGGAAGAGATGGCGGCAGCGGCAGAGTTGGGACTTTAGTTCTTAGGTTTGAAAAAGACCCTCAGGGGTCGGGCGTGGAAGGCGGGAAGAGCGATGCAGGAACCGCGACATGTGCCAGTTCTTTTAGACGAAGCAATGGACTTTCTTAAGGTGCGTGCCGGAGGCGTGTATGCGGACGCAACGCTGGGGCTTGGAGGCCACTCTGAGGCCATCGCGCGGCGGCTGGGAGGCGCGGGCAAGCTGATCTGCTTTGACCGCGACCCGGAGGCGATGGCGCAGGCACAGCAGCGATTGAGTGCCGTCAGGGCAGAGCTTGGGGCGGAGATGCCTGAGGTGATTTATCAGGCGGATGCTTTCTCCTCGGCCAGCCGGTGGATTGAGCCGGCCTCGCTCGACGGACTGCTTGCCGATTTTGGCGTCAGCAGCCTGCAACTGGATGAGGCGCACCGAGGATTTAGTTTTCGGACCGATGGACCGCTGGACATGCGTATGGACACGCGCAGCGGGCAAACGGCCGAGCAAGTGGTAAATCAGGAAGACGAGAACCAACTCGCCGACCTGATTTACGAATTCGGAGAGGAAAGGAGGTCGCGGAGAATCGCCAGAGCCATTGTGCGGGCCCGGCCGATATCGACAACAGCAGAGTTAGCTCGAGTGATATCGGCCGCGGCCCCATCAATGAAGGGCGACAAGATTCATCCCGCTACCAGGACCTTTCAGGCAATCCGGATTCGTGTGAATGATGAGTTGGGCGAGATAGGATCGCTGCTTGAGAGCGCGGGATCTCTGCTCAAGGTGGGTGGCCGGCTGGTTCTGATCAGCTTCCACTCGCTCGAAGACCGGCTGGTGAAGGACGCCTTCAAGGCGGCCAAGAGTGCCGGAAGTTTTGAGGTTCTGACAAAGAAACCGGTGATCGCCGAGGAGCAGGAGATGCTCCGCAATCCGCGATCACGCAGCGCGAAGCTGAGGGCGGCGGAGAAGCAGACGCCCAGGGTGAAGGTCAAGGAATTTGGTCGACGATTCGGGAGATGAAGCAATGGCAGCAATGACAATGAACGTGATGACCGGGACGCGCAGCCGGGCCGACGTGGTGGCGGACCGCAACCGCGAGCTCTTTCAGGCGCAGCGCCGCAGCCTTCGCGGCCCGACCCCGGAGGTGTTCTTCACCAAGCACATCGACAACAGCCGCATCGTCAAGGCGGACGACCCGGAGCGCAAGCGCGAGATGCGCATGTTCTCGGCCGCGATGAGTGTCTTGTTTTTGCTGGTGATGGTGTATGTGTGGCAGCATTTTTCGGCGATCGAGGTGGGCTACAAGATCGAGGCGCAGAAGCATCAGGTGGAAGAGCTGCGCGAGCAGAACCGGCAGCTTCGGCTGAGTGAGGCACAGTTGACCGAGCCGGGCCGCATCGATCGCATGGCGCATCAGCTTGGCCTCGATACGCCTGAGCCGGGCCAGGTGGTTCGCAATGACGCTGTCACCGGCGGGCCGGTGGTGGCAGAAGTTGCAGCGCCAAGTGCTCCGGGTAACTAGCTGAACGAGGGTCAAACAACAGCAGATCCCTTCGGGACAACAAGACAACACGCATAAGAGAGAGTAATGAAGCCAGTTCCAGCGCCCCGACAGCAACTGACCGCTCCCATCAAACGGAAGCGGTTTACCTTTGTTGCGCTCTTTTTCGGCTTTTGGACGCTGGCGATTGCGGGCAGGCTGGTTTGGCTGCAGGTGGTGCAGCATGGGGAGTGGGTCACGCGCGCGTCCAAGCAGCAGACCACCGCCTTTGAAGTCGCACCTCGTCGCGGTGTGCTCTATGACCGCAACCTGAAAGAGCTTGCGGTCACTGTGCAGGTGGATTCGATCTACGC
>CAXTQE010000006.1:30642-48241 GCA_964246225.1 uncultured Acidobacteriaceae bacterium | reverse complement strand
CGCTTCTACCCAAACAACCAGCTTGCGGCGCATGTGCTGGGCTATGTCGGCACGGACGACTCGGGCCTTGGCGGCCTTGAGCTGCGGTTCGATGATGACATGCACGGCACGCCTGGGCATATGCTTACGGCGGTCGACGCCAAGCGTCATGCGCTGGGCAGCCAGATGGACCAGCCGCAGCCCGGCGAGAATCTTGTCCTTTCCATCGATGCCAACATCCAGTACATGGCGGAGCAGGCACTGGATGCGCAGGTCGCGAAGGTGAGGGCCGCGCATGGCACGGTCGTGGTTCAGGATCCGCATACGGGGCAGATCCTGGCGCTGGCGGTCTCGCCGCGGTTCAATCCGAACGACCAGAAGCACATGGACGCGAGCGTTTTGCAGAACCTCGCCGTGAGCGATATCTATGAGCCGGGCTCGACCTTCAAGCTGGTGACCTACTCGGCGGCGCTCGACGGGGCGGGTGTCGAGCCGACCGACATCGTCGATTGCCAGGGCGGCGCAATGACTATGTACGGACGTACGCTGCATGACGACAAAGGCGACCATTTTGGGCGCGTGACGGTGCAGTATGCGCTCGAGAAGTCCTCCGACGTGGGCGCGGCGAAGATGGCGTTGAAGCTGGGCAACGAGAAGTTCTACGAGTATCTGCGCGGCTTTGGCTTTGGCGAGCGCTCTGGCATTGAACTACCTAGCGAGACGCGCGGGCTGCTGCGTGCCCCGAAGAAGTGGGGTTCGACGAGTATCCTGTCGCTTGCCATTGGGCAGGAGGTGGGCGTGACTCCGGTGCAGCTGGCGACGATGGTGTCGACGATTGCGAATGGCGGGGTATATATGCCACCGCATGTGCTGCTTGAATCGACCGATGAGCTGAAGGGCGATCCTCGGCTGAAGCCTGCGGCGTTCCATCCGGCGAGCCAGCTGCCTGAGCCGCTGCCGGAGGGCGCGCACCGGGTGATCAAGGAGCTGACTTCGGCTAAGATGCGCGAGATGATGCGCGGCATCGTGATTGAGGGTACGGGCAAGGCGGCGCAGCTGAACGGCTACAGCTCCGGCGGCAAGACGGGTACGGCGCAGAAGATCGATCCGGCGACGCACACGTACAGTCACACCAAGCTGGTGGCGAGCTTTGCCGGCATGGCACCGGTGTCGAACCCGGCGATTACGGTGGCGGTGATCATCGATACGCCGCAGGGCAGCGAGGCGCAGAAGTATGGCGCGTATGTGAGTGCGCCGGTGTTTGCGAGCGTGGCGCAACAGGTTCTCGAGTACCTGGGCGTGCCGCACGATCAGCCGCTGAAGACGAAGAAGGAGATGCTGGTGGCGGCCGAGACGCACGATATTTTCGACACTCCGGCGGAGGTAAGCGGCGCGGACCTGAATGCGATGTTTGCGCAGATCAATGACCTTCCCGCGGACGATCCACTGCGTGCGGCGAACGATTCCTCGCTTGCAATGGCCAAATTGGCTCCAGTGCTGGAGCCTGTGGAAGCCGCAGTGAAGCAAAGCGTTCCGGAGAAACTTTCGGACCGCGTGTTGGCGGCCTTTCATGCGCATGGCGACACGACATCGTCCATCGCGGACGCGAACGAGCCTGTCGCGGTCGCGGCGCCGAAGATCACGCCGGTGGAGCAGAGCCGCGGCAATGGAGGCGTGGTGGTCGACACGGGACCACGTGTGGCCGTGCCTTCTTTTGAAGGTGCCGCGTTGCGCGGCGTGGTGGAACGCGCAGGTGCCGCGGGGCTCAGAGTCGAGCCGATCGGCAGCGGGCTGGCGCGCGAACAGGCACCAGCGGCCGGGACGATGGTGCCTCCGGGGACCGAAGTGGTTGTCCGCTTTGCACGGTGAAGGGATGTATTCTCCATTCCATGAAGATCGATGAGGCGCTTGCCGGCGTCGTTTTCAGCGGGCGCTCTCAATCGTCCAATGAAGTCAGTGGCATTCAATATGACTCACGACGCATAAAACCGGGGGACGTGTTCGTTGCGATGCATGGAGGCAGCGTCGACGGAAATCAATTTATCTCAGCAGCCATCGATCGTGGCGCCCGTGCGATCATCACGGACTCGCCCGAGGTATGGAGGGCTGGTTCCGGTTCCGATTCCGATGTCCCGTTGTATCTGGTTGGGAATGGAAGACGCGCGCTGGCGGAGGTTGCGGCCAACCTGCTGGACCATCCGGAACGGAAGCTCAAAGTAAGTGCAGTGACCGGCACGAATGGAAAGACGACGACGGCGTGGCTGCTGGAACAGATGCTGCGCAGCGTGGGTCGCAGGTGCGTGCTGATCGGCACGATCGAAACGCATGTGGGCGAGGAGGTTCGGGCGAGCGAGCATACGACGCCTGAGGCCTCGGATCTTCTGCAAACCTTCGCGGATGGCGTCGCGGCGGGCTGCACGGAGGCGGTGATGGAGATGAGCTCGCATGCGCTTGAGCAGGAGCGGGTGTGGGGCGTGCCGGTGGACGTGGCGATCTTCACCAATCTGACGCAGGACCATCTCGACTACCACGGGACGATGGAGGCGTATGCGGCGGCAAAGACGAAGCTGTTTCGGGGAGTAGGTGCGGGTGCGCCGCGGTTGGGAGTGGTGAATGTCGAGGATTTGTTCGGGCAACGCTTGTTCGATATCACGATGGAGGCGGGATCGGACTGCGTGACGTATGGACTGGGTTCGACGGCGATGACGTGGGCAGAGAACATAGGCTATACGGCTGGGCGAACCACTTTCGACTGGCATGTGCGAGGGCAAGTGATGCCGATTCATTCACCTTTATGCGGACGCGTGAATGTCTATAACCTGCTCGCGGCGAGCGGCGCGGCGTTGGCACGTGGACTGACGCTTCAGCAGATCGCGGATGCGGCGCGCGACCTGCAGCAGGTGCCGGGGCGATTTCAAACTGTGCCGAATGAGCTTGGGTTTTTGGTGGTGGTCGACTATGCGCATACGGACGATGCCCTGCGAAATCTGCTGGCGCTGGCGCGTGAGCTGGTGGGCGAGGGACGCGTGATTACGGTGTTTGGCTGTGGCGGAGATCGGGACAAGAGCAAGCGGCCGAAGATGGGCCGGGCGGCGGGCGAGGGCAGTGATCTTGTCGTGTTGACAAGTGACAATCCTCGGGGCGAAGCACCTTCGGCGATCGTTGCGGAGGCGCTGGCCGGCGTGCGGGAGACGGCGGTGAAGTACGTGGTGGAGGAAGACCGAGCGGCCGCGATTCATCTGGCGATTCGGGCAGCGCGGGCGGCAGATATCGTGCTGATTGCGGGAAAAGGGCATGAGAAGGTGCAGATTCTGCGGGATGGGACGGTGCCGTTCGATGATGTTGCAGTGGCGTCCGCGGTGCTGAAGGAGATGCGATGAAGCTGACGTTGGGCCAGATTGCGGATTGGATTCATGCCGAGGGCGACTTCACGACGGACGCGGAGGCGACGGGGTACTCGATCGACTCGCGCACGCTGAGCGCGGGGGATCTTTTTTTTGCGGTGACAGGGGAACGCGTGGACGGCCACACGTTCGTCACCACGGCGCTGGCCAATGGCGCGGTGGCGGCTGTGGTGAGTCATCACTGGCTGGCCCCGGCGGAGGTGGATGCGTGCCGGCTGCTGTGGGTTCCGGAGAGCGAGGACTGCGTGCTGCGCGCGATGCAGACGCTGGCGAGACAGGTGCGGCGCAAGTGGGGGCTGATGTCGCAGGACAGGCGGGTGATCGGGGTGACTGGCTCAGCAGGCAAGACGACGACCAAGGAGGCCATCGCGACGGTGCTGGCGGCGCAGTTTCACGTGCTGAAGTCAGCGGGTAATTTGAACAACCACTTCGGCGTGCCGCTGCAGTTGCTCAGGCTGGAGCCGGAGCATGAGGTCGCGGTGATCGAGATGGGCATGAACCATGCCGGGGAGATTGCGGCGTTGGCGCGGATGGCGGAGCCGGACTGGGCGGTGGTTTCGAATGTGGCGGCGGTGCACCTGGAGTTCTTTCCGGAGGGCGTTGCGGGCATCGCGAAGGCGAAGTATGAGCTGGTGCAGGCGCTGCCGCCGGAGGGTGTTGCGGTGCTGAATGCGGATGACGCCCGGGTGCGGGGGTTTGCAGAGGGACTGGGCGCGCGGGCGGTGCTGTATGGGCTAGCGCCGGACGCCCAGGTGCGTGCGGAGAACGTTACGGAAGCGGGCGTGGACGGGGTGCGCTTCACGGTGGTTGCCGGGGAAGAGCGCGCTGACGTGAAGCTTCCTTTGCTGGGCCGGCACAACGTGCACAATGCGCTGGCGGCCATCGCGGTGGGCTGGCGAAGCGGAATCGCGTTGGCTGCGTGCGCGGCTGCGGTGGAGGCGATGCGCGCTCCGGACAAGCGTGGAGTTGTGCTTGCGTGGCGCGGAGCCATTGTGATCAACGACTGTTACAATTCGAATCCGGCGGCGCTGGATGCGATGGTGGACGCGCTGCTGGCGATCCCGGCAGAGCGACACATTGTGGTCGCGGGCGAGATGCTGGAGCTTGGGCCGGAGGGCGCAGCGTTGCACCGTCAGTGCGGGCTCAGAATGACTGAGCGCGGCGTGGACGAGGTGGTCGGGGTGCGTGGGCTGGCGGCGGAACTGGTCACGGGTTTCGGCGCGGAGGGAGTGTATACGGGGACTGCGACGGAGGCGGGCGCCTGGCTGCTCGCGAACCTGCGCGCGGGCGATGCGGTGCTGCTGAAGGCGTCGCGCGGGGTAAAGCTTGAGGGTGCGCTCGAGCTTCTTCAAGGCGCTGAGGGACCCGTTAGCTCGGCAGGAGCAGGCATCTAAGCGGGCATGGCGATTGAGCGATACAGTGAGGGCGGCGGGCTGGAACGGCGAATCGCGGTGAAAGCGGCGGCGAAGCATGCCGCCAAGAAGGCTCCTGCGAAAAAGCATGCAGCGAAAAAGCATGCAGCGAAAAAGCATGCAGCCAAGCACGCACCGGAAGACACATGGCCGTTGCGCCAGGGCGATTCCACGGCTTCCTTGTCGAAGGCGTTCCACCATATGCATCGGGCGGCGGCGGTCATCTCGCTGCTGGATGAGACGGGCGGAGATTTGCGTACGCTGCTCGGGCACGGAATGCGGGTGTATGAAGGAGCATTGACTCGTCGAGAACGAGCTTCTGCGTCGGCGGCGCTTGGTCTGCTGCGCGCTGCGGAGCACCTGAGCCTTTGTGGACTTGCGATCGCGCGCGCGGAGTATCGGCCAAAGTTGTCCGCGCCGGGCGAGAGCGACGTGCTGAACCGGCTGGTGGGTACGCGGAAGCGGCTGGAGGCTTTGGGTCCGGCCAAAGACGAAGTGGTGCGCTGGCTTGGCGGGCTTGCGGCTGAGTTGGTGCGGCGTGGGCTTGCGGAGGAGGATGCGCATCTCTGCTGGGAGTACGCGACGACGGCCGACGGCATTTGTATGGCACTCGAAGCGGGCCTGTAGGGAGTGCACGGCAGGGTACGCTTGCTGGTGCGAGTGCGGGGCGATCCACTGTTAAGATAGGCCTGTGCGCGGCTGGACGTGAGGCCGGATCGCCAGGCGGACTCCTTGCTCTATTGGCTGCTTTATCAGAAGCTGTTCCCTTATTTTCGTTTTTTTCGCATCTTTCGGTACCTGACGTTTCGTTGCGTGTTTGCGAGCCTGACTGCGCTGCTGATCGGCCTGCTGATTGGGCCGTTCGTCATCGAGCGGCTGCGCGAATTTCAGATCGGCCAGTACATTCGCGAGGAGGGGCCGCAGTCGCACCAGAAGAAGGGTGGCACGCCAACGATGGGAGGTGTGCTGATCTGCATTTCGATCTTGGTGCCGACGCTTTTGTGGAGCGATCTTTCCAATCCGTACGTGTGGCTGGTGATGTTTTCCACCCTATGCTTCGCGGGCATTGGCTTTGCGGACGACTATACCAAGGTGGTGCATAAGCGGAATCTTGGCCTGACCGGTCGGCAGAAGCTGGCCTTGCAGTTTTTGGTGAGTGGGATTGTGGCCACCGTGCTGATCTTGCTGCAAGATCGCGGCAGTTATTCCACCAAGCTGATGGTGCCGTTTCTAAAACGCGTACGGCCGGACCTGGTGTGGCACTGGCTGGGTGGCGTGCCGCATATGCACTGGCTGGTGGTGCTGCCGTTCATCGTGTTTGTGATGCTGGTGATTACGTTGACGAGCAATGCGGTGAATCTGACGGATGGCCTGGACGGGCTGGCGATCGGATGCACGATTATCGCGGCCGGCGCGCTGACGGTGCTGACGTATGTGAGCGGGCATGTGGTGTTTTCCGATTATCTTGAGCTGCAGCGCATGCCGCTGGTGAGCGAGGTGACGGTCTTCTGCGGTGCGATGGTGGGCGGGTCGATCGGCTTCCTTTGGTATAACGCGCATCCGGCGGAGGTCTTCATGGGCGATGTGGGTTCGCTAGCGCTGGGCGGCGCGATCGGCACGGTTGCCGTAGTGATCAAACAGGAGTTGCTGCTGCCATTTATCGGCGGCGTCTTCATTCTTGAAGCGGCGAGCGTGATTCTGCAGGTAGGTAGTTACAAGCTGCGCAATGGCAAGCGCATTTTCAAGATGGCTCCGCTGCATCATCATTTTGAGCTGATGGGTTGGAGCGAAAGTAAGGTGATTGCGAGGTTTTGGATTCTTGCGCTGGTGTTTGCCTTGTTTGCCTTGACGACGTTGAAGCTTCGGTAAGTTCCGCTCACGTGATTTCTGGCAAGCCGGAAGCCAAACTAATCCAGAAATCGTTTGGTGATCCCGCTGTAAGCGTCGATGCGGCGGTCGCGGAGAAAGGGCCAGTTACGGCGGGTGTCTTCCAGCAGCCTGGGGTCGATCTCGGCGAGCAAGATCTCTTCCTTGTCATGCGAGGCCTGCGCGATGATGCGGCCGAAGGGGTCGGCGATGAAGGAGCCTCCCCAGAACTCGAGGCCGGCGCCTTCGGGGCCTTTGAGGAGGACGCCGTTGTGCTGGACGTCGCCGTGCTCGTGGCCGACGCGGTTGACGGCGCCGACGAAGACTCCGTTCGCGATGGCGTGGGCTCGCTGCATGGTCTGCCAGGCGCTGTACTGAGCTTCGCCGAACTCGGCTTTTTCGCTCGGATGCCAGCCAATGGCGGTGGGATAGAAGAGGGTTTCGGCACCCATGAGGGAGGTGATGCGCGCGGCCTCGGGATACCACTGGTCCCAGCAGACGAGGGTTCCAATCTTGCCCTGGCTGGTGGAGAAGGCGCGGAAGCCCAGGTCGCCGGGGGTGAAGTAGAACTTCTCGTAGTAGAGCGGGTCGTCGGGGATGTGCATCTTGCGGTAGAGGCCAGCCAGGGATCCATCGCTTTCGAGCATGGCTGCGGTGTTGTGGTAGAGGCCCGGGGCTCGGCGCTCGAAGAGACTGGCGATAATGACAACTTTTTCCTCACGGGCGACTTGAGCGAGCACTTCGGTCGAAGGTCCAGGGATGGATTCAGCGATGTCGAACAAGGCGTGGTCTTCGCGCTGGCAGAAGTACTGGGCGCGGAAGAGTTCGGGCAGGCAGACGATATTGGCTCCGGCGCGGGCGGCGTCGCGGATGAAGGAGACGGCCTTGTGGAGGTTGTCGAGGGTGTCTGGGGTGCAGGCCATCTGGATAAGGGCGATCTTTTTGTGAGGCGCGTAGGGGGGCATTAGAGCTCCTGTTGGTTCAGGCCCGCAGGCAGGCGAGATTGGTCGCTTTGGCAAAGGCGAGAATGGCCTTGTCTGAGGTGACGAGCGTTAGTTTCTCGATGCGCGCGGAGGCGACCAGGATTCGGTCGGCGGGGTCTTTGTGCATGGGATCGGGAAGGTAGACAGAGTCGATAGCGATCTGTGGGGAAAAGGGTAGCAAGACGATGCCGGGGTTCGCGAGCGCTTCTTCTATCCAGTGATTCGCTCCTCCATGCAGTGTGAGCTTGCCATCGCGTTCGAGCATGGCGAGCTCCCAGATAGAGATCGCGGAGACGAAGACGCGGCGTCTTGCCGCAGCTTCATCGATGAGGTGCGCTGTCGTCGTGCGAATTCGTTCGGGCGTGACCTGAAAACGAAACCAGACGTGAGTATCCAGTAAGAGGGAGTGGCTACTCGTCACCTACGGTCCACTCCACTCCAAGCGGGGAGACGATGTCGCCCAACTCACGTGCTGTGCCGGCCATGGACCCGCGCAGAGGTGGAATGACTGTCCCTGGGCAGGGCACGATTCGGGCAATGGGAACTCCGCGGCGCAGGATGGTGACGGGGCTATGCTTCTTCTCGACTCCCTTGAGGATGGCGGAAAGATTGGCTTTGGCTTGTGCGACGGAGACGCTTGAGGGTAGCGAAGCAAAGTGAGAGCCGGATTTCGCGGCAGTGGGCATGTAGTCACCTCGACATGACCCATTTTAGCGTGAGCTCTCAGAAACTTGTAAGGACTCCGTAAAGTGCCCAGGCTGAGCTCCAGGCCCGGAAGTTGAGCGTTTCGATTTCTGGTAACTTGATGGTGGAAGCAGTTACGGCTTCTTCCCCCTTCACTCTGAACTGACTTGTGTACGGGCCCGCAAGGGCAGCTTTGTATCTGACGGGCCGCCTGGAGCGGCGCGATCTTAAGGAGCGACATGTCGAGCGAATATCGTGATTTTCTGGAGCTTTCCTACAGCGAGTTGGAGGACCTGAACCTGGCGGCCAAGGAGCAGCGCAAACAGCGTGTGCCGATTGAGAAGCTGCAGGAGGAGCGCCTGAAGTACCTGGAAGGGGAGAAGCGGGTTAAGGCCGTGACAGTGGTGTTTTCCGACCTTGAAGGCCGGCTCCACATGCTCGATTACGACAAGAAGTTTCTGGTGAAGAGCTATGACAATTTGACCTTCGACGGATCGTCCATCCGCGGGTTTACGGCTCAGCGGGAGAGCGATCTTCGCCTGGCGCTGGACTGGTCGGCGTTTTACTGGACTCCCGCGGATGTGTTTGGCGCGGGCAAGGTGCTGGTCTTCGGTGAGGTGATCGATAAGAACGGCGGTCATTATCCCGGCGATCTGCGCGGCGTGCTGAAGAGCTTTGCCGGCGAGATGTTTGAAAAGAACGGCTACACGCTCAATGCAGCGAACGAGATCGAGGGTTTCCTGTTCGATGGGATCGACGCGGAAAAAGCGTTTCTTGAGACGGGTGTATTCGAGTACACGAACCAGGGCGGGTATTATCACTCGCTGCCGGGCGATCCGTTACGCGAGTTCATCGACACGACCGCCGAGGTGCAGCGGGCGATGGGCTTTGAGAATGAGAAGGACCATCCGGAGGTCGCGCCGAGCCAGTTTGAAATCAATTACACCTACGGCGATGTGGTGACGGCGGCAGACCAGATTCAGCTGTACAAGCTGATCTGCCGGCAGGTGGCGACGCAGATGGGGATGAGCGCGAGCTTTCTGCCCAAGCCGGTGACGGGCGTGAACGGCAGCGGCATGCACACCAATATCTCCGTGACCAAGGATGGCAAGAATCTGATGTGGGATCCAGCGGGCGAGGAGAAAACTTCCAAATTTGGCTGGGAATTTGTGGACCGGATCCTGACTGCGGGGAGCGATCTTTGTCTGTTGCTGAATGCGAGCGTGAATGCGTATCGGCGGCTCGATCCGCACTTTGAAGCGCCGAACCAGATCAAGGCTTCGGCGACCGATCGCGGGTCGATGGTGCGGATTCCGATCGGCAATGAAAAATCGGCGCGCGTGGAGGTGCGGTCGGTGGGTCCGGACGCGAATCCGTATATGGTGCTCTATTCGCTGTTCAGGACGGGATTGACGGGCGAGATCTCAAAGATCGAAAACCTGCGGCAGGCGGAGCGGTATCTACCGGACAACATCTACACGGCGCTTGAAGACTTCCGCAAGGCGGAGTGGACGACCGAGATGCTGGGCGCGGATGTGAAGTCGCGCTATGCGGATCTGAAGCAGGCGTCGGCAGATCGTTGTCCGCGGCTGTTGGGGACAGTCGTCAAGCCGGGAGAGATCCAGTTCCATCACGATGTGTACAACCAGTTGCTGTGGGGACAGTTCTAGACGAAACAGAGGCAGGCGGAGGCCGAGCGGGAACGGCCTCTGCTACGTTCCATGCACGGGACGCAGGCGGTTACCGGAGATTGTGTGCGGTAAACGGCTGCGCCGGTTGTCAGCCGCCTTTTGAAGCTGATACGTTTGCCTGAATTCAATTTCGGAGCCAAACTCTTCATGCAATCCAGTTATAACGGCATCGCAGTTCCCGCGGATGGTCAGCCCATTGAGTACAAAGACGGCAGCTATACGGTGCCGGATCGGCCCGTCATTCCGTTCATTGAAGGCGATGGCACGGGCCGCGACATCTGGAAGGCCTCGCAACGGGTGTTCGATGCGGCGGTGGAGAAGGCGTACGGCGGCAAGCGCAAGGTGGAGTGGTACGAGGTTCTAGCCGGCGAGAAGAGCTACCGTAAGACGCAGAACTGGCTTCCGGACGACACGGTGAAGGCGACGGTAGATTTTCGTGTGTCGATCAAGGGCCCGTTGACGACGCCGGTAGGCGGCGGCATTCGCAGCTTGAATGTAGCGCTGCGGCAGTTGATGGACCTTTACCAGTGCATCCGTCCGGTGAAGTACTACGCAGGCGTGCCGAGCCCGGTGAAGCATCCGGAGAAGCTAGACGTGGTGATCTTCCGCGAGAACACAGAAGATATCTATGCCGGCATCGAGTTTCGCGAAGGGACTCCGGAGGCGAAGAAGTTCATCGACTTTGTGAACGACGAGATGCTGAAGGGCGGCAAGAAGAAGATCCGGCAAGACTCCGGTGTGGGCGTGAAGCCGATCTCGATTACGGGGTCCAAGCGCCTGGTGCGGGCGGCCATCGAGTATGCGATCAAGAACAATCGCAAGACGGTGACGCTGGTGCACAAGGGCAACATCCAGAAGTTTACGGAGGGTGCGTTCCGCGAGTGGGGATACGAGGTGGCAACAGAGGAGTTTCGCGACCAGGTGATCACGGAGCGTGAGAGCTGGATACTGGGCAATCTCGAAACGGATCCTACGTTGACGCACGGTGCGAACGCGGCCCTGGTTGAGCCTGGCATTGAGTTTGCGTCGAAGGAGTTTGGCGAGGAGATTGTGGCCGAGGTGCGGCACACGGTGGAGACGATCGGCGCGACGCATGGGGACGGCAAGTGGAAGTCGAAGATCCTGATCAATGACCGGATTGCCGATTCGATCTTCCAGCAGATCATTATTCGACCGAGCGATTATTCGGTGCTGGCGACGACCAACTTGAATGGCGACTACATCTCGGACGCGGCAGCGGCCCAGGTGGGCGGACTTGGCATTGCGCCGGGCGCGAACATTGGGGATGGCTACGCTGTCTTCGAGGCGACGCACGGAACTGCGCCGAAGTACGCGGACAAGGATGTCATCAATCCGGGTTCGGTGATCCTGTCCGGTGTGATGCTGTTCGACTTTATTGGCTGGAGCGAAGCAGCGCGGATGATCGAGAGCTCGATGGAGAAGACGATTCAGCAGAAGTATGTAACGTACGATTTTGAGCGGCAGATGCAGGGCGCGACGAAGGCGAAGACGAGTGAGTTTGCGAGCCGGATGATTGAAAACATGTAGCGGAGAACAATCATGGTGACCGGCGGAAACGCGACGGTGTTCATCACGGAAATGGAAAAAGCTCTTCGGTTTTATAAGGATGTGCTGGGAATGAAGGTCGCTTCACACTTTGGCGATGACTGGGCTACCGTTGAGGGGCTTCATAGTGGGTCTTCACCCCAGCGACCCGAAGCAGCCTGAGCCTGGCACGCACGGCGAGATCATGCTTGGCCTGACCATGGGGAACATTGAAGCAGCGCGGAGAGAGGCAACAGAAGGGGGCGCACGGGATGTGGGTCCGGTCGTGCGAGGCAGCGGGGGTTCTTTCGTTCACTTCCACGACCCTGACGGCAATGCGCTGTATTTCTGGAGTACGGAACAGAGCGAGTAATACAAGCTGTAGATTCAAAGGAGGCGGGATGCGGAAGAAGGTAACGATCGTCGGTGCGGGCAACGTTGGAGCTACTGCTGCTCACTGGATGGCCGCGAAGGAATTGGCAGATGTAGTGCTGCTGGATGTGGTGGAGGGCGTGCCGCAGGGCAAGGCTCTAGATCTGCTGCAGGCGATGCCGGTTGAGAAGCGCGATGTGGCGATCCTGGGCACCAACGATTATGCGGACACGGAGAACTCGGACATTGTGGTGATTACGGCGGGAATTGCGCGCAAACCTGGCATGAGCCGCGACGACCTGCTGAATACGAACTTCAAGATCATGAGTGATGTGGTTGAAAAAGTCGTAGCGGCTTCTCCGGAAACGATTCTCATCATCGTTTCGAACCCGCTCGATGCGATGGCGCAGACGGCGTACAAGAAGGCGAAGCTGCCGCGGGAGCGCGTGATCGGGATGGCCGGGGTACTTGACTCGGCGCGGTTCCGGACGTTTATCGCTGCGGAGTTGCAGGTGTCGGTGGAGAATGTGACGGCGTTTGTGCTGGGCGGCCATGGAGATACGATGGTGCCTCTGTCGCGCTACTCGACCATGGCGGGAATCCCGATTACGGAGTTGATTGAGCCCGCGCGGCTGAAGGAGCTGGAGACGCGTACAGCCAATGGAGGCGCTGAAATCGTCAAGCACCTAAAGACGGGTTCGGCCTACTATGCGCCGAGCGCGGCGGCGGTGGAGATGGTTGAGGCAATCCTCAAGGATAAGAAGAAGATTCTGCCGTGCGCGGCGTATCTCGAAGGCGAGTACGGAATCCATGGGCTGTATGTCGGGGTGCCGTGCAAGCTGGGCGCGAAGGGGCTCGAGAAGATCATCGAGATCAAGCTCACCGAGGAAGAACAGGCTGCGTTGAACAAGAGCGCGGACGCGGTGAAGGAGCTTTGCGCGGTGATCGGGGTCGCTTAGTGGTTGAGCGTTCTGGAGCCCGTGTGCTGCGGAGCGAGTCCACTGAGGTACAGGCCGAAGAACGGCGGGGCGAACTGGAGCGTGCCTCGGCTGAGGGCAAGCATCCACTCCGTTCCGTGCAAGGCATGCGCGGGCTGGCTGCGGTGATGGTGCTCGTTCTGCACGCAACAGAGGTGGCCACGGAGCGCTTCGGCAGCCAGCACCAGAACTGGTGGGCCGGGGCCGCCGGGGTCGATATCTTCTTCGTCATCAGTGGATATGTCATGTCGCTCTCCTCGGGCCGGCTCATTGGCCGCCACGGGGGGGCGACGGAGTTTCTGAAGCGGCGTCTGGAGCGAATCGTTCCGATCTACTGGATCGCAACAACGCTTAAAGTTGCTCTTCTGCTGCTGGTTCCTGCGCTGGGTTTGCGCGGGCTAGGCGGAAGCTGGCATGTTGTGGCGTCGTACCTGTTTCTGCCAAGCTGGAACACGCTTCATGCCGCGCTGCCGGTTGTGCCGGTGGGCTGGACCCTCAACTTTGAGATGCTGTACTACGCTTTGTTTGCGCTGGCGCTTGCGTTGAAGGTGCCTCCGCTACGCCTGCTGGCACCTCTGCTGATCGCGCTGGCCCTGGTTCCTTTGGCAGTGCGTGCAAGGGTGTATGCACCGCTCACCTGGTGCGATCCGATCCTGCTCGAGTTCCTGCTCGGCATGATGCTTGAGCGAGCGTGGCGGCGCGGATGGAAGCTGCGGCCCGGCATGGCGTGGCTTGTTTTGTGCGTAGCGATGAGCTTGCTTGTGCTCTTGCCAAGACAGGACGGGAGTTTGCTTCGGCCCTTGCTGTGGGGTCTACCCGCCGTGGCGATGCTGGCTGCGGCGCTCAGTTTGGAAGACAGCGTAGGCCAGCGCGTGCCACGCTGGGTGCTGCTGATCGGCGATGCGTCGTACTCGATTTACCTGACGCATGGCTTTGTTTTGCCCGTGGTGGCCAGGCTGCTGGAGGCGTTGCCATGGGCCGGAGCGCGTCAGGTATTTCCTGTTCTCGCCGTTTCGCTTGCACTTTGCCTCGGCGTGGGATGGATATTCTATCGCTGGGTAGAACTTCCGCTGATCCACTTCTTTCATCGTCGCCGAACTGCCGCTTTAGCCTTCCGGTAGCATAGACGGATGCGATCCTCCACGCGCAGCCTGCACGGCTGGAGCAGGTTCCTGGAACTCTACTGCGCTGCTGTTTTTCTGGTGTATGTTCTGGTGATCTTGGAGCATCGTTCCATCCCCAGCCTGACGGATTACGCCAACTGGACTTATCAAGGGGCGTTGCTGCGCGATCATCTGCTTGGCCTGCCGGATGCGGCGCACGCGCTGAAGCCGTACCCTGTCCCGAACAGTGCTGCTACGGTGGGCATCGGCTTGCTTTCACTGCTGATGTCGTGGCAGCTGGCGGCGAAGCTGTGGCTGGCAGGGCAACTTCTGTTTGCGCTGGCTTCAGTTCGTATTTTCCTGCGAGCGATCGGTGCTGATGCGAGCGCAAGCATTCTTGGCGCGGCGTTGTTTCTGAATCTCAACTTATGGGACGGTTTCATCAACTTCCAGATGGGGATGAGTTGGGTTCTGGTGATTGCGGCTGTGTTGTTGCGCAGACAGCCCAAGCCGCAGACAGAGCGCGATTGGATCGTGGGCGTTCTGCTGCTGCTTACCTTCTTTACGCATATGCTTCCGTTTGCGTTTGCGGCTTTGCTGGTTGTTCTGTATTGCTTGGAGCTGCGTCGCTTTCGCTTGCTCTGGCAGCTGGTTCCGTCCGGGCTGGCCTGCATCTGGTACGTTTGCGGGCGCTATCTTTTGGGAGCCGATGCGGATGGAAAGGGAGGTATTGCGGATCCTGTGCGCAACTACTCGGCAGCCTTCTGGGCGTTCAAGGGGAACTCGTATCTGAAGTCGCTGGGCTTTGTGAATCCGACGTATTTGGGAAGGTCGGAGTTAGTCGCCTGGGTGGGTAGGAGCGGATTTATGCTTCTCTTCGGATTGAACCTAGCACTTGCTCTTGCGGTTGCCTGGTGCACTTTTTCTGTGCTGCGAGGATCGTTGTTGCAGAAGACGAAGGAGCGCTTCTTATGGGTAGGTGTTATTGCGTTGCTTCCGCTCTACCTCCTAGCTCCGGTGTCGTTCCTGGGTATTTCGGATCCAGGATCGAGGCTTCTGCAACTTAGCCTGGTGCTCGGCCTGCTTCTAAGTGCACGGTTCTATAGTAAGTCACTTACTATTGCCACGGGGTGTGCTCTGGTGCTGATGACGGTTGACGTGGCGATGTTTCCCTGCTTTGCTTACGGACCGGAGAAGCCCGGTGAGAGCGGCGCTCCCTTGTCCCACGCGGTGGTTTCCCTGGCGCACGCGTTTAATCATAATCAGGACTACTTGGTGCAAGCCCTGGAGCGTGGCGATCGGACGAAGCCGGTATTTGTGACGGGTATTTTCCTGAATAAATAGTTCAAGTGGCCTAGAGCAGAACTAAGTTCTGCAAATAAGAAGTGTAAAGGCGTCAGATTCGAACTTATTAGGAGACGCAAGCGCTGCAGTTGCCGGTTAGTAAGTCGCGAGCAAAGAAAAGCCCGAGACCAGGCTCGGGCTTCTCCGTATTGCAAGATTACTAGACGCGTTCAACGGTCACTGACTCAAGCACCACCGGAGTTTTGGGACGGTCCTGGCCATCGCGAGGAAGCTTGCTGATCTTCTCGACAACGTCGTAGCCTTCGACAACTTCGCCGAAGATGGTGTGCTTGCCGGTGAGCCAGCTGGTGTCCGTAACGGTGATGAAGAACTGACTGCCGTTGGTATTGGGGCCGGAGTTAGCCATGGCGAGTTTGCCGGGCTGCTTGAAGCTGTGCGTGCTGCCCTTGGTCTCATCGGCAAACTTGTAGCCGGGACCGCCCATGCCGGTGCCCTCGGGGTCGCCGCCCTGGATCATGAATTGAGGGATGACGCGATGGAAGATGCTTCCATCGTAGAGCTTGTCGCCCTTCTTGGAGCGGGAGTTCCACTCGCGCGATCCTTCCGCGAGATCGATGAAATTTTTGACCGTGTTGGGTGCGTCGGCCTCGAAGAGCTCGCAGGTGATGGTGCCTTCGCTTGTCTTGAACGTGGCATAGGTGCCGGGCTTGGTGGGCATAATACAGGTTGCTCCTTACTGGTTGTAGATGCGTGAGGTGACGTTGGTTCGATGCGCCGGAGAGGCCTGCGGAAGTGTTTCGACCGGATTAGCGCGTCGATTTCGGCGTCAGGGGCGGCGGCGCGAGCGGGGTGTCGCTGGGGGCGGCGGCAGGGGACGCCGGTATGGGAGCAGCGGCCGGTTGCGGAGGAAGCGCGGGCATGGACTGCCCCTCGCGCACGATGCTGACCTTGTCGATTGTGACCGGCGTAGAGGGTTTATCGTTTCGGTCGCGGTCGACACGGGCGATGGTAGCAACGAGCAGGATGGTATGCGCGTCGCATTGGCCGAAGATGGTGTACTTGCCGTCGAGGTCGGGCTGGGGCAGCTCCGTGATGAAGAACTGGGTGCCGTTGGTGTTGGGGCCTGCGTTGGCCATGGCGAGACGGCCGGGAACGTCGAAGGTGAGGCCAGGATCGCTTTCGTTGTCGAAGTAATAGCCTGCGTCCCCGGTGCCGTCGCCGCGGCGGTCTCCGCCCTGGATCATGAAGCCGGGGATCACGCGGTGGAAGGTGGTGCCGTTGTAATAGGACTTGCCGTGGACTTTCTGCTGGGTGACGGGGTCGGTCCAGTCCTTGGTGCCGTCGGCGAGGCCGATGAAGTTAGCCGAGGCGACAGGAGCCTCCTTGTCAAAGAGCTTGCAGGTAAGGCGTCCCATCGAGGTATCGACGACCACGGTCGGTCCGGTAGGTACGGGTGAGGGCTTGGGTGCAGCGACGGCGCCCGGAGCGTCCGGTAAGGCTGGAGGCGTGGAGGTCTGGGCGACAGACTGACCGGTCGTCAGCAGGGAAACGGCGAACGGAAGGGCGAAAATGGAACGCATCATCACGGATTAAGACTATTCCAAGGGAAGGAAGCGAGCAAAGCCGGGTACGAAGGTGCGGCTGTGCATCTCACTCTGTGGAGGGTTCACGATGAGCAAGCTAGCGTTGTACGGACGAATGAAGGCCAAGCCGGGCAAAGAGGCCGAGGTGGAAGCTTTTTTGATGCAGGGTGCCACGATGGCAAAGGATGAGCAAGGAACGGTCGCCTGGTTTGCGATCAAGGAAGATGACGGGGCGTACAGCATCTTCGACACCTTTGATACCGAAGCTGCACGGGAGGCTCACCTGAACGGAGAGATTGCGAAAGCGCTGATGGCGAAGGCGAGCGAACTGTTTACGGAGCCGCCGCAGATTCACAAGATCTCGGTGCTGGCAAAGAAGTAACTCGTAGTTGGGACAACTTGTATGGATGGGGAACCATCCAGGTAGAAAGAGGTGCACCATGGCACAAGGACTGGACGCAACAAAGATCCCCGGACGGCCTTCACATGAGGCGATTGAGTCGACCGGAGAAGAGTCAGACGAGAGCAGACTGAACAAGGACGCAATGGAGAGCGCCAAGCGCGCTGAGAACCGTATTACGTCGGATGAGACAAAAATTCCGGGAAGCAGTATTTTCACAAAGTAAGCACAACGGAAACGAGAAGTCCCGCCCTGAGAGGGGGGGGGTGTGGGGGAGGGTTGGGGGGTTGTGGGG
>CAXTQE010000006.1:16523-30632 GCA_964246225.1 uncultured Acidobacteriaceae bacterium | reverse complement strand
ATTCTTAATACTCACAAACTAACCACTGCCACACCTCCCCGGCCCGCCGTGGGGGGGGGGACTTCTTGTTCAGGTATGGTCGTTAGTCAGCGGGCGAACAAGTCCTTTACCTGCTGGAAGACCACATCACGGCTAACGTCCGAAATCGCTTCGATCAGGGGAAGCTGCTTGGGGCAGGCGGCGACGCAGTTTTGGGCCATGCCGCACTCCTGTACGCCGCCATCGCCGGCCAGGGCACGGAGGCGTTCGGATTTGAGCACAGCGCCGGCAGGGTCCATGTTGAACAGCTTGACCTGCGCGATGGTGGCTGCGCCTACAAAGTTGGTTGAGTCGTTGAACTGCGGGCAGACCTCCATGCAGATGGTGCAAGAGATGCAGTTGGAAAGAGGGTAGCGCTCCTCCTGGATCTGGGGGAACTGGCGGGGGGCTGGGCCGAGGTCGTAGGTGCCGTCGATCGGGACCCAGGCTTTGACGGCCTTGAGGTTTTTGAAGAGAACGGAACGATCTACGGCTAGGTCGCGGACGACGGCGAACTTCGAAAGTGGGGCAAGGGTGATAGTTTCATCTCCCTCTCGCAGCTTGTCAACAAGAGCGGAGCAGGCCATACGAGCCTTGCCGTTGATAAGCATGGCGCAGGAGCCGCAGATTTCTTCAAGGCAGTTCGCATCATAGGCGATGGCGGTGGTTTGCTGGCCGTCCGCGGTCATGGGTTCGGCGGCAATCTCTCCGAGGACGGAGGTGATATTCATGCCTGGGCGGTAGGGGATCTCAAACTTTTCCGTACGCGCCGGGGCCTCGGGTGTGGCTTGACGCTTGATCTCGACCTTGATGGTGCGGGTGTTGGTGCGTTGGGCGGCCGCGGTGGTCGTCGGTGTCGGCATTGTGGCTGTGGCCATGGTGTTGCCCCTTGAGTGTGACTTGGATACGGCGGAGGAGAGCCGATCCAAGGCTGGTTTTTCAGCTTCACCATGACGGACGAGAACCGAGGAACTTAGCGCTTCCTGGTGTTGGTCGCGATGGCGATGCCTTCTTCTTTACTGACCGGCACGCGACCCTTGGCGGCCAACGTTGCCTGTCTGGTCTTCAGGTTGCGCGTATATATGAAGATAAAAACAAGGACCGCGATGAAGATGATCGGTCCGCCGATGTAGATAGCCAACGTAAGTCTGGGGTCGATTTGCATGGTGACCATACGATGGCATCTGGCGAGGAAGCGTTCTGTCTTGCCTCCGAACTAAGCTGTAGCGGTGTAGACGCGGGGCCGAGGCTTGATCCAGCTGGTGTCCACGTCTTCATAGGTAATACTTGGGGCCTGGTCGACGAAGGTGGCTTTGGTGGTCTTGAGGAACTGTTCGTCGTTGCGGTTGGGGAAGTCCGGTTTATAGTGGGCACCGCGGGATTCGTCGCGGCAACGAGCTCCCTGGACGATGACGCGGGCAAGCTCAAGCATGTTGTACAGCTGGCGGGTGAAGGCGAAGCTGGTGTTGGCCCACTGGCTCTTATCGGAGAGATTGATGTGTTTGTAGCGGGCCAGGAGTTCAACCAGCTTGGCGTCCGCTTCGTCTAGGCCGGCGTTGTAGCGAACGATGGTGGCGTGCTTGGTCATAGTTTCGCCGAGTTCACGCCAAAGCTTGAAGGGATTTTCCGTGCCGGTGGAGGCGAGCAGAACCTGGTTCTTGTCGAGCTGGCGCTTGAGCTCGGCGGAGTGGCCACCGTCGCCGGTCTGGGGTGCAAGGGCTTTGGCATAGGCCAGCGCGTTGGGGCCGGCGAGGAGGCCGGCGTAGATGCAGGAGAGGAGGGAGTTTGCGCCGAGACGGTTGGCTCCGTGGATCGAGTAGTCGGCCTCGCCGGCGGCGAAGATTCCGGGGATGTTGGTCTGCTGTTCGAGGTCGACCCAGAGGCCGCCCATGGTGTAGTGAACTCCGGGGAAGATCTTCATGGGAACTTCGCGCGGGTCGTCGCCGACGAATTTTTCGTAGATCTCGAGGATGCCCTCGAGCTTGTTGAGGCGGGCGGCGGGAAGGTGAGTCAGGTCGAGGTAGACCATCGGCTGCCCGTCGATGCCCATGTTGTCCTCGTAGACAATCTTGAAGATCTCGCGGGTGGCGATGTCACGGGGGACCAGGTTGCCATACTTGGGATAGCGTTCTTCGAGGAAGTAGTAGCGGTCGGCTTCGGGGATGGAGCGGGCTGCACGCTTCTCGCTGCGATCGCGGGGAACCCAGACGCGGCCACCTTCGCCGCGGGCGGACTCGGACATGAGGCGGAGCTTATCCTCGCCGGGGATGGCGGTGGGGTGCACCTGGATGAACTCGCCGTTGGCGTAGAAGGCGCCTTGCTGGTAGAGGGCGGACTGGGCGGAGCCGGTGCACACGACGGAGTTGGTGGATTTGCCGAAGATGGCTCCGTTGCCCCCGGTACAGATAATGATTGCGTCTGCTGGGAACGTCCGGACTTCCATATTGCGGAGGTCCATGGCGGAGATGCCGCGGCAGACGCCGTTGTCATCGAGGACGGCAGAGAGGAACTCCCAGCCTTCATACTTGGTGACGCGGCCTTCGGACTCGTGGCGGCGGACCTGCTCGTCCAGGCCGTAGAGAAGCTGCTGGCCGGTGGTGGCTCCGGCGAAGGCAGTGCGCTGGTAGAGCGTGCCTCCGAAGCGGCGGAAATCGAGCAGGCCTTCGGGCGTGCGGTTGAAGGGGACGCCCATGCGGTCGAGCAGGTCGATAATGGCGGGGCCCTGCGCGGTCATGTTCTTGACCGGGGTCTGATTGGCGAGGAAGTCACCGCCATAGACGGTGTCGTCGAAGTGCTTGAGGACGGAGTCGCCTTCGCCTTTGAGATCCTTGGCGGCGTTGATGCCTCCCTGGGCGCAGACGGAGTGGGAGCGTTTGACGGGGACGATCGAGAACAGGTCGACCTTGCCGCCGGCTTCGGCGATCTTGATGACGGAGGAGAGACCGGCCAGGCCTCCTCCTACGACGATGATGCGGGGTGTAGTTGCCATTGCCTTACCTCGAACTGAAGCGACTATGAGTGGAGCGCGAAGACAACGCTACCGGGGAGCGACGGTCCCTGGCTGGGACGGATTCGTTGAGTTTGGTGGAGCGATGCTTGGTGCGGGAAGCACGACGCCGGCGGGCTGCTCGGGCATCACATCAGCGGGAGCATTGGCGTATTTGGGGCTGACGAAGGCCCACATCCCGGCGAGTCCGAGGGCACAGAGACCGGTACCAACCGCGGCGCAGATGTAGCCGAAGCGTTTGCGGGCGCGGTCGCCGGGGGTGATGCCCCATTTGACCGCGAAGAGCCAGATGCCATAGGCGAAGTGCCAGCAGGTGGCGACCATGGCGATGACGTAGATGGCGAGCATCCAGGGATTTGAGAGCTCAACCTGGACCTTATGGAAGGCGCCGCCGGGGTGCTCGGGCAGGCTGACTCCGGAGAAGCGTTGACGCCAGACATGCTGAATGATGTAGGCCAGCGCGATGATGCCGGTGACGCGCTGCGTGATGTACATCCAGTTGGAGGCCCAGGGATAGACATTCACGTTGGCGCGTCCGCGGAAGGTGATGAACAGTCCGTAGCCGGCGTGGAACAGCAGCGGAATGAAGATGAACGCCCACTCGAGAACGCGGACCAGCGGCAGGCCGTTGAGGAACTTGACCTGCTGGGCGTAGGCGAGGGGGCCGTTGAGGGCTTCGAAGTTCGAGACGATGTGCTCGACGAGGAAGGCGCCGATGGGGACGATGCCGGAAAGGGAATGAAGGCGGCGCCAGAGGAAGGAGTGGCCCTGGCCGGCGCGCAAAGGCTGCACTCCGCGAGAGGAGGCCAGATCGGGAGGGGCTACGGGTGCGGCGGCGGCCATGAATGCTCCTGCGGAGATTGATCTACTACGGCATCTGATTATTCCGCTGTGAGAAGAAGAGCGTCAATGCATCGAGGCGGATTCTGTGCGGTTATCGACAAGTTTGTGCGATTTTAGACTACTGCGACCGAAGCAGGCCGTTGTTGTTGATTTTGTCGAGCAGCGCGGCAAGCGCGCGAGCGCGGTGGCTGTGCCGGTTGCGGTCCGCCAGGGCGAGCTCTGCCATGGTAAGGCCCTCGTCGGGAAGGAAGAAGAGCGGGTCGTAGCCGAAGCCGCCGGAGCCGCGGGGAACCGCGAGGATCTCGCCTTCTACCGAGCCGGCCGTGGTGGCGAGGATTTCACCGCTGCGGGCGAGGGCCAGAACGCAGCGGTATCGTGCGCCGCGGCGATCCTCGGGGGTGCTGGCGAGGGCGTCCAGAAGGCAGAGATTGTTGCGCTGGTCGGGAGGGAGTGGGCGACCGGTGCGGAAGCCCTGGTCGTCGGCGAAGCGGGCGCTGCGCACGCCGGGGCCGCCCTGGAGTGCATCGACCTCAAGGCCGGAGTCGTCGGCGAGGACGAGAAGATCGGGCCGCGTGAGTGAGTAGGCAACAGCTTTCAGGCGAGCATTGCCTTCAAAGGTGTCAGCGGTCTCATCGGGGACGGGGAGGCTGTCGAGACCAGGAAGCGGGCTAAAGATGTGGTCAATGGTGCCAGCGTGGGAGAAGTCGCGGAGCTTACCGGGGTTAGTCGTGGCCAGATAGAGGTGCATGGGTTGAGAGTAGTCCAGCGGCCGTCCGTGGCTGTCCGAGACAGCGTCTAATGCGCTCTAGAGGGTCCATGAAAGCACATACGGAGTACCTGACTTTTACAACGGCGGAGCGGTACGAGATGGTGCATATTACGCAGCGAGTGGAGGATATCGTACGGCGGAGCGGGGTGGCGGACGGGCTTTGCTTTGTGTCCCCAATGCACATTACGGCGGCAATCTACGTCAACGACAATGAGGATGGATTGATCGAGGACATCTCCACTTGGCTTGAAAAGCTGGCGCCGAGCTGGCCGGGGTACAAGCATCACCGGACGGGCGAGGACAACGCGGACGCGCACCTCAAAGCGCTGCTGTTGCACCACGAGACAACACTCCCTGTGACGCGGGGCCGACTTGACCTGGGGACCTGGCAGCGGGTGTTCTATGCCGAATTTGACGGGCAGCGAGCGAAACGGGTTCTGGTGAAAGTGCTGGGAGTGGCGGAGTAAGCAGCGGGTGCGGGCTTAGGTGAGGGTATGTCTTGGCCGACGTGCAGATTAGGCATTTCTAATCGCCCCGGTGAGCGTTGTGGTCACTCACATGCATGTCTCCAGTTAGCGAATGAAAGGAGAATGTGAATGGAAGGCATAAGCTTGCAGCACACCGGGGTCGAATCGAGGGTCAAGGAGCCTGTGGCGGTGCTTTACGAAGCCGCATTGCTTTCGCTCTCGCGCGCGAAGCAGTGTATTAGGGAGGACGATCGGATCGGTCGGGTGATGGAAGTAAAGAAGGTAACGAACATCCTGACGTACCTGCAGGCGACGCTTCGGACCGAATTGGGCAGAAGCGCGGCTGTGTCTCTGTCGGACTTTTACGCCGCGATGTTTACGTTGACGCTCGAAGCGTCGCAGTGTGAATCGACGGAAGGGCTGGATGACGTTATGAGTTATGTCAGCCGGGTGCGCGACGCCTGGGTACTCTCCAGGGGAGAGCCGAAGGTAGAAAGAGGCATCGTGCAGGGATTGCGACCGTATCCGCTCAGAGCAGCAGCAACGCTGTTTCACGCATAAGCGTAGCCTCTTACTCTATGGGAAACGCATTATTGGGCGACGGCCAGTTCTTCCTCGAGCTGCTGCTTTTCGTGAAGTCGTTTGTAATAGCCCTGGCCGGAGAGTAGCTCGTCATGCGTTCCGACTTCGACGATATGACCTTCGACTAGGACGGCGATCTGATCCGCACTTCGGGCCGTGCTGGTGCGATGTGAGATAAGGATGGTGGTACGACCTTCCATGATGCGCTTGAGCCCGGAGAGAATCTGCTCTTCCGTGTAGGTGTCGACACTGGCGAGAGCGTCGTCGAGGATTAAAATGCGTGGGTTGCGCAGGATGGCGCGAGCAATGGCAGTGCGTTGCTTCTGGCCGCCGGAGAGAGTAATGCCTCGCTCGCCGACCAGGGTCTCAAAACCCCGGGGGAACTCGAGGATCTCGGTCCGGATATGGGCGATGGAAGCAGCGTCTTCGATCGCTTGCAGGGAGGCGTGAGGAGCTCCGAAGCTGACATTGCGGGCGATGGAATCGGAGAAGAGAAAGGTCTCCTGGGGAACCATGCCGGTCTTTACACGAAGTTGTTCGAGCGACCAGTCGCGAATTGGAACGCCATCGATCAGCACCATGCCGGGTGCGGCGTCGTAGAGCCGGGGAATGAGATTGATGAGGGTCGACTTACCGGAACCAGTCGGCCCGACGATTGCGAGCGAGGATCCAGCGGGAATGTGAAGGTTAATGTCGTGCAGAACGGCAGGGCCAGTCTCGTAAGAGAAGGTGAGATTGCGAAATTCCACGTCCCCCTGCAAACCTGCCGGGATAAGTACAGGAGCCTCGCTTTCTGCCCCCAAGGAACTGGACAGGTCGGGAGAGCTTTGCTCGGACAGGGAAAGGTGCGGGTTGGTTTCAATCGACGGCTCGGCACGCAGCAACTCGTCGATGCGCACGATGCTGGCTGTGCCGCGCTGGAAGAGGTTGACAACCCAGCCAATGGCGATCATGGGCCAGGTAAGTTGGACCATGTAGACCATGAACTCGGCAAATTGTCCTACCGAGATGCCATGATGCACCACCTCATGGCCGCCGATCAGAAGCGTAATCATGATCGAGAGTCCAAGGACAAACTCAAGCGTGGGCCACAGCATGGCCATCAAGCGGACCAGATGCAGGGAGCGGGAGATGTATTCGAGGTTGGCGGCTTCAAACGAAGCGACTTCGGCCTGTTCCTGGGCGAACGCCCGGATGAGACGCGCTCCGGAGAAGTTTTCCTGCGCTTTGGCGGAGATGTCCGAAAACATGGCCTGAATGCGTTCGAAGCGCCTATGAATCCGTGCGCCGAACTGTTGCACGAGCACCGAGGCAATTGGCAGCGGCACGAAAGCCCAAAGGAGGAGATGGGGACTGATCCGGTACATCACGGGCAGGGCAGCGGCGGTGAAGAAGAGAGCGTTGGCCGAGTAGAGGATCGCCGGGCCAAGTAGTTGGCGAACGGCGCTGAGGTCGTTGGTCGAGCGCGCCATAATATCGCCGGTGCGGTGTGTATGGAAGAAGCTGGCCGACTGTCGCTCGAGATTGGCGAAGAGATCATTACGGAGATCGAACTCAATCTCTCGCGAGGCTCCGATAATGACCTGCCGCTCGACATAGAGAAAGACGGCCGAGCCGAAGGCGACCGCTAGCAGTCGCAGCGCGTGGAATAGGATCTTCTGCTGGTCCACACCGTGCTTCATGTCATCCACGGCGTCGCCTACTACGATGGGTACCAAAGCGCGGAGACCGTTGTAGCAGAGAACGGCGACTCCACCCCACGCGAAGTGCTTCCAGTAGCGCCGTAGGTAGGGGGCGAGCGGCTTGAGCCTGTCGAGCATACGATTCAGATGATCCCCGGCCTGCTAAGGCTTCGACAAAGGCGGCGGAGCGGCGGTCGGCTTGGTGGGGTCGGTGGAGGGCGTTGCCGGGGCCGGTTTTGTCCCGTCTGGAGCAGGCGCTGTGCCGGAACCGGGCGTGGTGGTTGGCTTGGTGGAAGATTGAGGGACGGAGGATGGTGTGGACTGCGGACTTGAGTGCGATGGCTGAGTTGGAGTTTTCGCCGGCGGCGCAGTGTCGGACACTTTCATCAACTCCACGTCGAAGATAAGCATGGACTTCGGTGGAATGGTCTGGTGCTGGTTCGGGCCGTAGGCGAGTTGGTACGGAATGAACAGGCGGCGCTTGCCACCGACACGCATGCCGCCGAAACCGGTGTCCCAGCCCAGGATCACCTGGTGGGCACCGTAGGCGATATCGATGGGTTCACCCCGATCGACCGAGGAATCAAACTTTGTGCCGTCTACCAGATAGCCGGTGTAGTGGATGCTCATCCATTTGTGCGGAGCGACGAGCTCGCCTGTCCCGGCCTTAATGTCGACAAAGTCGAGTGAGATGGAGGAGCTTTCGATGCCGAGTTGTTCGCGGAGGTCTGGCCCTTCAAGCGGGGAGGCGTAGGCCAACCTTACTGTTGGCGGCTCGAGAGTGTAGAGGGGTTTTGGACAGGATGCGCCTGCAGGCAAAGCTGGAATCTTAGAAGAGAGGTCAGGCAATTTGGCGCAGGCCGACGCGGATGAGGCTGCGGAACTGCTTGCACCGGTGGCGTGATGGACCGCAGGGCGCGTGGTCTGGGCGAGCGTGGAGGAGGCGGTAACGACGAGCAGCGCGGAAAGGAGCTTCATGGTTGATTCATCGTACATGGATTGACCTTGCAAGGAGAAGACTTGGACACGGCATGGGAAGCAAACCTATGACCGCCTGCACGTCGGTGTTGACGCGGAAGCCAAGCTGATCCCTTGGTCGAGGCGATCGTAGCCGACGTAACGTGGCAGGCGCATCCGGAAGCTCTGCGCTGCAAGCGTTAGTAACCGGCCTTTATTGAACTGCTCTGCGCTTCTTTCGGCCTCAGATTCCGGTAGTTCAGAATTGTGTTGAACATCATCCTGAACTCTCCGACATTCTGCCAGCGCCAGACCGGATTCGTTGTGAATAGTACGGCCTCACCCTCTCCCACCGGAGTCACTACCACTGCCGCCCTTCCCTTGATCTCGTCGGCACCGTTCATTAGCCCGCTCAGCACGGCCTTGTCTCCACCCGGATACCGCATCAGCACGTCCTGCTTGTCCAACTCCGCATCCATGCGCAGCAACGGTCCATTCGCATAGCGGACCGGGATGGTCTTGCTCGAGTACCCGTAGAAGATCGGGTTGGAGGGAGCCGCAATTTCCGCCTCCACGATCGGACCTGGGGCATAGAACTTCGAGGTCGTCGTGCCCGCGTCGATCTTCGGCGTAATCCCAAAATCCGCGGGCAACGCGCTCGATGTTCCTAGAGTTACCAACAAGCCACCACTCTCCGTAAACTTCTGCAGCTCGGCCACCCCGGCTGCGCCCATGCCGCCCGTGATGTCTTCAGACGAGCCGTAATCTCCCAGAAACTTGAACTGGCTCGTCTTGGTGTAGGCCAGGGGAATCTTGCCCTTGGGAATGTCCGTTACCAGCGCTTTGGCCGTGCGCATCTGGTTGGGCACCAGGATCAGGTCGTAGTCCGCGCGCAAGTTCCCTTTGAGGACTCGTTCCTTGAAGATCAGCTCGTACGGCACTTTGTACTGGTCGAAGGCATAGCGGACCCAGCCCACATCCTGGGTTCCCGCCCATGTGCTGAACATAGCCACCCGCGGCAACACCGCCTCGTGCACGGCCACTTTGGGCGCGCGCCTCAGGGCCAGTACGTCGAGCCCCAGTCCACTCGCCGCTGTCTTCAGCTGAGCGCCCGCACTCGCCGGAACCACAAATGTTCCCGCCGGCAATGTCGCCCCGTCCGCAGTGAACGATGTCTCGGCGATTTGGATGGGCACATCTTTCAAGGCGTACCGAAGCGTCACCATGTTCGGTGAGCCATGATCCGGAATCGCATATACCGGCGCTCCAGCCCGCTCCTTTACCTTGCCGACCGCTACGTACTCCGTCACTGGTTCGACCGAAGCCGTTAGCACGGCAACATCTGTGGTCGGTTTGATCGTTGTGTGCGTCATCAGGCTCATCGTCCAGGCGCTGTCGTCGTAGGTCATCAGCTCGGGATCCGGATCGACCTGCTTGCCCAGCAGCGTCTTTGCCAGACGTCCATACGGCTGGTCGCACTTCACCACCAGCGATCCAGCAGGGTACGTTCCGTCCTTCAGCTTCAGCTCCGCGGTCGTCCGTCCTACCTCGATGCCCTGCATGCGCAGAATGTGGACGGCGAACTGCACGCGCGTCATGTCTTCCTGGTCCGACGGCAGAACGAATCCATACGGAGCCTCCGTCCTGCCCGCGTGGATCGAGTTCTTGCTCTTAGTGTAGAAATTCTCGACTAACACCTGAGGGAACGCGGAGGCAAACTGCAGAGAAGTGAGGACTCCGGTCTCAGCGTAGTTGGTGTTATTGCGCATGGACCAGACGACCTCCTTGTAGGGTGGATTGGGCCGAAACCACTGACGCTTGGACAGATCGCCGAGACCGCTTCCTCCTAAGCCTGAGATGGCAGGGTTGGACGGCGACGAGACAGTGCGCTTCATGGTCGAGGCGCCGCCGTTGCCGAAGATCTCATAGAAGCGCATCAGGCCGTTGTGGTTGGTGGCCATGATGGCGACGTATCCGGGCGACCAGGCATCGACGTAGCCGTGGTTCCAGACGCCGGGCATACCGTACTTGGTCAGCTGGGCCATGTCCCAATTGGCGAACAGGGGCAGCTCAGCGTAAACAATTGGGTCGAACAGCGGATTCTGCGGCGCTTGACCGCTATACGCATACAGGAAGGGAACCGATTCGTGCAGGTCGTGGATGATGGGCGGATGCCAGTCGAGGTACCACTTGAGGAAGTTCTGGTTGGCCAGGCCGGCGTAGTTGATGTCCCGATTGTCGTCATGCTTGGTGTATTTGCCCCAGTAGGGGACGCTGGACATCTGTTCGTAGTCCGTCACATCGATGTTGTAGCGGTTGTACCAATCGATCGAGCGGTCGCGTCCGTCGGGATCCGCGACCGGCAT
Organism: uncultured Acidobacteriaceae bacterium; assembly: GCA_964246225.1. Classification (GTDB taxonomy): domain Bacteria; phylum Acidobacteriota; class Terriglobia; order Terriglobales; family Acidobacteriaceae; genus Edaphobacter. Next base: position 19,941 of record CAXTQE010000006.1, on the reverse strand, counting down.
GATGGCTACGAGGACGTTGTCACGGATCTTCTGAATCAGCGGAGACTCCTCCGTCACCAGCCGATAGGCGAGCTCCATCAGCATCTCGGGAGGGCCGAGTTCCGCGCTGTGCAGTCCTCCCGAGAACGTATAGATGTGCTTGGTGGTCACGATGATCTGCTTTGCCTGCTCGTCGGTGAGTCCACGCGGATCGGCCAGCCTGGCCAGGTTGGCCCGCGTCCGGTCAAGATTCCGGATCGACTCCTCCGAGCCGACGAAGATGATCTCCGACTCGCGCCCCTCCTCCGTCTTACCGATCTGTAACACTTTGACCCGCGGCGATTTAGCTGCCAAGGCCGCGTAGTACCGCTGCACGTCCGCGTAGTAAGTCAGCTTTTTGGGCGCGCCGATATTGTAGCCAAGCACGTCATTTGGAGAGGGAACTGCTGTCGACTTGGGCAGATGGTCGACCAGCGGACTCATGAACTCCGGCCGGGTGGTCCACTCTTTCACCTGAGCCGCATACTCCGGATCCATCTCCTGCCCAGAGGGCGACGGAACCGTCTGGGCGACGGACGGGCGCGCAAGTGAGAGCAAAAGCATTCGAAAGAGCAACAGAATGAGCGGCCAACGTCGCATAGGCAGTGAAGGTCCTGGAATGAAATGCTGAGGAGAGAATCATACCGGCAAAACTCTTCCACGCACTCCGATCCCTAACCTGCTTATCGACACTATTCCAAAAAACTTGAACCACTCATTCCTTTATTTTCACCACGACCCCGAAGGTACCGTGGACGCAGCTCTTCAGGCGTCCACGGCGTGGCTTCCACCCGCGGGCGGAGCATCTCGCTCCACCGGCGCCATCGGTGTTCCATTCAGCTGCGCGCGCAGCTCGTCGTCGCTGGTCCGGGCAAAGTAGGCGCGCAGATCTTCCTCCGGCTGCCGGGCAAGCAGATATCCGCGCAGGAGCCGCTCGATGGCCTCCGGACACTCGTCCGCCGGGGCCCTGTAGCCCAGCGTCCGCCCCGCCCCGGCATACTTGCCGACCGACCCGCCCACGCAGAAGTAGTACGCATCCACCAGCTTGCCGTCCTTCTTGAGCTTCTTGCCTTCAAGGCCGATGTCCGCGATCCAATGCTGGCCGCAGGAGTTGGTACAGCCGGTCACATGCAGCTTAATTTGCTGGTCGAAGCCTGGCAGCCGACCCTGCATCTCGTCCACCAGCCAGCGCGCAAAACCCTTGGTTTCCGTAATCGCCAGCTTGCAGAACTCCGTTCCCGTGCACGCGATCGCCCCGCGCCAGAAGGGCGATACGTCCACGTTGATGTCGAGCGCCTTCAGCTCCGCAAGCAGCTCGCGCACCTCCGCGTTACGGATGTTGACCAGCACGATGTTCTGCATGATGGTGGCGCGCAGATGCCCATCGCCATGCTTGTCTGCCAGATCCGCCAACGCTTGCAGCTGGTCGCCGGTCAGCCGCCCGCGCAGCACGGACGCGCCCACGGCTGAGAGCCCCTCCTGTTTCTGCGGCGTCACTCCTACGTGGTCGCGATAGATGTCGCCTGGGATCACATCGGCGTCCACCGGCGAGGGGTCGAGTTTGTAGCCCAGTTTGGCCTCGATCGCCTCGAGCATCGTCTCCGCCGTCCAGCCGTGGCGCATGAACAGATACTTGATCCGCGCGCGTGTGCGGTTCTCGCGCAGCTCCGACTGCTCTTTGAAGATGCGCGCTACGGCCGTTACCACGTCCAAAGCCTTGTCCTGCGGAATAAACGCCGGAATCCGCACCGCCATGTGCGGCTCGGTCGAGAGCCCTCCACCGACCCGCAGCGTGTAGCCCACTTCAAGAAGTCCATTCACCTCGCGCTGAATCGCCGTGAGCGCGACATCATTGATCTCCGGGTAGCTGCACCACAGCGGGCAGCCGGTGACCGAGATTTTGAACTTGCGCGGCAGGTTGTAGAACTCCGGATTTGCCGTCAGGAAGTGAGCGATCTCCACCGCCAGCGGACTCGAATCGACCAGCTCATGGTGGTCAAGCCCTGCCAGCGGACAGCCGGTGACGTTGCGCACGACATCGCCGCACGCGCCCTTCGGAGACAAGCCGATCTCGGTTAGTCGATCCGTGACCTCGACCAGGTCGGCGATGGTCAGCCAGTGCAGCTGGATGTTTTGCCGCGTCGTAATATCGGCCAGGTTGCGTGCGTGCTTCTTTGTGATGTCGGCGATGGTGCGCAGCTGATGCGAGGTGAGCAGACCATTCGGCAGGCCGATCCGCATCATGAAGAACTCGGTCGCCTTACCTTCACCGCCTACCCCGCCGGTCGCGCCTATGCCGTCGCCCTGTGTATAAATGCCCCACCATTTGAAGTAGAGCGCGGACCACTCCGGAGCGACGGATTGCCGCCCCTGCTTTGCGTACTCGCGCACCTCGTCCCAGGCGTCCCAGGGATTTTTTTCGAGCTTCAGGCGCTCGGAACGCTGAGCTTTGGTCTCTTTCACTTCTTTCGCGACAGGGGTGTCGGGCAGGGCGGCGAGGGTCTCGTCTGGCATCGGATTCCTTTAGGCTTTGGATGATTGCTGCAAAAGAAAAGGCCCACGAAGGTCGTGGGCGGCTGGGCTTTGCTGCGGGTCAACGTTGGTGACGTGAAGGCGGCAAAGCGGAGCGCGCAGCAACGCAACAACAGCTTCTACCCATCGTGTTTGTAAGCTGACGCATTCCCTTCAGGGTAGACGCGCTGTGAACGTGGGTCAAGCCATGATCCCGGTGAGCTTACACCGGCAGCGTCCGCTCCTCGTGCGGCGGCAACATCGAGAATTTATGCCGCACATCGTTTCCCCGCACCCAAAAAATTACATCTTCGGCAATGTTGGTTGCATGGTCGGCGGCGCGCTCCAGGTTGCGGCTGATGATGATCGTGTTCAGGCATTGCTCGGCCACATGCGGATGCTGCATCATGACCTCCACCAGCTCCGCCTGGATGTTGCGATTCATCTCGTCGATCTCATCGTCCATGTCGAGCACCGTATCGGCCAGCTTGCAGTCGCCTTCAAGCAGCGCCTGGATCGCGCGGCGAATCATCACGCCCACCTTGTAGCCCATTGTTTCGAGGTCGATCGGCAGGGAGATGCTTGGCTGGTCGCCCAGCGCAATCACCCGCGAGGCGATGTTGGTCGACTGGTCTCCGATCCGCTCCAGGTCGCCGTTGATCTTGATGACGGAGAGAATGAAGCGCAGATCGATGGCCATCGGCTGTTCCTTGGCGAGCAGATCGTAGGCCATCTCATCGACCGACGTCTCGGCCGCGTTGATGGCGGCTTCAATCTCCTGCACCAGCGCAGAAAGGCCCACGTCGCGGTTCAGGTAGGCCTCGACTGAAAACTCAAGCGCCTGCTGCGAAAGCGCGGCCATGGCCAGCAGCTTATCTTTCAGGGCGAC
>CAXTQE010000006.1:10243-16423 GCA_964246225.1 uncultured Acidobacteriaceae bacterium | reverse complement strand
CTGGCTGATCGTGCTGGATGATTCGTGCTGGATGACTGGCTCGATTGTAGACAATGGCCGATGTACGTCTACCAAGAATGCATGAAAGTTTTCGCGCGAACCAGTTTCGTCTATCGCCGGGTTTACCGGAGTGCGGCCACCGAGGCAGGGAAGTAGATGGGCCAGCCGGCAGTGGCACTCTCTGCCAGCAACGCGGGCGTTGGATTGACGGGGAACGCCCGGCGCGCGATTCTCAGCATCGCAGCGTCATGCACGGAGTTGCCAAACACAGCATCCGGGGAGGGCAGGCCCACGCGCCGGAGGGCGGCCACCTTGCCCTCGTCGGTGGGGACGTCGATCAGGCGATCGGTAATCAGCCCGTCGACGACGTGGACGCGGGCCGAGAGAACCCGGTTTGGAGCGATGCCAAAGCGCTGTACGCCTTCTTCGATGACCCAGTCGTTGGTCGAGCTGACCGCCCAGATGTCCGTACCCGCCTCCTGGAGCGTTCCGATCAGCTGCCGCAGCTCCGGAAAGATGTTCGGCTCGATCTGCATGCGGAAGAACGTCGCGGCGGCCGCGCGCAGCTCCTGCTCACGCAAACCGGCGTAGACCTGCACCATCTCGCCGCAGATGGCCAGCTCGGAGACCTGACCGGCAAGGTACCCCTGGTACTGGCCATCCAGCCACGCGATCCGCTCCGGCGAAACCAGCCCTGTCTCGACTGTCCAGCGCATAAACGTTGAGCCGGCATCGCCCGACCAGAGTGTCCCGTCGCAATCGAAGACGGCAACGCGGGGCGAAAGCGCATGGACGGCGGCAAGGAACTCATCGGTGGAAAGCTGCTGAGGAAAGGTCTCGGTCACGGTCTTATCTTACTTCGGCTACCGAGGGCCAGCGTGGCGCATCTGATTTGCAGTGGAGGAACTATGAGCGAGGAAGTGGCACTCAGTGGGGACGAAGGCCGCAAGAAGATCGGCGAACTGATCAAGGATATTCACATCTGCATGATGACCACGGCGGGAGGAGACGGTTCGTTCGACAGCCGGCCGATGGCGACCCAGCATGCGGAGTTCGACGGCACGGTCTGGTTTCTGACCCGCGGCGAATCCGGCAAGATTCATGAGGTAGAGAATGACGCGCACGTCAGCCTTCTTTACTCGGACACCAGCAACTCCAAGTATGTTGTTGCCAAGGGACGCGCCACGGTAAGTAAAGACAAGGCCAAAATTCACGACCTCTGGAATCCCATGTTCAAAGCCTGGTTCCCCGGAGGAGAAGACGATCCGGCCATCTCGGTGATGCGGGTCGATGTCACCGAAGCCCAGTTCTGGCAGGCCTCGTCCTCGAAGATCATCATGGGGGTCAAATATTTGGCGGCCGCGGTCACTGGCGACCATACCAAGATCGGCGAACACGGCACAGTCAAGCTTTAGCGTCGGCAGCAATCAACAGCAGAGCCCACCTAATTTTCGGTGGGCTTTTCTTCGATCTGGTCGACCACCAGCACGGGCATCGGCCGCTTTTCTTTCTTGAGCTTCAGGCCAAGCTGGCGATTGAGCGCGTCGAAGACCGAGAGCGCTCCGTTCGGATCGGAGGCCGTGCCATCAGGTCCAGCTGCTGCAGCGTTTGCCATGTGGTTGACAGAACTAAAGCTCAGCGTGAAATCGTAGCGATCCTTCAGGTTCGTGCCGTTCAGCACCTTGTTGTAGATGAACCCCGAGGCAAGCAGCCGAAGCTCGTCGCCCATCTCGTCCATGTTCATGTTGGTGCAGGAGACCAGCCGGTTCAGGATGGGGCTGGTCACGCGCGGGTCTTTGCCATCGGCTCCCGGCCCTTCTTTACACGCCGTTCTGCTGTTCGGGTCGGCCTTCTGGAGCTTCGGGCTGGTTGCCAGCAATGTGTACGCGGTTACCGGGCGATCCTCCGTGTGGCTCTGGATCTGAAAGCGTTCGACCAGCAGCGCACGCATCATCTCCTGCAACTCGCTCGGATCGATCATGCCGTTCGGCGAATCAAATCCCTGCACAGGCGCACCCGCCTTCGCCAGGATGTCGAAGTGATCTGTATCCAGCCACTTCGGCCCTACGAGCGACTCGCTGTCGCTCTCATTCAGGTCCCACGCATAGCTCATCATGAAGTGCAGTGTCGCTCCCGTCAGCGTGGCCTGGCCGCCGTTGATCCTGCCATCGAACTGCGCGCCGGGCTTACTCGGCTTCACTGTGGCCACTTCAAAGCGCGCCGGAGGAGGCGGTGGCAGCACCTTCTCGGTACCCGGAAGGTTCGCGGTGGGAACGCGATTCACCCGCTTCACCAGCGCCACGGGGCGAGGCGCGGTCTCGAGCGCCAGCTTCAAGCCAAGCTGCTTGTCCACAGCGTCGAAGATCGAAATGCCTTCGCTGCCCGCCTGCTCCAGCTGTCCGCGTCCGGTCCACTTCACGTCGAAATCCCACGTTCCCGGCAGGTTCGTCGCGTTCACGACGGGCTTGTTGAGGTAGCCTCCCGCCATGCCGTGAAGCTGCTGGGCAAACGTGTCCATCGTCATATTGCGGCAGGCGACCACAATCTGCGTGACCACGCCGGCCGCCACGGGTGGCGTCTTGTCGTCGCAGTCGGACGTACCTTCCCCCGCAGACACCCGGATCTTCGGTTTTGCCTTGCCCACGCTCAGAACGAAGGCCGGCATCGGCTTGACGCCGTCCTCGACAGCCAGTCCGAACCGCTCGACCAGCAGTGCACGCAGCATTAGCCGTAGCGAAGCCTTCGACGTGCCGGGCGCTGACTTCGCGACCAGGTCGAAGTGATCGCGTTCAATCCATGGCGGCCCCCCTTGGATATTTTCGGGATCCAGGCCGTACGCCGTTGCGATCATGTCCACGATGGTGGCCTCGTGCAGCAGGTAGCGGTCTTCGTGCAGCAGTCCTCCGGAGAAGTAGTGATAGGTCCGGGGTGGGCTCAGGTGCAGATCGGCCGCCTGAAACGCGGGAGCCTGACTGATCGCACGTTGAGCCAGGAGCAGGGCAAGGGACAGAGATGTGAACGGCCGGAGGATCATCGTCAACTCCTGGAGAACCGAAACTAGCCTGGATGCCCGATGGACGGGGCCAGCTACGGGAAGGTTACGCCCAAACCGATTAAATCGGCGCCGCACCCGTCGCAATGCCCACGCCAGGAGGTGGAGTAAACGTGAAATCGGCGTCGCGAGTCGGAATATTCTCCTGCTGATCGGTGAAGGCGAAGGCGGTCGTCGCCCCGTCGATTTCTTCCAGCGTCATCTTCAGGATGCTTCCCGCCGGTGTCACTTCGAGCGTAATCTGCCGAATACGATTCCCCATGCCCTTCGGCACCCCGGAGATGCGGAAGCCCTGCGAAGCGGGAACTACGCTGATCCCGTCGAGCTCTTTGGCAAGCTCCGTGTGGCCCAGCAGAAAGCGCAGGGGTGTGCGCAGGTCGTCCATTTGTTTGGCCGGAATACGCTGGGCCTGCGCATCTCCCGGAGTGTAGAACCAGGCAAAGTGCCCATCGAGCACAAACACCTTGCCTGCCGGCGAGTCATACGCCCAAAGCATGCGGCCAGGTTTCTTCAGGGTCAGCGTTCCGGACTCGGCACGGGTGAGACCCATGCCGGTGTAGCGCTCCGTGTAGCGCGTGCGCAGGCTTCGCAGGTGGTTGTAGTGGGCATCCACCGCCTTCAGAATGGCTGAAGATGAGGGAGCTTGTGCGCATGCCGATCGAACCAGCAGCACAGCGAGCATCGTCCACCGCGCACGGCTCATCGTTACTGCAGCGGCTGGGTGCAGTTGGTGCCGCCGGCCGGGTCGAACTTGATCAGGTTATTCTCGTCCATGCAGTAGCCACGGTCGCCGGTTCGGCCCACCGAAATAGGGACGGCTGTCACCTCGTACCCCGTGTACATATCCTGGTTGTTGACCGTCACCTTGGTGCAGTTGGTCACATTGAACGTGTAGCCGGACTTGTTTCCTCCGGCCAGATCCGGAGAGAGCACCTCAGCGGTTTGGGCCGAGGGTGCGGTTCCGGGAGCGCCACCCATCGTAGTGAGCGAACACGAAAACCCGTTGGCTGGGTAGGCCTGGTTGTACTGCAGCTCAGCGTTGCCGATGGTGCGCACGGACTGGACCGCGGAGGTCTCATTGGCCTGCTTGCGCAGCTTCAACATCTGCGGAATGGCGAGCGTCATCAGGATCAGGATGACGGACATGACGATCAGCAGCTCGATCAGCGTGAAGCCCTCGTCTTCAGCTTGGTTTACACCCTCGGCGCGACCTGTGACTCGAAATATCTGGCTCTTCATACTTCCTCTGACGACCTATCTCGGAAAAGGTTCACGAAAACTTTAGCAGCTGGGTCCAATCGGCGAAAGCCCACGGAAGGGGCATGCGGGCGGGAGGCTCAGCACGCCAGCTGGCTCCGGCTCACCTTCATCGGGCCCAGGTTGCCAAGCAGGGTCAACGCGATCAACTCTGGCTGAAACAGCTGGTTTGCCAGTCGCTGCACGTCGCTCGGTGTGACGCGATCGATCTCCCGGACCACCTCGTCCACCGCGAAGAACCGGCCAAAGTACATCTGCTGCCGCGCCAAATTGTTCATCCGGCTGGCGGAACTCTCAAGCCCGAGCACGATGTTCGACTTCATCTGGTCCTTGGCGCGCTTCAGCTCGGCCGCGGTTACCTCCTGCTCCTTCATGCGGCGGAACTCGGCAAGCGTTAGCTCAAGCACGCGTTCGGTGCGGTCGAGCGACATGCCCGCGTAGACCGAAAGCGCACCGGCGTCGCGGAAAGGGCTCAATTCCGAATAGATCGAGTACACCAGCCCCTCGTTCTCGCGAATGCTCTCAAACAGCCGCGAGCTCATGCCGCCGCCCAGCATCGAGTTCAGGAGATAAAGGGAGAAGCGATCGGGATCGTTGACCGGAGGCGCAGGCATGCCTAGGCACATCTGCACCTGCTCAAGCGAGCGCTTCTTCTTGAGCGTGATGTGCGGCGTGGTTACGGGATGCGTCTCGGTCTCCGTCGCCTTCACGCCGGCCGGTGCGAGCGAGCCGAACCGCGCTTCCACCTCGGCTACAAAGTGGTCATGGTTGAGGTGTCCGGCGGCTGAAAAGACCATATTTTCCGGCGTAAAGCGCCGCTGATGGTGATCGAACACGATCGCCTGGTTAAACGAAGAGACTGTCTTGACGGTTCCAAGAATCGGCCGGCCCAGCGGATGGTTCTTCCAGAAGTTCTGCGTGAACGTCTCGTGCACCAGGTAGTCCGGGTTGTCCTCGTCCATCTTGATCTCTTCGAGGATCACGCCCTGCTCGCGTTCGAGATCGCTGGTCGAAAACTTGGGATGTAGCACCAGATCGGACAGTACGTCGAGCGCCGGAGGCATGTTCTCGTCCAGCACCTTGATGTTGAAGCAGACCGCTTCCTTGCCGGTAAAGGCGTCGAGATTGCCGCCAATGGAATCGACCTCGCGGGCGATGTCCTGTGCCGAGCGCGTCGTCGTCCCCTTGAAGACCATGTGCTCGACAAAGTGCGACAGCCCGTTTTCCTCGGCCGGCTCGTCGCGCGAACCGGAGTCGATCCAGGCGCCCATTGAAACGGAACGCATGTGCGGCATGGACTCGGTGAGGACAAGCATGCCGTTGGGGAGGACGGTACGGCGAATGTTGCGCGCGGGGTGCGGCTCAGGGGAAGAGGAGACCTGCGGATCGGGGGAAACCAGCGTTGCGGACATGCGACTCCTTGCATCCCTATTCTTTCATATGGGGCTGTCGCGGGGTTCAGCGGGGCTGTCGCAGGGTTCAGCGGCGTAAACTGGAGAGATGGACGCATACCCTCGAGCCAGGGCGTTGTTTGGGTCGACCAGAGCGGAGTTGCGGGAGCTGGTGGAGGAACTGGGCCAGCAGACGTACCGCGTCGCGCAACTGGCGGAGGCTCTCTACAAGCAGGGGGCCCGGTCGATCGACGAGATGACTGCCCTGCCTGTCGCCATGCGCGAGGTGCTGCGGAGTGCGGGCTACGAGGTTGGGCTGCCGGAACTTGCGCAGACGGCGCGGTCGGTCGACGGCACTGAGCGCTACCTTGTCCGGCTCTCCGATGGCGAGACGGTCGAGACGGTCTGGATGCCCGATGGCGATCTGCCCGAGGACGATGCGCTTGAGCCGGACGACGGTCAGCGCCGCGACTACAAGCG
>CAXTQE010000006.1:0-10143 GCA_964246225.1 uncultured Acidobacteriaceae bacterium | reverse complement strand
TCGACCAGCGGCATCGAGCCCGCGATCCGGCGCTTTGCCGGCGAAGAGATCCGGCCCCACCTGGCGCTTAGCCTGAACGCGTCGAACGATGCGATTCGGGCTGAGATCATGCCCATTACGCGCAAGTGGAACATCGCCTCGCTGCTCGAGGCCGTGCGTTCCATCCCGTTTGGCAAGCGCGAGTACGTCACCTTCGAGTACGTGCTGCTGGGCGGCGTCAACGACCAGCCGGAGCACGCGCGCGAAGTTCTCGCACTGCTCAAAGGCATGCGGGCGAAGGTGAACCTGATCGTCTGGAACCCAGGGCCGGGCGTCGCCTATCGGCAGCCCACGCAGGAGACCGCGGACCGCTTTCACAAGCTGCTGGTCGAGGGCGGCATCCCCACCTTCACCCGCCGACCGCGTGGGCGAGACATCTATGCGGCCTGCGGGCAGCTGAAGCGAACGGTTGAGGCGACGCCGGAACTGGTGGCGATCGCCGGCGTCGCGTAGGCGTTTACTGCCGCTGCGTGGGATAAAAGACCTGCACGGTCAGGATCTCGTACGGCTTGATGGGCAGAGCGACGGTGTCTCCGGCTACCGGAAGGTGCGGCCCTTCCACCTTTTCCATCAGATTGCTTGCCGTGGCGTACTGCGCGCCCGGTGGGATGTGCAGCTTGATCTCGGACGGGGTGCCCGCCCACTCGAACATACGGAAGACGAGCGCGTCGGCGTCCTCGGCCTTCTTGACGGCGGTGAGGGTGACGTTGGGATTGTCGACCGAAGCGAAGGAGTGCGTCGCGGGCAGAGAGCCGGTGTGCGGAGCTACCTGCATGGCGGTGAGAGGCGTGTTGAGTTCGTAGCCGCGATGCATGGTCTGGGCCTGCTTCCAGGTTCCGGTGTGCGGGTAGATCGCGTAGGTGAAGTGTTGATGCCCCCGGTCGGCATCAGGATCCGGCCACACGGGAGAGCGGAGCAGCGTCATGCGGAGGGTGTTGCCGGCAGCGTCATAGCCGTACTTCGACTCGTTCAGGATGGAGACTCCGGCCTGCTCGTCGCCAAGGTCAGCCCAGCGCAGGGCAGGCACCTCGAACTGGGCCTTCTCCCAGGAGTTGTTGCGCGTGGTCGGACGTTCGATCGAGCCGAAGGGGATCTCGTAGGTGGCTTTCGGTGCCGTGTGCGCAAGCGGGAAGGCGGCCTTGAGCAGCACATGGGTCTCATGCCACTCCACGTCGTTGTCGACGCGGATCGCGTCCGCACCCGAATCGAGTGAGACGTCCTGGGTGAACTGCGAGGACTGCCATTTTCGCGTAATCCGGATGGTCTTCCGCAGCGGGCCATCGACCAGCACCGCAATCGAAGCAACTGAAGAGATCGGCGTCATGGTCCCGTCCAGCGTGCCTGGATCGATGTTCCAAGCGTCGTACTGCTTCGGGTTGTCGGCGAACGTCTGCAGCTGGTTCCCGCAGCCTCCGGCCGCCAGGTATTCTGTCGGCTTACCTTGCGCTCCTGCGGTAAGGCTGGTGATGCAGCCGGTCTGCTTGTCCACGGCAAATTGCAGCCGCGAGTTGCTGAGCAGGTAGGAAGCCGGCGTCTGTTGCAGGCGCACATCGCCTGTTGTCCCGCTGTTCTGCGGTCCCGCCTGCGCGTGCATCACAGTGTATCCAAGCGCCGGAACGTCCTCCACCCGTGCAAGCACGGTGAACTCATGCGTTCTACTGTCCTCGGCGAGGACCTGCGTGAGCAGAGGCCGGTTCTTTCCGTCCAAAATCTGCACACCGCTGGCCGTTTCTGCAAGCTGTACCTTGAGCATGACCGTCTCCGTGCGAGGCCAAGCGAGGGGATTGAAGACCACGATGGGCGTATTTCCCTTGGTGCGCGTGTCGATCCTTGCGTCGACTACATCGAGCGCCGTAGAAAGAATGTTCCGGTTGGCATTCTCAACCTCTGTGAAGTCCTTCTGCGCGTCGCGGTAGATGACCGCGATGCCAGAGCCAGCGGCCAGGTCATGGAATCCGTTAAAGGTGATCTTCTTCCAGTTCTCGGTCAGCACGTCGGCGGGATACTTCGCTCCGTCGAGCCATGCCAGCGATGCCAGCGCCTCGGCGTTCAGCGTGGTCGTCTCGCTGGTTCTCAGGTTGCTCTTATGGGCGGCCTGCGTGGTGTACACGCCACGGTGGTACTCGAGGTAGAGCTCGTCCTTCCACGTTGGCAGACCCAGCAGGCCGGGGCCTGAGGACCTGGGCGCGGTGTAGCCCTTGGCGATGGAGTCGTAGTTCCAGGTAGGCGACTCGGGGCTGAGGTGTTGCTCGACGTCGGTGAAATAGTGCTGCGCGGTGTGATAGCCCATGGTCGGCACGGCCTCGTCGGGCTTCTTGTCTTCAGCGATCCAGTGGTCGCCCTGGTCGAGCATCGCTCGCGTCGGTCCGCCACCGTGGTCGCCGATGCCGTAGAGATCCATCATCTCGGTCGTTCCAGGATTGCGTTCGGCGGACTCGGCGAAGTCGGCCGAAAGGCGAGTCGGGTTGACGTTGTCGTGCACGTAGTCGGTGGGGAAGTAGGTCAGCACCTTGCTTCCATCCGGCGACTCCCACCAGAAGAGCCGGAAGGGCAGGATGTTGGTGTCGTTCCAGTGCATTTTTTGGGTGACGAAGTAGTCCAGGCCGGAGCGCTTGTAGATCTGCGGGAGCTGCCAGTTGTAGCCGAACGAGTCCGGATTCCAGCCGATGCGTGCCGTCACGCCGTACTCCTTCTGAAAGTAGCGCTGGCCGACCAGCAGTTGGCGCACCAGCGATTCGCCTCCGGGAAGATTGAGGTCGGGCTCGATCCACATGCCGCCGACAATCTCCCAGCGTCCTTCCTTGACGCGCTGTTTGATCTGGTCGTTGAGCTGTGGGTACTTGTCGGCCATCCACTCGCTGTAGAGCGCGGCGGACTGGCTGAAGGTGTAGTCCGGGTACTCATCCATAAGCTGGAGCGCGGTCGTGAAGGTGCGGCGGACGGCGTCGACCGTCTCAGAACGCGGCCACAGCCAGGCGGCATCGATGTGCGAGTTGCCGGCAAGGTCGAGCTTGACCTGGGCCAGCACCGGATGCAGTGGTGCGAGGATAGACTGGGCCTTGCGCAGGGAGGCGTCGAAGGCGGCTTGGTTGGCGGATGCGAGCGCTCCGGTATCGATGGCCGCGACTGCGGATTCAACGGTCGGGAGCAGGTCCTTACGCGGAGTGGGCAGCGCGGGAAGCAGGTTGGCCGAGGTGAGGCATTCCACCCGCAGATCGTCGGGGTCCGGCCGGTGAGTTGCTTCGGAGTTCGGTTCAATGCGCAGAGTGACGCCATTGAAGGTCTTATCGTCCACTGTGTGCAATAACTTTACCGCTACCAGAACTTTTTCTCCGGGCCTGGCCGGCTCAAATAAAACGATCGGCTCAAGGTCGTCACCAAGCGCCACGCGCCGGCCGTTGAAGTAGATAATCTGCGGCATGGGGCCGTTGGCGCTGGCGCGGAACTCGAACCAGATGCGAGCGCCGGTCAGGTCGTAGCCGTTCAGGGTTTTGGGCACTTCGATCGTGCGGCGGTACCAGGCGGCTTCTTTGCTGGCCTTGGTACGCGGCGCCACCAGGGTCCAGGACGAGTCGTCGAGCGAGACCGACTCTCCATGCGGAACGTCGCCCGCATGGTAGCGCCACTCCCCCCCAGGCAGCGCGTTCAGCGTTTCCAGGATGTGCAGCTTGGCCTGCGCGGATGGGGACAGATTTTTCTGTTCGCGGACGGGGGTGAACGACTGAGCAAGCAGGTTTGCCGAAACGAAAACAACTGCGGGGAGAACGCACCAAAATCGCATGCGGCTAAGCGTACCAGCTTCAACGCGGTCAGCGTAGGGCAAAGGGCCTAGCCCCGGTTAGCTGGCGGGCCGGCGCAGGGCGAGTTCGAGGACCGCGTCGGCAACGCGGTCGTAGTCGTGTCGAAGCACGTTGCCCTCATGCACGAAGTTGCCGGTGATCGGCTGGATGCCCAGCACGCGGATCGCGTCGAGGTCAGCCTCGATCGGAGCCTGACCTTCAAGCGCATAGCGGTCCAGCAGAGCGGAACTGATCGGAGCGGTGTTGATCAGAGCATAGTCAAACAACGGAGCCTTGACCCCATTGGCGTGCTCGATGATCTTGATGATGTGCTGCGACGCGCTCAGGCCGATTGACTCATTCGCCTGCGTCATCAGGTTGCAGATGAAGACGCGCGTCCCACGGCTGGCCGCCAGCGCTTCGGGGATCGAGCGCACCAGCAGATTGGTGATCAGCGAGGTATAGAGCGAGCCCGGACCAAGGGTAATCAGGTCGGCGTTGGCGATCGCCTCCAGCGTGCCGGGAAGCGGGTCGACGTTGGGCGGCACCAGCATCAGCTCAACGATGCGGTCCGGACTGGCCGTAATGTTGGTCTCGCCATGGACGATCACGCCGTTGTGCATCATGGCGGCAAGCGTGACGTTCTTATTGGTCGCAGGAAAGATGTGCCCGCGCGTGGCGAGAATCTGCGAAGACATCTGCACGGCCTGCGCGAAGTCGCCGGTAATGTTGGTCAGCGCGGCGACAAAGAGGTTGCCGAAGCTGTGCCCCTGGAGTTCGCCCTGGTCGAAGCGATGCTGAAACAGTCGCGCCAGCAGGTGCTCATCCTCGGACAGCGCGACCATGCAGTTGCGCACGTCCCCCGGCGGAAGCATGTTGAAGTCTCCGCGGAGGCGGCCTGAGGAGCCGCCATCGTCGGTCACGGTCACAACGGCCGCGAGGTCGCGGATCGTGCAGGAAGTCTCGTTCGGCTGTACCTCCTGCTCGCGCTGTGAGAGCGGCAGGGAGCCCAAAGGATTCGGCACGTAACGCTTCAACCCGCGCAGCAGAGTCGAAAGCCCGGTACCTCCGCCGATGGCGACCACCTTGAGCGTGCGCTGGGCCGTTCCCGCAGCAGAAGGCATACCGGCTCTCAAATCTGGTGCGAGATCGGAGGAGACCACTTCGGACTCAAAAATTGGCGCGCCTATCATCGGTGAACCTTCACGTTCATTCAGCCGCGGACCAGCCTAGACTTCGGGATATAGCAGATCGGTGAACCGCGGATCGTCGGCCATGTCCTGAAAATCGGAGTCGGCCCGAGCCTGGATGCGGTTGCGCGGATTGTGCTGGATGGCCTGGGTCAGGTGCTCCAGGCACTGGTTGCAGTCTCCCGTCAAGCTGGCCAGCACCGCCAATCCATAGAAAGCGTAGTCGGCCTTGGGATGCTCTTCGAGGATCAGCTTGAAGTGCTCGCGCGCATCCTCATAGTGCCCCATGTTCAGCAACGAGATCGCGTAGTCGTACTGCTCTTCGTGGCTGGTGAAGCTCGTCTTGCCCTTCGAGACCTGCAGCAGACATGCGTTGATGTACATGCGGATACGATCGGCAAGGTCTCCGGGCGAGTTCAACAGCATCTTGTCGAACGCGGCATGCGCCTTGTCGTACTTGCCCTGCTGCATCATTTGCAGAGCGGCCTCATAACTGGCAAGCGCCTGGGCGCGGCTCGGGTCGAGATGCGTGGGCACTACGCCGGCCAGCGTGCGCGGAGGACGTTTTGCCGTAACTGCGATGACTGCCTTTGCTTGAGCCATATCAAACCTGCTTCGTGCTGCATGCGAGTGTGGATGGGGGACGACACGAAGGCTCGCTCCTGAGCCTTCTGGGGTTATACGCACTGTGCGAAACGCGGTCAATCCCCCGGACGGGGGAGCAAAGCTACCTCTACCGGGAAGCCGCTTTGCTATGGGAGTAGAGTACAGGATTCAGCTCGGGATCGTTGTACATCTTCATCTGCCGATAGAGCTTGAAGCGGCGCTTGCCGGCCAGCACTTGCGCCCACAGATCCTGCAGGCACGCCGCAAGGTCCTGCCGCTGCTCGAGGAGCACGGACAGACGATCGCAGTTGCGGGCGCGATGCTGCGCGCTGGCTGAGCCGCGATGCGCCTCCTCAGCCGTGTGATAGATCTTCAGCGCCAGAATAGAAAGCCGGTCCACGATCAGACCGGGAGTTTCAGAGTGCAGCGGGGCCTCCTCCGACTGGATGGCCTCGCACAGGAGAGCGCAGTCAATCTGCTCCACAAGATCGTTGCGCAACTGGTTCAGCCGGTCGATAACATGCTTCACCTCGGCGGTCGCGGCGTCAGTCGCCTCCGGATTGCGGGCAGCGTCTTCCTGGTGCCACAGGTCAAAATTGGCCCGGTGCTGCTGCTTGGCGAGCGACTCGAGGAGGTCGGCAGTCTCCGGCACGGAAGAGAAAGCTCCGTCCGCGTGCCAGGACTGGGTAGCTTCATCGTGAATGCGAGTGAGGGACGAGACGTTGAGCATGAACGAGTTCAGTGGTGCGAAGCGACCAGCCGAATAGCCGGCCACCCGTAGAATAACCTAATGCCAAGCGAGGTGAAGCGCGTGCTCGTCTACCGGCTGGGAAGCCTGGGCGACACGGTGGTCGCTCTGCCCGCGCTGCATCTGGTCGAGCGCGCCTTCTCCCACGCCGAGCGCCGGATGCTCACTAACTTCCCGGTCAGCGTCAAGGCGCCGGCCGCGGCGGCCATCCTCGCCGACAACGGGCTCGTTCACGGATACTTCCGTTACCCCGTCGCCACGCGCAATCCGCTCGTCCTGCTGCGCCTGTGGTGGAGCCTCCGGCGCTGGCGGCCGCAGGTGCTGATCTATCTTGGCCCGGTGCGCGGCGTCGAGGCCGCCCGGCGCGACGCCCGCTTCTTCCGGCTTTGCGGTCTCAAGCGTCAGGCCGGCGTTCCCCTGACCGAGTCGATGCAAATGCATCGCGTGCTCCCCGGCGGAACTCTTGAGCCTGAGTCCGAACGCCTGGCGCGCAACCTGGCCGAGCTGGGCGACGCGGACGTACACTCGCCCGCTGCGTGGGACCTGCGGCTCACTGCGGCCGAGCAGGCCCGGGCGGAGGAAGTCCTGCAGCCCGCGGGCGCACGGCCCATCCTCGCCGTCAGCGTAGGCACCAAGGTGCAATCCAAGGACTGGGGCTGGGAGAACTGGCGGGCGCTGCTGGCGCGGCTCGGCGAGCTCTACCCCGAGTACGCCGTCGCGCTGATGGGCGCGGCCGAAGAGAGCCAAACCAGCGAAGCCGCAGCTGAGGGCTGGCGTCAGACAGCCTCTGCAAGCACCGTCCTCAACCTTTGCGGCGTTCTTACCCCACGCGAAACCGCCGCGTGCCTGGCCCGGTCACGAGTCTTCCTCGGCCACGACTCCGGCCCCATGCACCTTGCCGCCGCCGTTGGCACCCCTTGCGTTGCCATCTTTGCCGCGCGCAATCTGCCCCGGGTCTGGTTCCCGCACGGCGCCAGCCACCGCGTCGTCTACCACCCGGTCGATTGCATGGGGTGCGGCCTCGAGACCTGCATCGTTGAAGGCAAAAAGTGCCTCACCAGCATCTCCGTCGAGGAGGTCGCGGCCGAGGTGCGAGCCGTCCTCGGCTAAGCTGCTCCCCGTCTTCGCTCCGGTATAGTCAGAGGGGATAAAACGATGATTCCTCAATTCCATTCCGTGCTGCATCTGCTTGAAGGCGGCTTCGCGCAGTTGCGCATCCTGGTCGTTGGCGACCTGATGCTCGACCGCTACATTCTCGGCGAAGTGGAGCGTATCTCGCCCGAGGCGCCGGTTCCCGTCCTCCGCCACGCGCAGCGATACGAGCGGCCGGGCGGGGCCGCCAACGTCGCCATGAATCTCGCCGGCCTCGGCTGCCAGGCCTTACTGGCCGGATTTTGGGGCGCGGATGGCGAGCGCAATGAACTCGCCAGCCTGCTCGAGCAAGCCAAGGTCGACACTACCGGCGTCGTCACCAGCTCGCTGCCCACCATCTCGAAGACCCGCATCGTCGCCCGTACCCAGCAGCTGCTGCGCCTCGACGTCGAAAGCCAATTGCCACTCCCCGCCGAGGAACTTGCCCGCCTCGAAGCCCGCGCCACCGAGCTCGTCACCAAGGTCCATGCCGTCATCCTCTCCGACTACGCCAAGGGCGCGCTCACCCCGGACCTTTGCGCGGCCATTCTGCGCGCAGCCCGCACCGCCGGCGTTCCCGTTCTCGTCGACCCGAAGACGCGCGACTTCAGCAAGTACTCCGGCGCCACCACCGTCTGTCCCAACCTCCAGGAGCTCTCGCAGGCCACCGGCGTTCCCGCGCACGATACCGACCGCCTCCTCGCCGCCGCCCGCGTCCAGATGATCGAGCACGACTTCCGCTTTCTTACCGTCACCATGAGCGAGAAGGGCATCCGCATCCTCAGCCGCGACACCGCCGCCCAAGGCCAGCCCGAGGGAGATTTTTACTCGCCGGCCCGCGCACGCGAGGTCTTCGATGTTTCGGGCGCGGGAGACACCGTCATCGCCACCCTTGCCGCCGCGCTCGCCGGTGGCCTGCACATCCACACCGCCGTCGAACTCGCCAACCTCGCCGCCGGCATTGTTGTCGGCAAGGTCGGCACCGTGCCCATCGCGCAGCATGAACTGTTCTCCGCGCTGACGCCAAGCACCGGCCTGGCCTCCTCTGAGAAGATGCTCGACCTCCCCGGAGTTGAGCGGCGCGTGGCGGAGTGGCGCGCCTCGGGCGAGACGGTCGTCTTCACCAACGGCTGCTTCGACCTGCTGCATGTCGGGCACATTACGCTGCTTGAGGAGTGCCGGCGCTTCGGCTCGAAGCTTGTGCTGGGCCTGAACTCGGACGCCTCCGTCCGCCGCCTGAAAGGCCCCGCGCGGCCGATCGTTGGCGAGCGTGAACGCGCCCGGGTCATGGCCGCCCTCGCCTCGGTCGACGTCGTTGTGTTGTTCGACGAAGATACCCCGCTCGAGCTTATCCGCGCCCTCCAGCCCAGCGTCCTCGTCAAGGGAGGAGACTACCGCGTCGAGACCGTCGTCGGCCACCAGGAGGTGCTCGCCGGCGGAGGCCGCGTGGAGATTGTTCCCACGGTCGAAGGCTTCTCGACCACCAGCCTCGTCAAGCGCATGCTCACGCCCCAGGAGGTCGTCCGTTGATCCTTGTCACCGGAGGCGCAGGGTTCATCGGGAGCAACCTGGTCCACGAGCTCAACCGCATCGGCGAGCGCGACCTCCTCATCGTCGACAACCTGGCACCCGCGCCCAACCTTTCCGGCCCGAAGTTTCTCAACCTCTGGGGCGCCGACTACGCCGACTACATGGACAAGCAGGAGTTCCGCCGAGCCCTTGCAGCCGGCGACTTTCAGCACGTGAAAATCCGGGCCATTCTGCACCAGGGCGCATGCTCGAATACGCTCGAGGACGACGGGCGCTACATGATGGACAACAACTTCACCTATTCAAAGGAGTTGCTCGCCTTCGCCACGGCTCGCCGCATCCCCTTCGTCTATGCCTCGACAGCAGCTGTATATGGATTGAGCCAATCCTTTGCGCCGGTGCCCGCCAATGAGCGTCCTCTAAACGTCTACGGCTACTCCAAGTTGGTCTTCGACAACTTCGTTCGCCGCCGCATTGCCGACGTACGCGAGCCTCTCCGCAGCACCGTCGTCGGCCTGCGCTACTTCAACGTCTACGGGCCGCGCGAGCAGCACAAGGGCCGCATGGCCAGCGTGCTCCATCACTTCACCCGGCAGTTGAAGGAGACCGGCATCATCCGCATGTTCGTCGGGTCTGGAGGGTACGCGGATGGCGAGCAGCGCCGCGACTTCGTCTTTGTCCGCGACCTTTGCCGCATGAATCTTTTCTTTGCCGGCTTGCTGCCCGAGCGCCCCGCCAGCCCCGTGCACGCCATCGTCAATGCAGGTACCGGCCACGCTTCTACCTTCAAGCAGGTCGCCGAGGCTCTGATGCAGGTCCACGGCCCAGGTAGGATCGAGTTCATCCCATTTCCGGGCGACCTGAGCAATCGCTACCAGCACTTTACCGAAGCCGACATTGTTAGTCTGCGCGAAGCCGGCTGGACCTCGCCCTTTACCGGCATTGAGGATGGCGTCCGAGCCACATTTTCCATGCCGGATTCCAGCGTCTGACGCTGAAGATGTTTGGGAGACACTTCCTACCCCCCTCTTGAGGGAAAAGTGGTGAGCCCGCTGGGGCTCGAACCCAGGACCAACGCCTTAAAAGGGCGATGCTCTACCAACTGAGCTACAGGCTCAAA
>CAXTQE010000005.1:0-61538 GCA_964246225.1 uncultured Acidobacteriaceae bacterium | reverse complement strand
GGTCTGTCCCAACACTTCGCTCATGGATGTTTGGATGCAAAGGAGCTGCCGTCTGAACTTTCTACGGGCATGTGCGTAGCACGCCGGCGGAGACGAAGCTTGGTCGGGGATCCTCGGGTTTCAGGAAGATTTCCATAGCAAGGCTCGGAAAGCCCCGATTTGCCCCGTTCTGCCCTCTCAAAGCGGATTGTTAGGAGCGCTCTGCGGAGAAACACTCACTGAGTAAATTCCCCGCAACGAAAGCAGAACACCACAGGAGCAGAGGTCGCAGCGCGGATGACCGTTGCCGGGCTTCTTGGGTTTCTGTCCTCGACTTCGACCTTCCTTCGGCGCATGAACCAGGAGCGGTGCGTGCGCCTCTTTTTTCTTTTCGGGCCGCCCCGCATCCCTGCCTGCACGACCATTGCCGCGCGGCTAGAATCGACGCATGCAACCCGCACCATTGTTTGTGCACGGTCCCGACCCACGGCTGCTTGAAGTCCATCGCGCTCTGTTGCAGTCGTACGGCCAGCCGCCGCCACGTGTGCCGCGCGACCCTCTCTCGCAGTTGATCTACTCGCTGCTCGCTTCGCGCACCCGGACGGAGGAGTCCGACGCGGCCATGCGCGCTCTCGAGGTTCGCTACCGCGCCGGATCTGCGGTCTGGGACGCCTTGCGCGATGCGCCACTCGCGGAGATTGAAGCGGCCATCCAGCCGGTCACCTTTCCGGAAGTCAAGGCTCCGCGCCTCAAAGCTCTCCTTCTCGGCATCTCCGAGCGCTATGGAACGCTCACCCTGGACTTCCTGGAGAAATACCGCACGGACAAGATTCGCGAGTGGCTGGAGAACTTTGAAGGCGTGGGCGCGCAGATCTCCGCGGCCGTCGTCAATTTTTCCACCCTCCGCCGCCGTGCGCTGTGTGTAGATGCGAATCACCTGCGCGTGGTGCAGCGGCTGGCGCTTACGCCGCGCGCCGACGCCGCCACAACCGAGCTGCGCCTGATGCGACTGGTTCCCGAGACCTGGACGGCCGCCATGCTCGATGAGCACCACTCGCTGGTCAAGCTGCACGCGCAGACTCTTTGCGTCTTCGCTGAGCCGCACTGCAAGGCCTGTCCCTTGCTCAGCATGTGTCCCTTCGGCCAAAAAAGTCAGCCGGCAGAGAGGTAAATTCTCACCTGTACCTCCAAAATTTGCCCAGTGACTCAAACGTGCCATTGCCGCGCGGGCCGGGTTAGGGCATCGTTCAGGAAAGCATTCCATTTCCGTAAACCCGGAGTGTCCATGCAAAAGAAGATTCACACCCTGCGCAACGACCTGCACTTCATGCCTTGGCAGATTGCCGCCTCCGAAGGTCTGAAACAGCCCTGCATCCTTGTTGCGACCATGCGCGGCAACGAGATACAAACCATCTCGCTCCACGTGGCCGGGCCGGCTTCAGCAGAGGAGCGACCCCGCTGATCCGCCTGGCCCATGCTTGCGTTAACGCTTCTCGTCGAGGCGCTCGAGCAGATCGTGCATGCGCCTGCTCAGCGTCTGGATCTCACTCTCCGCCCTTACATTTACCTCGAAGTCCAGCTCCGACCGCAGCCGGTCCTTCTTGTCCTGCCGGTTCTGGCTCATCATGATGACCGGAGCCTGGATTGCCGCCAACATGGAGAGAAAGAGGTTCAGCAGAATGAACGGGTAGGGGTCCCACGCCTTGCCGCGCAGCACGACGTTCACCATCGTATAAATGACAGCACAATCGCGAACAGGATGATGAACGTCCACGAGCCCCCGAAGCTCGCGACTACGTCGGCAACCCGCTCGCCAAACGTCTCTTCCTCTTCGATCAGCAAGTTCGGGTTGCGCGTTGCGCGCGCCCGGATCAGTCCCTGCGACGCGTGAATCTGCCGCGCCACCACCGTCAGGATGTCCAATCCCGCCAGTGGCTTCTGCTGGAGCAGCACCGAAATATCGTTGCGGTCTACCTCCAGGCACTGCGACGCCTCGACCGCCGTTGCCGTCGTCAGGTGCGCCGTTCCTTCCAGCATCGAGGCGAGCCCAAACAGCTCTCCATGCTGTGGCATATCGACCAGCACCTCCTGCTGATCCTCGTCGATCGTCGACACCGACACTGCACCCTTCAGCAGCAGATAGGCCCGCCCGTCCGTCTCGCCGATCTTGTAGATCCGCTGCCGCGCGGCAAAGGTCCGCAGCTCGACCTGCGACGCCAGCACTGCCAGTTCCTCCTCATCGAGCAAGGAAAACAGAGAAACATGGCGAAGTTCTTTCGGATCACACGGCATACCAAACCCCTTCCACACGGATCAGTCTACCCGCTTCGCCTCCAACGGCTCTTACTAGCGCATCCGATTGGAGAGAATCTCCTTTCCGCCGCCGCGAGCCACCACGTACACCGCCCCTGGCAGCTGCAGCGCCGGGCGCTCGCGATCTGACGGGTCCTGCCAGAGAAAGATCCTCTGCTGCCCCGTCCACTTGGCCGCGAGCGATTGCGGCGTCTCGAAGATCTTCGGTGCGTCCGGAAAGAAGCTGCCGTACCAGAGGTTGGAGCTTCGTCCCTCCACGAGGTGCAGATCGTTCCGCCGAAGATAAAAGCCCAGCGTGCTTCCCGCCTCGTACTCTCCGTGGATGGCTACCAGGTCTTCGGGACGCAGCTGCGGAGCGATCGCCTCGGCCAACGCGTAAGAGCTCAGCACCGGAGCAAACGTCGCCAGGCCCCAGTGCGCCGCTCCGAGGAACCCAAAGGCCGACGTGGCCAGCAGGAGCGTCGCCGCATGCGGCCGGCCAGAGCGTCGCAGCGCCCAATGCCCCACTCCGCCGGCCAGCAGCGCCAGCGCCGTCACTGCCAGCGGCCCGCGAAACAAGCCGAGCGCCGGGCCGTTCAAGTCCAGAAAGTGCCCAAACGAGAGCGCGTAGTCGTCCGGATTTCGTTCGAGCAGCGTCGCCAGGTCCGTTCCCGGAGCCGGCGTCCGCGTATGCGCGATCAGCCACACGCATACCGACGCCCCTACTGCTCCAGCCCCCAGCAGCACCCAACCTGCACGGCGCAGGGCCGCCTCCGCCTTTCCTCCCTTGTCTCCCTGCTCGAGCAAGCTCGCCAGCAGCAGCATCATCGGCGGCAGCGACGGCAGCACGTAGTACTCCTGCCGCGTCGAAAGCGAAAAGAACAGCAGCGGAAGCGCCGCCCAGATGGCCAGCAGCAGGCGCGTCCGCTCTCGCGCCAGCCGCGCAAACGCCCACGGCAGCATCGCCGACCACGGCATCAGCCACACGACAATCAGCCCGTAAAACAGCAGCAGCGGCGAGGTGTCGTAGTCATGTGGCACCCGGAGGTTCAGATACCGGTACACCTGCTCATTGACAAAGTAGAACCACGCCCACCCGTGCACGTTCCCGTCCGTCGGCAAGGGCACCACCCAATGCCCGTTGAGCCGCGCCAGATGTCCGGGATCGCCATGCCCCGGATTGGCCAGCGCAATCAGCACATGCCACGGCACCGCCAGCGCCAGGAATACCGCGGCCGAAGACGCCGGATGCAGCTCCCGCACGCGCGTCCAGGCTCCACGCCAGCCCCGCGTCCCGAGCAGGTGTGCCCCGACGATTCCCACCGGAAACACAATCCCGATCAACCCCTTGCTCAACACATTCAGCGCACACGCCGCCGCGAATCCCCAACAGACGCGCCGGGTTGGCGGCCCATCGTCCTGCTCGGTTAGCCAGTAGCAGAACACCGCCCAGGTCAGCAGCGCGCACACCAGCACATCCGGCAGGTTGATCCGGGAGAAGATGAAGACGCCGAAGCTCGACAGCGTGATCAACCCCGCATACAGTCCAGCCCGCACCGCCTCGAATGCTCGCCGCGCAAACGCCTCCAGCAGCAGCGTCAGCCCCAGCACACTCCCGGCCAGCGGCACCCGCGTCGCGGCCGTCGAGACACCGAAGATCTTCATGGACGCCGCCATCATCCAGTAGAAGAGGGGAGCTTTTTCGAGGTACCGGATGCCGTTGGCATAGAGCGTCACCCAGTCGTGGCGGAGGAGCATCTCGCGCGCCACCTCTGCGTGCACGGAGTCCGCGTCGTCCAGCAGTGGCGGCCGGAATAACGTCCATGTGCAATAAAACACAAGCCAAAGCAGAACCAGCACGACCCGGTTGGTGCGCACAGAACTCCCAGCCAGTTTTGAGGCGGCTTCCACGCCCTCCAGACTACCCGACAGGTGCAGGGCCACCCCGCTATCATGGATAAGTGGGCACCCTTACCAATCCCGGCCCGGCGACCGAGCTGCTCTTCGGCGACTGGTACCCGGCCGCGCGCGCCGACACTCTCCGCCCCGCGAAGATGGCCACCACGTTGCTGCTCGGCGTGCCAATCCTGCTTGGCCGCAAGCTCGACGGCACCCTCTTCGCCATGCGCGACCTCTGCCCGCACCGCGGCATCCCGCTCTCCGCGGGCTGGTTCGACGGGCACACCGTGCAATGCAAGTACCACGGCTGGAAGTTCGAGCCGACAACCGGCCAGTGCCGCGAAATCCCGTCGCTCACCGGCCTCGACATCCTGCAGCCGGAGAAAATCTACGCCACCAGCTACCCCTGCCAGGAGCGCGATGGCTACGCCTGGGTGTACCTCCCGGAGGCCGGTGCCGGACGCGTTACCTCAGCTCTGCCGCCCGTGCCGGAGGTGCCCAAGTTTTCCACCCAATTCCGCTCCGCGCACCTGGCTGCGGATCTGCCCTGCAACGTAGATCATGGCATCATCGGCCTGATGGATCCCGCGCACGGACCTTTCGTCCACCAGGCCTGGTGGTGGCGCAGCAGAGCCTCTATCCACGAGAAACACAAGCACTTCGAACCCATCCCGCAGGGCTTCCGGATGAGTGCCCATGCGCCCTCCGGGAACTCCGCGCCGTATAAGCTGCTCGGCGTCTATGGCGAGCCCATCACCACGACCATCGATTTCGTTTTGCCCAACCGCCGCTTCGAGACCATCCGCTGCGGCGACAAATGGTTCTCGTCCCTGACGACAATCACCCCCGTCACCCCGTCCACTTGCCGCATCGACGTAGCCGCTGCCTGGAACGTCTTTTACCGGGTGCCAGGCGTGACGTTTCTTGCCCGTTTCTTCGGCGCACGCTTCGTCCGACAGGATCAGGAGACGATGATTGAGCAGGCGCAGGGGCTGCGATCCCATCCCGCGTTGATGCTCATCGACGACGCCGACAAGCCGGCTAAATGGTACTTTGCCTTGAAGCAGGCTCGTCTGACTCATACGGATACCCATCCGCTCAGCGGGCCGGTAACGCTCCATTGGCGCAGTTAGCCCTGCCTCGGTTGGAGATTATCGAACCCGCGCAAGCGCTTGCCGCAACGCCCCGAGACCACCACCGCGCACGACCCCATGGCCACAGGCAAACCGCTCCACCGGGTACATCAGCAGACGTTCCGCGCTCTCCCGGGCGAGGGCCTTGTTCCAGGTTGCCAGGTTCGGTAATGGAAAGTACCACGGGGCATAGCCGGAGACTGCCAGCTTGCCTACCCCCACCAGAGCGTCGCCCGCATAGAGCGTTCCATCGCGCTCATCGAGGAGAGCGACTTGCCCGGCGAGGTGTCCCGGTGTCGCAATCACGCGCAGGGAGCCGTAAAGTTCCCCGTCCTCAAGGATGTGCCCAGGCACAGGCCGAATGCCCGGGATCCCGCCTTTGAGTGGGCCCGCCGGCTCTCCGGGCCGCACGCTCTTATCCGGCGGCGTCCGCAGCAGCGGCAAACTGCGTTCGCTCGCCGCCAGAGCTATCGAGGGCTGTTGCTTGAGAAGTCCGTTCACCGACCCGACATGGTCCACATGGGCGTGGGTCAAAACAATGCGCCGCAACTCGCCGCCCAGATCCCGAACAGCTTTGAGAATGCCTTTCTCCGATCCCCCGACCAGCGTATCGATCAACGTCCACCCGTCGCTCTCACGCACCAGGTAGCAGTTGACGAGTTTAAAACGAGTCAGTTGGAACGAATGCTCAGAAAGTTTTGTAATGCGCATGGTCTTTAGAGTTTACGCCGGCAGAGTGGACGCACTTTTTCTGGGCCAGGCGCAGGCGGCAGCGAATCAGAACGTCATTACGCCCTCTTCCACCACCAACTCGTCCACCGCAATGTTCATTGCTTGCCCGAGCCGCTTGAAGTCGTCCTTCCAGGGCCGCGAAAGATAATCGTTGTCCATGCGCCGCAGCAGGTCGTTCCAGATGTTCTGTGCCTGCCACAGCACCACCTCGAACGGCATGAAGCGGATGATGTCCGCGATTGCCAGCGCCTCCTGCAGCGCGGCCAGAGCAGCCTGCGAGTTGGACGCTGCCATCTCGGCCTCAAGTTTGACCATCGCGCGCTTCATACGCTGCCCCGCCGCAAAGGAGAGGATCGGCGCATCGAGCGTGACCCGATCGTTGGCTCCTCGATGCAGCAGGTCGGCCACCGCCTCGGCATCGAACGGCTCGGCCTCGATCGCCCGCCGCAGACTGGCGTTGATGGCGAAGCTCGCCGCCAGGGCCAGCGCGGGTGGCGGGTTCACGCCGGACTCGGTGAGAAAGTGCAGCAGCGACGCATGATCCTCGTAGATCTTGCGCAGCGAATCTTCCATCTCGCCCACCGTCTGGTTCAGGATCGTGCGCAGAATTCGGTGCTGCTCATCGGCAAACAGGCTGGTCAGGGAGTACGAGGTCGACGCTAGGCTGCCTGTCGTGGCCTGCGCCGGCGCACCCTCCTCGTGGGCTGGATCGAGCGCAATGTGCGCCGCGGCACCGGGCTCGGAAGGCTCTCTCTTCGGCGAGAAGAAGCGGTCGATCAGCCGGATCACCTCCGGCAGATTGGCCTTGCGGATGGCCGCGCGCACCTCCGCCGAGAAAGCCACAAAGGCCGGCTCATCCGCCTCCGTGTAGCGGCGCACGGCGGCCGAAAGGTTCTGGTCGCCCAGGTGCAGCACCGCATAGCAGATCTCCTCCTGCTCTTCCGTGATGCGGGAGCGCAGGCGCGCGCGACCCAGAGCAACCCGACCTCGGCCTGAGGTGAAGACCTCATGTCCATCGCGGTGGACTTCGAAGCAGAACAGCTCGCCCTCTTCGGGGTAGCTTCGAAAGACCGAGGAGATCGCATAGTGCGCGCCCACCTGCTCGAGACCGATTCGCAGGCCGGTGACGTACTGCTTGTAGACCTCCGAGCCGTCCTTCAGATCGGGAGCGTTTGGCTTGGCCTCGGCCAGAACGGCCAAAAACTCTGCCTCAAGCGACGCGCCTTCCGCGCCAAACAGCTTCGCCGCCAGCTGGATCACGCGTCCCGCGTAGGCGATAATCTGCACGGTCTCAATGCCGGAGATCTCGTCGAAGAACCATCCGCACGACGTGTACATCAGCTGCGCGTGCCGCTCCATTTCCATCAGCTCAAGCACCGTGATGCGCTCTTCCGCGGTAAGCGGACGCACCTGGTGCTCCTCGAAGAACCGGGTCATCGCTGCCGGAGAACGGTCGAGCACGACGCAGATGAAGGCGTCTCGCGCGGCCCACAGATCCTTCAGCAGGCCTTTGGTTCGCTTCTCCGCGAGGGGCGCGGTGCGGTCGCGCAGCAGGTCGAGCGCGTCCCGCAGGGGCTTGCGCCAGCGCTGGTTCCAGCCCGGCTTGCCTCCATTGCATCCGCAGTCGGAGCGCCAGCGCTCCACTCCGTGCGCGCACGACCAGGAGGTGTTTTCCGCCACTTCCGCCTCCCACATTGGCGGAAAGCGCTCTAGGAACTCGCCATAGTTGGTCAACTCCGCCAGGCCCTGCTCCTCGATGTAGTGCATGGCAAAGGAAAGCGCCATCTCGCCGTGCTTGTGGTGGTGGCCGTAGGATTCGCCGTCGGTAGCAACGTGCGAGAGCTGCGCGGGAAGATCGCCCGGCGCGGGAGGCGTGGAGCGAAAGCCGCCCAGCAGGCGCCCGGCAAACTTCTCCCCGGAGTCGAGCAGCCCCTCAAAGGCGATCGCGCGCGAGGGAGGCCCGTCGTAGAAAAAGATCGCGATCGAGCGGCCCTCGTCGAGTTTGACGAGGTAGGGCTGGCTTGGGTCGACCGAAGCGTCCGGCGTTGGGGACCACGGCAGCTCCGGCAGGTCGGGCGTCTCAGCCGCCGCGGGCGCGAGCCGCCGAACCCGGGCGCACTGGTTGGGAGCCAAAATAGTGAACTTGATGCCTTCCCGCGCCATTAGGTCGAGAACCTCCCGGTTGACGGCGGTTTCGGCCAGCCACATGCCTTCGGGCTTGCGCCCAAAGCGGAACTCGAAGTCGGCGACGCCCCAACGGATCTGGGTAACCGCGTCGCGGGTGCTGGCGAGCGGCATGATGATGTGGTTGTACACCTGCGCCAGGGCCGACCCGTGGCCCGAGTAGCGCTGGGCGCTGGTGCGGTCGGCGTCGAGGATCATCTGGTACGCGCGCGGCGCTTTGTCGTGCAGCCAGCTCAGCAGCGTCGGCCCGAAGTTGAAGCTCATCCGCGCGTAGTTGTTGACGATGCGGACGATCTCATTCCGCTTGTTCTGGATGCGCGAGGCACCGTTGGGGGCGTAGCACTCGGCCGTGATGCGATCGTTCCAGTCGTGGTAGGGCGCGGCAGATTCCTGCACTTCCACCACCTCCAGCCACGGATTTTCACGCGGCGGCTGGTAGAAGTGGCCATGCACGCAGACAAAGCGCATGGGCGCGGAACCCGGCTTCGGGGAGGAGTGAGTGGGAGCGGGGCCAGGTTGCGTCTTCAGCATGAGGGTGTGCTTATGCTACCGGAATGGGCCCGCCTCCGTTGCGGAACGAAGCAGTCGCTTGAAGTTGCTGACTACGTGGCAAATTGCTCGAGAGGCACCGCATTAGCTTCCTGCAGGCTCGTAAAGGACTCCTGAGAGAGTGTAAAGGTCGTAGGCCATAGAACCCGCTGATCGGATCTTTAGGAAACCAATTATCATATCGACTGATTGCCGGCGAAGAATTGACCATGGAAGCTCTCTGCTCATCCTGAAAAAGAAGTTGCATTCGCGTGGCGGCAAAGCGATTGAGCTGGTCCTTGAATCTTGCGATACTCCCCTGTTTACCCCCCGAGACAGATAACCCCAAATCTCTCATAAAAGCGCTCATGCTGGCCGCAATGTCGATCTCGAGACTGTTTGTCTCTGTAGCCATTGTGCAGAGGTGAATCATCAGCAGTCGGGGCTTGGCACCGTACGGTATGCCTTGCATCGTTGGCCGTCGTGTTACTGGATCAAGCAAGACGCCGGGGGTGAGAACGATGGAAATGCAGCCGTTGCGCTTTTCGTAAAAAGGCTCGAGCGTCTTAGGCTCCCGATAGGGAAGTCCGCACTGTGCGAGAACAACATGCAAGAAACGCATGTCTTCGACATCATCTCCGTAGAGGCTTACCTCTGCATCCAGCAGCCGATTTGAAATAGGCGAAAGCAGAGCTGCAGTCGGAGGTGCAAATCCTTCATTCAGGAGGACTTGCTCGGATGAGCTAGTCGAGGGGATTAGACCGCTATGTGTGGTCAGATTTCTTGAGCTGCTCATCGATCGCCATTCACCAAGTCGACCATGCTGGAGACGATGAAAGAACTCCTGCTGATAGATTTGCGCTTAGCAGCTTGGTCGATACGCTTGAGCAGGTCTGCCGGGATACGGACCACAACCGGCTTACGCCCATAGTTATCCGTTTCTGGCTCTCTGCCGCTGACCTTACCGGCCCCTGAAATGAAGTCGTCAGCCTTGATCTCTTTAATGCTGTTCTGATTGCGATTAGGATGCAGTGCGATAGCCAATGTAGTCTCTCCGATGTCGAAGTGATATCTATATGAATACAGCAAGCGATTCGAGAAGGGAATTCAACTCACTGATTGCTTTAGGGTCGTCGTACTCCAGAACGGACAGTCCAGATGCCGCCGCATTCGGAAACGCCTTACGGCGAACGATCTTGAAAGGAGCAAGCTCGATGTCCTCTACGCCGCCTAGAGCTTCGGGAGCCGCATCGTTGTCTTTTGCCCTGACTATCAGCATTATTAAGAACGACCAACGCCCGAAGCCGTTATTGATTTGCTTGGCATCGCGGACGAGCTCGGCGGTCTGGTCGACGACCCACACATCAAAGCTGCGAGGCTGAACCGAATGATGAACGTTTCAGCGACAGTGAGAACCGCGTGGAGACTTCCGGTATCCCGGCCCCCTACGTCGATCACAATGTCGCTGTACTTGGGGGCGAGCTGCCTGGTCTGGTCACGGATCGCTTTGCCGTGAAGTGCCACGGCTGTATATCCGGGCTTTCCGTCCTTCTGAGCGCTGCGTAGATCCGTGAAGGCCATAGCAGTACCCTGCTCGTCTCCATCGATCAGCAGCACATCTTTCTTTGGCGGGAGAGAGTGATGGCGAGATTGACAGCCAGCGTGGTCTTCCCCACTCCACCCTTCACATTTCCGATTGCCAGGATCGTAGCGTTCCGCCCTCGTTTCGATAATGGACTAGAGGCATTTAGCTATACAGGTGATATCGCTTCGCTGTCACTCATCAGTAAAGGGAGCAGGCCTCACACTTTGAAATACAGTGCCATTGGCATACACTCGCAAATATGCAGACGGTAGTCGAGACGCCCAAAAGGCGGCAGAACGAAACATCCTCTGCAGCGTGATCTTCTGCGTAGTGCTTAGGAGCAGCACCGGGCCACTTCTGTATGCCACTTTCTTCCTCTTTTGGTCTTTGGCAATGCGGGAGAAGCTTGATGCTCCGTCGAAGCACGAGGAGCGTCACTGCCAGAAGACCAAGGAGCCAAAGCTGACTTCGCTTTCGGCATGGGAGCGGAGTGGAAAGACAGATGGTATCCGATTCCAAATGGAGGGCAGCACTGCTTGCCAGGAGTCGGTTTTACACCGTTCCGGCTCGCCTTGTCAGCCTTCGATCTAGCTTCCTGGTCAAGAGCATCAAGCAACGGAGCCGATCGTGCCAAGCTTACCTTTCGGGCGAACAAAGCTCCACCGGCGCAAATGGCAGGCAAGTCTTCGAGGGTCAGCAACTTCGGCGGGTTTGTAACGCTAAAATCGACATAATGAAGGGCATGGCGATTGGCCCTGATGGGATCGGTTGCATTTGCCAAAGCGTTGAACGCAACCTTCTCCAATCTGGAGGTTCTCGCGATGAGGGTTTGAAAAACGCTCTCATCCGGAGATCGTGCACCGGAAAACCAAGTCATGAGAGCAAGGGTCCTCATCTATACCACTAAGTATCTCTGATACGGCCTTCCGGGTGAGGCTCCACCAAGAAGGACCATAGTAGGCCTCAAGTCCATCGGGTGAACCTCTCCGTAGTAAGCGCTCTAGTTTCCGGGTGAAAGATGGCATGATGGGGATGAAGGAACGATCATTAAGGTATGAATTGTCTCCAAGGAATCGTCGGGTTAGGCACTTGTCAAAATAACTGTTACCTGCAGATCAATGGCCCGATCGATCTGAATGAATTCTTTGTCCTGCGAGAGAAACTTTCCAATGTTACTGAGTGGTTGAGCAGGGTAATCTGCGCCTGAGAGCAGGACGAAGCGCTCCGGCTGCAAGGGGGCATGCAGTGCCTTCCGTAGCAGATTCAAGGTAGCCGTGACCATGCTGTAGCCGCACCAATGAACCTGAACCTGCTCTGCATTGGACAAAAAGATTGTGTTGGCCATCGCTTGAGCAGCGGAAAATTGTGCGGCCTCACTCCGCTTGTCCAGATGAACAAATGCCGAAGACCAAGGACTTGCTAGCCGTCCTAGTAAGCGAGAAAGCAGGTCTGGCTGGTGGTGAGCGAGCACGAGAAACGCTACTGGTTTGATGCTTGGAGTCATCGCTGTTTGGACCTGGAAAGACGAATCAGCAGCGGTGCTCATAATATTCCTTGGCCTCACTTGAACTCGAACCCGTTGAAGGCCACGATTGTATGAAGCCTT
Organism: uncultured Acidobacteriaceae bacterium; assembly: GCA_964246225.1. GTDB lineage: Bacteria > Acidobacteriota > Terriglobia > Terriglobales > Acidobacteriaceae > Edaphobacter. The sequence goes on along the minus strand of CAXTQE010000005.1, from coordinate 49,600 downwards.
ACTCAAGCTGAGAAGGTGAGATGTGTTTGCTGGCTGTCCAGCATGATGGGAGCAGCTCCACTCCAGGCTTTACCAAGCAAAATGCCCACGATTTCCGGTGCCAGCGCCGAGCCTACGATCAAACCCGGCGCGCCTAGTATCAGAATCGCTTGAAGCATGCTGATAAAAGTTTGCCGATACCTTTCCGCCTGATTTACCAAACGCGCCAGCAACGGAGTAGCAAATCCTGCTGATGGGCGCCGTAATGGAACCTACGGGACGAATCACCATACTGAAACTTTTATCGAAGAGACCCAGAGCCCCGGGTCGCCTTAGGATGCCGACAAGAATATTGTCTGAGTACATTGAAAACATGCTGAGCATGTTGAAGCCGGTGAGATTGGCGCCAAACTTCAGCATCGGCACAGCACCGGGCGTCCACTTGGGGCGCGACGGCCTCCAACCCGAGAGTTGCCGGTCTCCGACGGCTTGCGTGAGCGTCATGGCTAACTGGCCCAGTACCAAAGCCCAATAGCCCGCGCCGGCCTTTGCCGCAATGATGCTGACCGTAAGCATCGCTCCTTGGGACAGGACCTCCATAAAAGCAATTGCTTTGAAACGCAACTTGCGGGCCATGAGAGCCGAGGAATGACCCGCAAGTGCGCCCAGTGGCATTTGACAGGCAAGTGCCGCACAGACGGACCCGACTGCGTGCTGATGGTACGCCAGAGCTACTAGTGGAGAGATTGCGATAACCACCAAGGCACAAAGTGAACTGGCGCCGAGGCCGAGCCAGAAGAGCGAGTTCAAATCTTCTTGGCTAATCTTGTCTCGTTGGATCACAGCAGAAGACAAGCCGAGATCGTTAAACAATCCCACAATGGCCAAAACCGGAGCTACCATCGCCACAATACCAAATTGTGCCGGGAATAAGATGCGACTGAGCACCACCTGCGAAACGACACTCATGAGGGCTTTGACACCCTGCGATATAGCTGTATATACAGCTCCGGTCAGAGCCTTGCCATGCAAGGCACCGGTATCCATCTCGCTCGGGAGAAGGTCGATGGCCTCGGGTGCGAACTCACCATCTTCGATCTCTTGGGATGAACCCTGCATCATAGCGATCCTATAGCTATACCAGACCAGAATTTAAAAAGCAGGGAATTAAGCGGCTTTATCTCCATTAAGGCCAATGTAAGCCTTTCAAAAACGTCGCCCATAAAAGAAGCCAACCCCTTACATGATGTCCTGCCCATAAAATTTATGGCTAAAGAAACTTCGATACGCGCACAGTAGGACCATGATGGCTGCGAAGAAGAGGAAACATTCTGAAGATGTTGGGTTGCGTTCGTAGTTTTTGCTGAGGCGGTGGTTCCAGTCCAGCCACGCCAGGGTGCGCTTGGCGACCCATCGTTTCGGCAGCACCTGAAAACCCCTTTGATAGAGTGCGCTTGATGATGCTCATCTGCATGCCGAGCACCTCGCAGACCCAGTCCAGCAGCGTGCCCTGATAGCCGCCGTCCGCGTAAACCGTGCGTACGGTGGGTAGCGTGCGGCTAGCTGGCAACAGTAGGCGGGCGCGGCTGAGTTCTGCAACTCGGTCCCGTGGACCACAGCGGCCAGCAGGTGACCGCGCGGGCTACCCCGATGTGGCGCTTGCGGCTTTAGACATTCCGTCCTCGGCGTGGCGAACCTACACTCTAAAAGAAGGCTATGTCGACAGACTGGAAAGCGTTTAGTGGATTTATCGGCGTGGTTGTCGGTGGATGCTCTCCACACTGACGCGGCTCTTCGAACAAGTCTGGTTCGGGACAAACTAAAAGTTGCCACAGCGTTCCGAGCAGCAAGGATGACAACGATACTGATATTTACATCGGGTTTCGCGTACAGAATGTTAACAAGCATCGGGTGGCAAAAACTGTCGGGCTTATTTGGTGGAGCTTCATAAAATGAGCAACGGACAAAATCATTTCTCAAAACCTCCACCTAACTCCTTCAATTACCTTGAGCAGGTTATTCATATGAATCGCGGGACATACCGGCAAAAGTGAACCAATATGTTGATTAGTGCACTTTTCCAAGGATGCCCAGAAGCAGGGCTGGATTTCGCGACGTAACCATGGTTTCTTTCCAGCCTCAAACACTCGCAGAACATAAAGGAACCTATTGCCTCACGGTCGTAGTTACTGCGAAGGCAACACCTCAAACCGCCGATTATAACGGCGACTGCGAAAAGGTAACGACACCGTACGATTGTCCAACATAACGTCCTTTATGTTGTAGTAAGTGATTTTGCTGGCAATCTATATTCCTTATCAGAGGTCGAATGTCTCGATTTACAGACAAGGTTTCGGCATCGGCATCTTCGGTCTCTGCCCTTGCCGGTGTTCTTTCGGCAGTCGCTGCGATAGGTTCAGCAATCTATGCGCATAGCGCGTTGGAGGGTTCTCGAAAAACGCCGATGACGCACATAACTCTATGGAAATCGCAAAAAAGAGCAGTAAGCAACATCGGGCATAGCGAGCCACACCGCAGAGTTAGCAAGACATGCTAAAGACCAGGTTGATCGAACACAGCGGTCGCTGAAGCTACTGCCGAAGAAGCTAAACAAACAAAGGTGGTCGCTGAAGCGGCTGAACGACAGGTAGGACAGACAGCCGGAGTCGCGCAGGCCACCCAGAAGCAAGCGGATATTGCTCGTGAAGCACTCACAGCAACAACAAGGCCACGCCTCGCAGTAGTTGGTTAAGGTCGCTCCCTCGATAGTGCCTAACGTTCCCATTGTGGTTAGGTTCATAGAGAGAAACAGCGGAACGACTGAAGCAGTCAACATACATCGAGAAAAGATGATGTGAGTGGTAGGCCCTCCCATCGAGCAAATTCCAACCTCCGAACAGCTCCAGATTACCTACACTCCTCCCATTCCCGAAGCCCGCAGTATGTGTGCATAAAAACATGCAGAAGGGCAGCGAGGTAGTCGCACATGGTTAAGGCACTTGAGTTGAACCCGGATACGCTGGCCGTCGTGCCATCCGTCCCACAGGCGGCCCAGGTGAAGTCCTCACCAACTGAGGAGCCTAGACGAGGTAAGACAGTAGCCAAGATCGAGCGTGAGCCCCTACAGGTGCGCTGGCCCACTGAGGATGTGAAAGCCGTAAAGCTAGCAGCCATTCAAATGGACTTTCCAACCGTGAGTGATTTCATGCTTGCATGTTTTCATGCAGACATGAAGAACAAGAAAGCCTAGGGGCTGCCGATTGCCGAGACCCAAGCCCAGACTCCCCAGCGCCGCAGACCAACTCCTGCTAGATGCCGCCGTAGAGATGAACAAAATCCAGACGCGACCGAGACGGCGTTCATGGCGCGGCAGCTTGTGCAATGCACATTGCCGGAGCGGCAGGATGTTCCTCGCTCACGGCAGGTTGATAGCTTCTCTACTTATCTTCAACAGCGATGGGATGAGGGTGCCGTAACGGCAGGGAGCTATGGGCGGAACTGCGTCAGCAAGGGTTCACAGGAGGTTTGGACCTGGTACGGATCCGGATACGTCGCCGCTATGGCCTCCAGTCCAGTCGCCCGCGCGAACGGGCGGCCGCAACAGAGACGAGCGAGCGCAACCCAGTGGCTATGGCTGCTGCTGAACGAGCCCGTCCGGCATCAGCACCTTTTGGCCGATCTCTACCGCCAGATACCGGAACTCGCCGCTAACGCGCAGGCTGCCCGGGAGTTCTTCCGCATCGTCCGCCAACGCGACATCACCGCCTGGCCGCGGTGGCTGGAACAGACGCGTCACACCGCACTCGCCTGCTTCGCACTATCTGTTCAACGTGACGAGACTGCCGTGATGGCCGCACTTCGCCTGCCCTGGAGTAATGGACCAGTCGAAGGTCACGTCCACCGGCTCAAGAATGCTCAAGCGCCAGATGTATGGTCGTGCCCGCTTCGACCTGCTGCGCTTGCGCGTCCTCTACGCCCACTAAGCCACACTGCACAGGTGTCCGCTCAGAGTGGGCAATTCTTCACCAAATGTGCGCAAGAACCTGGAACGCGGAGAAAGCCCCGCGTCCCACAAACCCACAGCCTCGACGGCGAGGAAGAATAGACAACTAAGGCAAGAAGGTAATCTGAAGCAGAGGACGGCTAATGCGACTAGTGACGCTGAGGAAGGCAATTCTTACGAGCATTCTTTCGGCGGTCTCTCCGGCCATACTTCTCGCGCAGACTGCCACGATCCACCTTAGCCTCCTTGACGAACGGACTGGCAAGAGCCTTTCTGGAATGCACCTGGCGTTTGTGGATTACTATGCTGATCGCGATGGGACCACGCATGCCGATCTCAACGGGAGAACGACTGTAACGATCTCACCGGATGGTGATTTATATATATTGCAAGCCCAGACACTCATGGGATTCTGGTCTTTGGCGGGATGGGTAATGATGGCGATTGGATACCGTGTTCTCGGCAAAAATTTTACGATAGCGACACGCGAACATACGGAGCTGAGCATCTTTATCCGGTTTCTACAATCCTCGGTTCAGGTTTGGTGGCGAAGAATAGCTGCAGCAAAACGACCACTGCTGCCAAGCCTGGCGAACTCGTTATTTTCGTTCGCCATTCAACGGCATGGGAAAGATTCATATGGGGCATGAAATCATAAGCCCTTCGCGTCAGATTGGGTTAGACCAACACCCCTGACAACCGGAGTTGTCGTGGTAGCGCAGAGCAGCGTTTCAAGGGAGTGAGCGTCATTGCAACGCCTCACGGACTTCTGCGAGAAGTCCCGAGTTCTCGGGGTAGAAGTCCATGTATTCGTCGTGGCTAAAGAAGGCGTTCAAGTAGTCCGCTTCGGTAAGGAGCTAGCCGTCCCAGCCGTTCATGATCGAGACTTGAAGAAAGGATGCGAGGTCCGCAGTCTCACAATCCAAAAACAAGTGTCCGGAAGCCTCGTAAAGAAGCCGGTATTCACCATGAGACTTTCGCAACAGGTGATAGAGGAGCCAGTTCTCGCTGCTGGACCAGATGCCCCATTCAGTGATCCAAAGCAAGACGGGCTGTCTAGAGGGCAGGTGCTCAGCGATCCACCTGGTCCGATATGCAAGCCTGCGGTCGTCTGCTCCATATTCAACTCGGCAGCCAGGATTCACGGGCAAGGTTCGTTTACGATCTTCAAGCCATTGCTCACATTCTTCTTTTGTATAAGCCCGCACTCATAAGCCCTCTCACAGTCTTTGCTAAGTTACCACCCGCAAAGACGCCTCTTCGACGATTTCCAGGTTTTGTAATTCTATACTCACTGAAACCACCGTTTCGATCTAGTACAACCGTCTCCCTCCCATGCATGCAAGTCTGCTGACGCTCTTCGATAGTCGAGCACTCGCGAACATTGTTATCCACCTACTGCGTGAGCGCCTGCACATGGTCCGCGAGCTCATGGGCCGCCCGGTCCAGATTTTCTGGGAAGGACCGGTCGAGGTAGAACGGGCCAGATGACAAATGTCTAGCCGACTATCAGCCCGAGATGACCCCTGGAGCGGGCCATCGATGGTCTGGGTTGCAAGGTCTACGAGGTTTGTCGCTGCCGTGCGTAGAACGAGAGACAGTCGCCGACGTTGCAGCCGAGAATACTTGCGAGTGTAATTGCAGACCATTATCAAGTGTCAACATCGGTTACGTTCGCGTCGCGCATGGGGCGGATCACGGCTGCACCGCCCAGGCAAGACCGTCGACCCGTTTCCCGGCCTGGATGAGCTTCGTCACGGTCCAATCCGACACTTTGATTGCGGCGATCTGTTGCTTATCTGTGCAGGAGACGTACGCCATGGATCCATCAGGAGACGTGAGAATTTCGCTCGGTGACGCTGGGAGATCGATCGTTTTCACGACCTTGTTCGAGCGAAGATCGATAACTGCGACTTGTGATTCGCTGTCAAAGCCGACGAGCAACCAGCGACCGTCCTGCGTGGTAGTGAGGGTATATGCGATCGCGGGCAGCGGAATCCACGAATCAACTTGACGAGTTGCGGTATTGATAACAGCGACTCGCGGATTGGTCTGATCTGCCGTGAACAGCTCTTTATCGTCGACGGAGATGGCAATCCTCTGCATCTTTGGGGCGACGGGAATGACCGCCAGGAGTTTTTTTTCGCGCAGGTCGAGCACAGACACGCTTCCCGGTTGAATGTTGGCCGTATATCCGAGCCTCCCCGCGTGGTCCAGGACCAGCATATGAGTCAACGCTTGTCCGGTGGGAATCGTGCCGACGATCTTCATTGAGGCGGGATCGATGACCGTGATCGTACGATCCAGCTCCGTGGTGACATAGAGCATGCCATCGTGAGGGTTGAGTACGGGTTGATGCGGTCTGACTCCATGACCGAAATCGACATGATCGATGACTTTGTGCGAAGCCAGATCCACCACCACCATTTCGCTGCCGTTCGAACCCGGCCTCCCAGCGAAGGAGTCGCTGTAGATCGGCACATAAGCTTTTGTGCCATCGGGAGAAGCCACCACCTCGTGACCAGCGACTCCTCCTTCGGCAATCCTCGCCAGCTCACGACCCGTCTCCGGGTCGATGATAGAAAGCGTCGACTCAGCTTCATTGATGGCAAGGAGTGTGCGTGCCTGTGCGGATGCTCTGCTAGGGAATGGCAACGACAGAGTAAGAAGGACGAACCCCAACATGGCGGCAGATCGAAGCTGCCATGTAGCCTGAATGACAGGTAAATTGAGGCGATAGGATTGGTTGATCCCGTTAGCAGGCGCTGCCAGCGTGTATTTGAAAGGATTGGATGTCATAGATAGTTCCTCCGAATTACAGCCTAGTTGTCGAATCTGTAGATTTGCTAAATCGAGAGCCGTATCACGGCGTCGCAAAAACCTTCTTAGTCGTGGAGGTCTTCCATACGAAGAGGGTCGCAACAAAACAGGGCGCAGCATAACGCGGTGCTGAAAAGAAGGCCGAGATGAAGACCGTTTTTCAATCCGGGGTCGTCCCGGAACGCCAGCCAGTCGCCCGCACACGCCCGCACACTGATGGCCTGCCTTGCTTCACCTGCTTCGATTACCAAACTATGTGAGCAGGCTGAAGATTTGCTGTAGAAATAGAAAGCACTTTACCGCAGAATCTGGCGGTCTCACGTGACGCTGACGTGAACGCGGAATCAGTGAGGTGGGAGAGTCGTTCTGGACCGCCAGCTTGGTGTACCTCTTCAGTGAATCTTCAGACAGTGTGCCTACCTTCACCGCAGATGAAGAGCCTTGGTAAGGTCAGGAAGATCCTGGATGTGCGCGAAGGGTCCAACCCAAAACGATGTGCGTGGCTGGTCGCGACCTGTTGTTCCCTTAGCCTCAACTGTTCGCAAATAGTGAGCGTAGTATCGAAGCCGCCTGTCGCGAGCATGGATAGCGTGCCAACTATGACTCTGGTGGCCGCGCCTCAACTGGTGCAACTCGGCGACGCACAGGCCGCAGGGACGACGTACAACGGCAATTATGCCGGGCCATTACTGCAGGTGCGCCCGGGAGGAACTTTGCGAGTCCGGCTCGTCAACCATTTGACGCAAGAGACCAACCTGCACTTTCACGGCATACTGGCCTCGCCGCTTGGACGCAGCGACAATATGATGATTGCGGTCAAGCCGGGGGAGACTTTCGACTATGAAGTTAAAATCTCCAAACTGCAGACTCCCGGCCTCTACTGGTATCACACCCACATTCACGGAAGCACCGAGGAAGGAGTCAAGGGCGGCCTTAGTGGGCCACTTCTGGTCCAAGGCTTTGTCAATCGATATATATCTGGCACTCGACCGATTGAACAGATTTTGGTGCTGAAAGAGTATAGCGAAGGCCGCAGAGCATTTTCTTTTTTCCGAGATCAATCTAATGGGCAAATTTTGACGATTAACGGGCGGGTCAATGCACCTCTCAGCATGCGCCCTGGTGAACGTCAGCTTTGGCATATCGGCAATTTCGGACCTAACAGACCTTTTCGCCTGAGCATAAAAGGGCACCCATTCACCATCGTAGGTCGTGATGGCGTCCCCGCGTTATATCCAACCAGCGCGGATTCGCTTACTGTCTATCCCGGTTCGCGTTATGAGGTGCTCATCGACGCCGGGGGACCGGGAGCATTTCCGATCCTAGGATCAGACGATGACGGTGACGGGAGGGGGCGTGGTCGAGGACGCGGCAGACGGGGGCGTCGAGATGGAGAGAGGGACGAGGCCAGCAGCAGTTCAAACGAGGTGGGAACTCTTCAGGTAGGTGGGCAATCCCTGCCGGCCAGTCCGTTGCCGCAACTCAAGCCGGCGCCTGCGAGAGATTTGAGCGATGCTCACATTGACGCATCAAGGACGATCGTTTTCGGGGAGTCTCGGCGGCAATACACGATCAATGGCCAAGTTTTCGATCACACGCGCGTCGATACACGGGTACCGCTCGGCAACATTGAAGAGTGGACAATAAAGAACGATTCCGACGAATTGCACGTCTTTCACATACACCAGGTTAACTTCCAAGTCATGAAGATTAATGGACAGCCACAGAGTTTTAATGGCGCGGTCGACACTGTTTCGATAGCGCCTGATCAGTCAGTAACGCTGCGCATCGCCTTTACGGAACCGGAGATCGTGGGGCGTTTCATGTACCACTGTCATGTGCTTGAACACGAAGATGGCGGCATGATGGCGCAAATAGAGGTGTACGATCCCCACCGTCCAAAGCAAATTAATGGAGGCCAGAGGGTTAATATGTCCAGCATGGGTGGAAAAGATAAGTATCCGAAGTTGCCGTAGCTTCATGAAGGAGACCTTGTCCCGTGCATATCTTGATTGTGGAAGACAAAAAGAGCCTTTCCAAGGTGCTCAAGACGAGCCTTGAAGATAAGGGTCACACTGTGGTTCTCTCGTTCGATGGACTAGACGGTCTTGCGCAAGCAGAGACCAATCATTTCGACATTATGGTGCTGGACATTATGTTGCCGGGGATCGACGGCCTTGAAGTGATCCGAAGACTACGGAAGGGAAAACGTCAGCTCCCGGTTCTGGCATTGACCGCGCGCGATACGGTAGGCGACATTGTCGCCGCTCTCGATCTTGGTGTGGACGACTATCTAACCAAACCCTTTGCCATGGCGGAGTTCATGGCGCGGTTGCGGGCCGTGGCGCGTAAGGGCCCTTCGGTGCAGGACGTGAGGCTTGAGGTTGCGGATCTCGTGCTCGATTCTACGAGCGGTCAGGTAAGCCGTTCAGGCGTGCAGCTTGCGCTAACACGCACTCAGTTTGCACTGCTCGAATACTTTATGCGACGTGCGGGCCACGTGCTGACGCGTGAATCCATCATTGAACGCATTTGGAGCGACAATCCTGATATAGAGGCCAACACGCTCGAAGTCTTCATTCGGACGCTCCGGACAAAGATCGATGTCAATCGCGACGATAGCATCATCAAAACAGTGCGGGGCATTGGATACCGCCTGGATGCGGAGGTCGGTCCATGAGGCCACCCCCAATCCGCGTGCGCCTGACTGCGTGGTATCTTGCCGTGATCTTTGTGTCGCTTGTCCTGTACTCCATCGGCATGTACTTGGGTCTACGAAAGGCCATTGAGGATACAGTCGATCAACAGCTTCAGGCACGTAGCGACAACATCGGGCAATTCCTCAAGACATTTGCAATTGAACAAGCGGCTAGCTCGCCTCAGCTTCTTTCCAGGGCCAGTGGATTCGGCCCTGGCGACGAACTCTATCAGGTGACGGACGCCGCCGGTACCATGATCTTCCAGTCTTTGGCGATGCGCGATTTAGGTGTGCCACTAGATAAAATGCGGCCTCGTTACCACTATCGTCATTACCGCGATGACGGCGACTTCACAACCTACTACCATCGCCAGGGCGATGTCCGTGTCTTAGCTTCAAAAGTGCAGGTTGGGAACAATTCATACATCGTTCAGATCGCGACTATCGTCAGCCCGCTCTATGACGTGCTGCAAACCTTCCGCACATGGGTTTGGACTGGTTTACCCCTCATCGTCTTTCTCGCAGGTTTTGGCGGCTACTGGCTGAGCGGGCGAGCGATGAAACCGATCCACAGTCTCGTCCTCTCAACCCGGACAATCTCTGAACGAAATTTGTCCAAACGGATTGAGACATCTGAGGCGCACGATGAGCTACGCGAGTTGGGGGACACCGTCAATGCGATGCTCGGGCGACTGGAGTCCGCCTTCACGAGGATCACTCGTTTTACTTCAGACGCCTCTCACGAATTGCGAACTCCCATTACGGTCATTCGCACTACGTCGGAGGTGATTCTTGAGAGAGATCGTTCGACCGAGCAATACAAGGAGATGGTTGGGCAGATACTGCGAGAGGCAGAGTCCACTTCGGCGTTGATCGAACAACTCCTCACCTTGGCGCGGGCTGACGCGGACACTGAGCAGCTTTCCTTAGAAAACATAGATCTGCGCGCATTGGTTGAGGAACTGGCGCCTGGCAGCAATGCACTTGCTAAGAACCGGAACATCAACTGGTCGGCAGAGATGCCAGATGAGCCCGTTGTGGTGCTCGGAGACCGACCCCACTTGCGACGCTTGCTGCTAATTCTTATTGATAATGCGTGCCGGTACACAGACAGGGGCGGCTCAATTCGGCTAATGCTAGCTGCGCGAGGAAACCAAGCAATGTTTGAAGTCACCGACACCGGGATCGGCATCCCATCGGACGAACTAACCCAAATCTTTGATCGGTTCTACCGCGCGTCGAATGCCCGTTTTTTCGAGCCGGACGGAAGTGGCTTGGGTCTGTCGATTGCATATTGGATAGCCACGGCCCACCATGGCACCCTGACAGCGAAGAGCGCCATCGGTTCAGGTACTTCCATATCAGTGAACCTTCCATTGGTCTAGGCGGTATAACGCTACGCAGGTCGAGTGAAGGGCTGGCAAGACTGCGGCTCGTTCATGTCCGGTCCTCACCTCTTCAGCATCTGTACGATACGTCTTTGGTTCCGTGATCACCGGGTGCCGAAGACTTACCTGGAGACAGGCTGTGAGCAACATTCATCGTTGTAATCCATGTATCTCTTCAACAGACCTTCAGGTGTGAGGCATAGTTTCAAACATGTGCAATGCACAGGAGGTATTACAAATGCGATCCATCACTTACAAGCTCTTCCTCGCTTCAGCATTCATCGCTGCGACGTTTACGTCGGTTGCCGCAAACGCCCAAACCACAATCAATGTTCCTTTCAGCTTCAACGTAGGCGACAGTCTTGCTCCCGCGGGCGCCTACTCGGTCGAGCGCATTGGGGTCGCTTGGGCTGGACTTATCACTCTGAAGAATGTACAGACCAACGCGAGTTTCACCTGGTCCGTTTCTTCAGGAGACCTGGCTCCGACGGATAATCGCATTGTCTTAAAGTTCGATGAGATCGGACAAACGCATTTGCTGCGATCAGTTCAGTACCACTCAATGATCACCTCCCGGCTGGATGGATACACACGAAGCAATAAGCAAGGTAACTTGCTCTTGCGCGAAGGAAGTTAGCCAGTCTCAGACGCTGAGCGTAGAACGCGTCTGGCGCGAATCGAGAAGAACCCATTGCGAGAACTTGAACGAATGACTGTGTTCCAACAAGCGAAAGGTAGGAGCAGTGTCAAAGTGGAATGTGCGAAGCGCATCGTGGTTTGCTGGCGGCGTCTTGTTTGCGATGGTGCGGCTGTTCGGAGGTGGATGGGTCTACCTGGCTAATGGAAGATTGCCAGTAGCTGTGGCGGACCGAGGCTTGCCTTTTGAACAGCAGCTCGTAGACATTCCGCTGGATGCAAGGATCGGTAGGGAGAAGCAGATCGCCCCCTTTCATTCGAATCAAGCGGTCTATGAGGCCGGTGCTTCGATCTATCGAGAGCATTGTTCCTCGTGTCATGGAACTATAACGAGTGACGTGAAGGCCGCTTACTGGATATACCCAAAAGCCCCGCAGTTGTGGAAGAAACACGATGACAGCGATGTCATCGGTGTGAGCGATGATAAACCCGGCGAAACGTTCTGGAAAGTAAAGAATGGGATTCGATTGACGGGGATGCCGGCGTACAGCCACCTCCTTTCAGAGGACAGATGTGGGATATTAGCTTGCTCCTGAAGGCGGCCGATCAGCCACTACCTGATTCGGTGAAGGCGCTCCTCTTAAAGAAGTGAGGATCAGAGTCGAGATGGAGCAGAGCTGCAGGACCTCATCATTGAGCCGCACTATCCGACGCGTGTCTGTCTAGTTCAGGATCTTTAGGGTGCTGTCACTCGTTAGATCGCAGTATTCTAATGCACCGGCCGTCAGACGTACCTACCCCGCATGATAATATCCCTCATCATGCGGGGTGGGGGGCAAGCTGGAGTGCAACCCAGCAAGCTGGTATGGTAGGAAATATTCATACCAGGAGCCTGCCATGCCGACTGTAGACAAAATCTCTATCGCCCTTCCGCCCGAAATGGTCGCCCAGCTACGCCAAGCCGTTGACACCGGCGAGTATGCGTCGTCGAGCGAGGTGGTTCGCGAAGCTCTGCGAGACTGGACCCATAAACGCCAACTGCAGCAGAACGGCATTGCCGAGTTGCGGCAGCTTTGGCAGCAAGCGCGTAAGAAAAATGGGCATTATGTGCCCGCCGACGAAGTCATGAAACGGCTTGAGCGAAAGTATCAGGCGATTGCCGATGCGGCCGGTGTGCCCGGCGAATGATTGTCCTTTACACGCAAGACGTAGAACACGATCTGGACGCGATCGCCGACTACATCGCAGCCGATAGTCCTCGTCGTGCTGTGGGCTTCCTCCGCGAGATAACTGCAACCATCGAACGCATCGGCAATAGCTCGTTGCTCTACCAACTGCGTCCGGACATTGGACCGGACGCCCCCCTGGCCGTGGTGGGGCGGTATGTGATCCTGTTCCGCTTCGCGGACGAGGTGGTCTATATCGAGCGCGTTGTGTACGGTGGCCGCGACCTTCCGCCGCTGTTTGACCAGTAGGAGCGAGGGATGCCGGCAATTTCTCGATTGGCCGGCTAGTCGACTTTCTGACCGCCTTAGGCCAGGACGATGAGATCACCGTGACTCCAACGCCTAAGGAGCACGGCGGCATGTCCAGCGCCTTCACATGACAACCGAAGTTGTCGTGGGTCACGGATTCGTGGAGCGCTCGAAGGCTTAGGCAACGTCACTGAGTCTCCAACTGTAAGGCGACCATCTGGTCCCCAGGTGGCCGTGCAGGTTTACTGACTGTAGTGACTGAAATGACCGCTTCACCCTGCTTCAGCTTGAGAGTGCATCCAGCTGATAGCGCATTCAGGGCTCAATAGGCGTTTTACGGTTTCATCGGCGATCGCTTGCGCCTTTCAATGGATGGCCATATACCTGCGCCAGTCTCCTTCATGCTGCCGTGACCTGTGCGGCGCATCATCAAGCCGATGCCTCCCGCCCATTCTCCTATTTTGAAATCGAACCTCTCGCCTTATCATTCAGCGTGGCCCGTCAAGATTACGATCTTCATACTCATCCTCCCCTGGGGTTTCCTTAATACTGCTGGGCGTGTTTTTAGAAGATGATGCGGCGTTGAGTCATCCGTTATTCGCCAACGTTTACCTGCATCTTTAGCAGCTAAGGTCACCTGCGTCATTCGTTCGTGAAGTCCCTGATCAACCACGTCAGAATTAAGGATGATGCGGTCAGGAGCATGTACGAAGCAAGCAAGCCGCTGCAATGACGGCGCAGCGAGGCTTTCTAAAATGAGGCTGAAGGAAAGTCCCGGAATGTAAAAACTGAAGGATTGGCGATCTTCTACCGTAGCTTCTTGGACAAGATGGCTGACTTGGGTCAGGTTGGAGCGATGCGAATTGCGACTACGAGCGTGGCATCCCTCGGGAATGCGCCTACGCCGAGAAGGTAGTCTCTGAATTGAGAATCGTATGGGCCAAGGGAAATCGGGTTTCGAGGTAAGAACTGCGCCCGCCAGATCATCGAGGCCGCGAAATACTCAAGTGCCGTGTGATTCAAGCCAGGGACCTTGGCCGTTCGAAAAAACGCTGTGCTGATGCCATCCGTCTCGAAGGAAGCCGAAAGCACTAAATCCCTAAGGAAAGCTGCTGTCGGCCTGCAGGCAGGCTCCCGCCACCCATCGTTCGCCTAACTTTCCGAAGCGTCCCCCGTCGCAATCGGAGCATAGTAGGGACAACCGTTGTTGGGCTGCGGTTTGTTTCAGACCGCCCCCGGAGCTTATCTGTACGGGGTTCGGATTCTTGGCCGCCTCTGTCCGCAACCGCTTATAGACAGATTTCGGCAGCTCCAGGTGCGACTCCACGAGATCCCCGGAGTTCCCGCATAGCTTGCAAATACCCTGCACTGGCATTCCCGCAGTCTACAATCCGACCCATTCAGTCGGTGATCGATCGCTTGAGCTTGTTATCCCTGAAACGGACGCTTTTGTCGGGTCAGGCAGCTTAGGTTTATGGCTCAAGGCACTGCCGGCACTTGTCCGAGATGCCGACTTTTCACGTCCAAATGAATCCGCGCGAGGCGGTCCGGAGGGTGTCCATCTGTCGGCTACTACTATGGTTCTATGCCGCGATTCAAAGTTCTGAAGGCGTTGCCCACAACATCGGCCATTCCTTCACCAGCCTCATGAACTACTCCCGCGATGATTATTCGATGGGACACATTTTGAGGTTTGCGCGGGAAACCGGGTTGAATACGCTGGCGATTGACTTGGTGAACGGGGCGGGTCAACCAGCCGACTTGTTGCGCGATCCGATCTCTGCATTGCCTGACTGGTACACGAAGATGTTCTGGAACATGGTCACGAACGCTGGATCAGACCGGACCCTGATACAGGCGGCTACACTTACCTTGAGCTACGGTCTTGGAAAACATCAACCCGGTCCACGGGCCGAATATCCCCAAAGTCCATACACTTGTGACGTCTCTATCCTCGACACCCGTGGCAAGACGTATTCTGCGCACTTTGAAGGATGGTGGGGGGAAGAAAGAATGTGCCCATCTCAGCCCGCTCGCCGATGGTGGAATCTGATGACCTGGTTAAGATTTTGACGATTAGCGCTTGCCAAGCGTCCGAGAATCCGACCCCACAGACAACTGCCAACCACGCGCAGTATTCTGAGGACACGCTTTTAGAAAGTTGGGAGCAGGTTGAAGCCGCTGCCGCACAGATCATGCAAGGTGATGGTGTGCTCTTCGATCTGAGCACCATTGCGAATGCACAAGATCTATTGCGGCTGTGCCGCTCTCACTGCTCACTCCCACAAGCCGTAGCGAAAGGTTATTGGCCTACGCTGAGCATCTCCTGGTCCAGGTTTGAATTGGAGGTGTTTGAGGATCGCATTGAGGTTTACCGCTTTGAAGTGCCTACCGGCACAGATATCGGTTCGAATTTCATTCTCCAGGCCAAGAATTTTCCGTACGCTTTATCGACGAACTGCCCAAAGCCCAAAATAATGGGCTACCTTGAGGCGTCCGCCTCGGCTTGCTGAAGAAGAGTAGCGGCGAGGAAGCAAAGTGACGGCGGGAGCCGAAAACTCAAGTGTAGAAGTCCCGTATCGACATCATGTCCGATAGTCATTAGGGCAAAGCCTGTGATGGGTAGATCGGACGGCAAAAGCCAAGATATCGTGCCAAGGCCTTTTCGGTGAGCAGGCGTGGTGAACTCGACGAGATCCTTGCCTTTGTAGGTGAGGTGGTCGGATGGGAAAGGGCCGAAGGGATAGTCTGAGGCGGGTCCGAAGCCTTCCGCGATGATGCTGCGAGCATAGTCGCGGTGCGCCGGGAAGACGCGGGCTACCATCTGGGCCACTTCAAAGCGGCCTGATGTGCCTCCATCGGAGTCGGAGAGTTGAATGGCAGGGCCGCTGAATCCCTTCCAGTTCTTGTGTTCTAAGATTTTGGCGCTGTCTAGCCGTTCAGGAGCAACATAGAGAGTCCAGCCGTTAGACCCTATGGTGACGAAGCAGTTCCAGCCCCGTGGCCCGAGGGTTCCGAAATGTCCGACCTCACCGTTGTACTCATACCAAGCCATTTGGTCAGCGGTTGCAGGCGGAAGGTTGACTGCTTTTGGAGAGCCTTTTGCTGCTGCGTAGGGGCCGGTCTGGCCGTCGCCCGGGCACCCAGTGTACGGCACCAAGGTCTGTGCGTGCGCCAATGAGCTGGCCATGGCGAGGGCTGTTGTGAGCAGGGCAGATCTCATCTGGCTAGGCATAATTTGAGTTTTCTTTGACGCTAAGCGCCAGTGGAATATACAGCGTTCGTTTACCTTACCGTCAATTCAGGCCCATTACTCTCTGAACCTGTACCGCAGACCACTCCCCAGAGCTTCGGGGCGTGGCGATTTCACGAGCGTTGAGTTCTGCCGCGATTGCGCGCAGCGAGCTGGCACCGGTGGCTTGAATAGCTGTGATTGTCAGAAGGAGCTCCGCGCGGATCTGGCTCGTTTTCTGGCTACGCGCCTGGCGTGCTGCAGCTCCGATCTCTCTAAACCGTTCAGCCGAGACGCGGCGGCCGCCGAGCTTCGTTCCCCGCGCTTTTGCGGCTGCGAGGGCTGCCTGGGTTCTCTTTGAGATGACCTCGGCTTCCTGCTCAGCAACGGCGGCCAGTATATGCACGACGAACCGATTCGCCTGGGGCATGTCGACCGCCACGAACTCGACGCCGGACTCCATGAGGTTCGAGATGAAGGCGACGTTGCGGGCCAGACGGTCGAGCTTTGCGATCACCAGCGTAGCGCGATGCGATGGCCAAGAACAGGTTTGTGAGCTACCTGAGAGTCTCGACGGCACGGCAGGGAACAAGCGGCCTAGGAATCGAAGCGCAACGCGCCGCCGTCGCCGGATTCCTCAATGGCGGAGACTGGACCCTGGTCCGTAGAAAGAATGTAACAGGCGCGGAACTGCTTGTTCTAAAACGGCTCTAACAGAGCGCAGCGGTGTCTATACAAGCACAGCTGATCAGTGGAGTTTGTGAAAGCCTTTCATCTTGTTGTTTCTTTTGTTGCTGTCTGCTGCGCCTATCTGGTCCCAAACACAAAAGCCGCAAGTTCAAAGTCTTAATGTCCAGGCGGCTTGGGGTGGATTGGGGCAGCCTGCTCACTCTGCGATCTCAATTCAGCGGCAAGGTGACTCTTACAAAGCTGGTGGACGCGTCATTCCCGTTGATGCTCTGGACGCACTTGAGAGTGCTATCCAAGCACCAGCATTCGGGAGCTCCTGTAGCTGCGAATCTCGGCGTTACTGCCGGATGACTTAACCAACATGGTGATCGGGCCGGAGCACATACCAGCCGCCCTCACTACACTGAGGGCTCCCCGAGCAGAAGGATTTATTTCGAAGAGCCTTTGAGGATCAACAGACGCTTCCGTCTCGGCTCAAGCATGTTTACGAGAGCTTTCATACTGACGACTACCCTCACATGCGCGTGCAGCTTGCACTGCAAGATGGTACTCAGATAACCCTAACCACTGATTCGCAAAATCCTTACATGCTGCCGTGGTGTATCAGCTCAAAAGGTACGACCCAAAAAACGTATAACGCCGACATCTCTCGTGCGCTCTTCGGGTTACTTCCGCCAAAATTCTCCAATCGCGACCGGCTTACGGAGCATGGTCTGGCGGACATGATTGGTAAAAACACCGCCAACACCGTGGAACAAAGCTGGGATCTCTTAGGAGCCCAACACGCTTCTGGAGATGCACTGGCAGTGCTGAGAAACATCTACGAGGTACGTAGCGCAACGGTTGACTCCTACCATGATCTTGCATTTGGGAAGGCTTGGGATGGAGGAGAACCCCATGAAGAGAACCTGCACGCTACTCTCTGGCGTCATGGATTCCAAGAAGGCTTTACCGTGACTGCCATTCTCCTCCGTCAGAACGACAACACCATGGGCGCTGGTGAGCTGCTGAAACGAGCACCAGCCTACTAAGATCTTGTCTTCTCCGTGCCATGGCTGGACGCCTACCTAAAGAGCCATCCCAGAGAACGTGCTTGGCTATTTTACGTACATGGAGAATCGCTGACTGACAAATCAACGAAAGTGTTCGCCGCCGATATGAAAGCCGTTGGTCGAGACGATCTCATCGAGCGGGTCCGCGCTGTGCAACAACAAGCGGCACTGCTTGAGAGCGGACACGGAGACACCTGGATTGTTCTTTCCGATAAACAGCGATCATGTGGCGCTGGCAAAGCCTTGACCACATCCTGAAGTGGAAAGTGAATGATTTTCCTGCCCATGAATGTACGGACTATCGAACCGTATCGGGTGGATGTGCCGGCGTCGTCATCTCTTCTACCGGCGAGATTGAGCCCAAACACTAGTGACCTAGGAGGTACTCATGCTTGCATGCGTGCATGAAATTAGGCTGCATGATTTCATGCACGCATAGGAGCATGAAATCATGCAGGTACTCGTATCAATTCTCAGAAGGGTGGCAGCGGCAAGACGATGCTCGCGAAGCATCTTGCCGTGGAAGCAGAACGCGCTGGCGATGGTCCCGTGTTTTTGATCGACACCGACCCGCAAGGCAGTCTTACCGCCTGGCATACCAAACGGGAGTCAGAGATTCCCCAGCGCGTCGAGATTCCCCTTTGACGGGCTGCCGAAGGGCTTAAACCTTCTGCGGGGTCATGAGGCGGCGTACTGCATCATTGACACCGCTTCAGGCCGGATCGACATTGCCAAGGATCTCTTCAAGCTGGCCGACTTCGTGATCTTTCCTGTCCAGACGAGCGAGGATGACCTAACGGCAGCCCCGGTGACCGTTCAATCTTTAAAGGAGACGGGCGTTTCCTTCCTCTTCGTTCTCACCCGGGTAAAAGCGAACACACTCATCACTGCCCAGGCAGCAGCAGTGCTCTCCAAGCACGGCGAGGTTGCGGAGACGTTCGTGAATGACCGGACAGCCTACAAAGCTCCGTACGCTCATGGGCAGACGATAACCGAGGTAGAGCCAAAAGGCGCGGCAGCCAAGGAAATCGCTGCACTATGGAAAAACATAAAATCATGTGTGCATAAAAACATGCAGAAGGGCAGCGAGGTAGTCGCACATGGTTAAGGCACTTGAGTTGAACCCGGATACGCTGGCCGTCGTGCCATCCGTCCCACAGGCGGCCCAGGTGAAGTCCTCACCAACTGAGGAGCCTAGACGAGGTAAGACAGTAGCCAAGATCGAGCGTGAGCCCCTACAGGTGCGCTGGCCCACTGAGGATGTGAAAGCCGTAAAGCTAGCAGCCATTCAAATGGACTTTCCAACCGTGAGTGATTTCATGCTTGCATGTTTTCATGCAGACATGAAGAACAAGAAAGCCTAGGGGCTGCCGATTGCCGAGACCCAAGCCCAGACTCCCCAGCGCCGCAGACCAACTCCTGCTAGATGCCGCCGTAGAGATGAACAAAATCCAGACGCGACCGAGACGGCGTTCATGGCGCGGCAGCTTGTGCAATGCACATTGCCGCACAGCGATCCAGGCGACACGCCGATCTGGACCCGCACGAACGGGAATCTGACACTCGTGATCCAACCCCACATCGACCGGCAGACGCGAAAGGCCATGTACCCCTATGGCTCGATTCCCAGGCTCTTCCTCTTTTGGCTCGTGACCGAGGCTAAGCGAAAGGGAGCCGGCACATTCGGTTGGGCAACAGCCTCGACAACTTCATGCGGGAGATCGGTCTGAACCCGAGGACCGGGGGAGGGAAGCGGGGATGCCAAGCGCCTCCAGGAGCAAATGCGCCGGCTGATCGACGCCCGTATCAGCTTCGAGAGCGAAACCGAAACCCATCGCCGCTACCTGCACATGGATGTATCTTCCAGCGCTGAGTTCTGGTGGAACTCAAACAAGTCGGACCAGGAAAAACCTTTGGGAGAGCTGGATCGAGCTTGGAGAGAAGTTCTAAGAGGCTGTGACGCTGTCCTTCGTGCCGGTCGACCTGCAGGCACTTCGAGCGCTGAAGCGGTCACCCCTGGCGCTGGACCTGTACGCCTGGCTCACCTACACGGCCTTCGTGGCGACAAAGGCGCGGAGATCACGCACCGTTCCTTGGGAAGCTCTGCACTCCCAGATGGGAGCCGAGTACGCTGAGACAAGAATGTTTCGAACGAACGTCCGACTGGCTCTGAAGAAGATCCAGCTCGTCTACCCAGAACTCAAACTGGAGCTCACATCGGACGGTATGACCGTTCTCCCCTCGCGTTCTGCCATAAGCACCGCAAATTGATTTCCACGTTTTCCGTTTTCCGTTACGGTGAAACGCTATCGCTTATTTGGCCTAGTTTTGACTTTCCACGGTGAAACACTATCGCTTTTACGGTGAAACACTATCGCTTTAAGCGCTTAAGTTATTCAGAATGACCACTTATGCTTCCACGTAGTTACCTGTAGTTGTTCCTGTAGCTCTTAATATCCTGTAGTTGGTGGTACCGAAGCAGTGGAACTCGGACACGACAAAGGCAACAGCAAAAGCCAAATTATTTCCCAATGAACTGATGGCGATTTGACGGCGGCGGCTGACGATCTCAACCCTCAGCACCTTGGCCAGATTGACCTGAGTCAGGCTCTGGGCTCCGCGGAGCTGGTGAAGGGTCATCACTGCGGCAGCTTCCTGCACGCCCCGCTGAATGCGTTCCTCGGCTTCAGGTGAAAGCGGTTTGCGAACGTCTTTCCATTTCTGGGCCATCGGGTTCACTCTCCAATTTCAATCAAGTGCAAGGCATAGATCGCTTCCGCGCGGCGGATTGCGTCCACGTACCAGTTCGCGTTGCCACTTTTTATCCCCACCCAAAATCAGGTAAGTGTTGCGGCAAGATTGAAGGCGAACAAAATGCGGTAGGGACGGCCCTGATGCTGCACCCGAAGCTCCTTCATGTTCGGGTACTTCGATCTCCTCAGCGTGCCCACATTGTGGGCAACCGTTTTGCGAATGCCCCCGGCACAGTATTTTCGGCGGAGACGGAAACACTACTGGGCTCGAGCTGCAGGCCAACGTGAATGTAGGACCACCAATTGCCGAGCCGAGATTGCTCAGATCGTGGAGCTTTGATACTGAGACTGACTGCCAGCGCTGGTGCAGCAGCACTCACCGGAACGACATCCGTACGTTGTCGGTTTATCAGGGTGTGCTGCAGGGTACGGTGGTTGGCGTCGATCCCTATCTAGTCTCTCCACCAGCACTTGGTATACCGATCAATGCAGGAACTTTTATTCGCCTTGTATTGAAAACAGCACAGCCGGGGTATGTGGGCGGCTTTACTTTACTACCGAAGAAGACACTGATTGGGATGAACGCAAACATCGGGAGTTTTGGCTCTATCCTGTCGACGCCGGCTTGGCGGGCGTGCTGCAGGAGACTATTCTGATGCAGCGTCTGGCTCACATTAGGCACTAAAGCAAGATCGCGGATTGCACTCAGCCGCTCGATATGTCCAAGGACGGCGGGGTGTAGGCGCTCCCGGCGGCATTCGCAACCAGGCGAGCCTGTACGGGCTGCCCTCACGCTGCTCTAGTAGTCGGTCGATCTTGGTGCGCTGCTCCTCGTCCAGTTCTTCGATGAGGAGAGCGAAGACCTTTCTCTGCGCACGCGTCATCGCTTCGGCACAGAGCCGTTCGATGACTGCCACGGGAGGCAGTACGATCAGGCGCTTCCGAAGTTCCTCCACAACCGCTTGAGCGAGAACAACTCCGCGTGGTTCGCAAGGCCGTCGGGTCGAGCCACGCAAAGATGGACCGGTAATGCCTGGTCCCGAACTGCTCCATTCCCAAGCGAGGCAGCAGTTCAAGAAGATGGCTTCGCCTCGTGGCATCGCGCTCCGCGTAGACCCTCCCACACATCAACAGGAATCCCGAACTGCCCGGCGACGATATCGAGAACAGGGCCGTGCGGCTTTTTGTCACCCGCCAACACTTTTCCCGGGAACCGGAGATAGCTCATCAGCACCACAATGCCGAGCCGATCGTGGTCCCCACGATGCTGCCGGGCAAACGCCAGATCAGCCTTCGTCAACGTGTACAGCCGAATCAACTCTCCCTCGTCAGCCGGAAAGGCGAGCAGTTCAAGGCGGTCTAAAAGGTCAGCAGCTCGCGGCGTGGCATGGTGGAGGGGAGTAGCGAATACGGAGGTTTTTAGGACAACGCAAGGACATCCCGAGCATACCGTGTTCTGCTGGTCAAAAGTGTTTCACAACTCGTCCGGTAAACTGTGTCCTATATACTTAGCCTTGATAAGATTTGCGACATGCGCATCGGCTACGCTCGCGTCTCTACTGACGACCAAACTCTCGATCTGCAAAAAGACGCGCTCAAGCGGGCCAAGTGCCGAGACATATACGAAGAGCAGGCCAGCGGAAAGAACACCGACAGGCCGCAACTTGAAGGCTGCCTCAAGAGTCTGCGGGAAGGCGACACCCTGGTGGTTTGGCGGCTTGATCGCCTGGGCCGCAATCTCACCGATCTTGTTAGCCTGGTCGCCAACCTGGAGCAGCGGAAAATCAACTTCGAGTCTTTGACCGAGAAGATCGAGACGAGCTCCCCGTCGGCTCGGCTCGTTTTTCACGTCTTCGCGGCACTCGCTGAATTCGAGCGCAACCTAATCCGGGAACGCACCGTCGCGGGCCTGAAGTCTGCCCGTGCTCGCGGCCGCAAGGGAGGCCGCCCGTCCAAGCTTTGCCTAAAGGAGATCAGGACTATCCGCGGCCTGCTCAAAACCGCTGATATGCCGGTTGCCGAGATCGCTGCCCGGTTTGGCGTTGCTCGCTCTACCCTCTACCGTGCCGTGCTCACTTCCGGAATTTAATACGCACGCGTTCTTATTTGACACTGTATGTAGTCGGCGTACAGTGTACGGTGCCCGACGCAGGCCTCAAGCTGGTACCCGACTCTTCTGTACCTATCTACCGGCAGATTGTGGATTAGGTTCGTATGCACATAGAGTGCGGAATTCTTTCGCCAGGGGATGCATTGCGGTCCGTACGACGTATCGCTACCCAGCTCGGAATTATTTCAACACTGCCGCTGAATCCTATAGAGAACTCGCCGAGGAAGGGTCGATCTTCGCCAGTCTCCAAGATGTGGCGAGCGCGTTGGCGAGCCAAGTGCAAGGCTGCATCTTCAGGAGAGATCGCCTTACAGCCAAGTTCCCTCCATCATGGGCAGCAAGGTTTAGTCGATACCCCAATCCGCCACGGGCTCAAGAACTGCCCTGCGGACGACACGAGGACCATCGAATCCGGCTTCCAACGCATCCGAGGGCAGCCGTTCTGTTGGAATCAGCTTGAGTGCCACTTCAGCCTCAAAAGTCGCTATCAAAAGGCTGGGCTTGCCCTTAGGATTCTGCTCTCATCTCTGCGACTGCGTCCTCTATGGCCTGCTTTGGCACACCTTGAGCGACGAGTGGCTGAACTCTTCGACGGTCGAGTCCTTCGCTCGCTGTGCTTCTCTTTTTCGCCAAGTGCTTGCGAAGGCCGTTCGAGATGTAGGTCCGCATGAATGCCTGATCTGCCGAATCCAAGCGAGGGGGCCAACCTCCTTGAGATCGTTGATGACGTGATCGAGCAGCCGGAGGGAGATCAGGGTCATGGGTTCGTCTGGCTGCATGTTTTGCTTGGTGCGATCCATCATCTTCATAGCGTCTCCTTTCCGCCGGCTCCGCAACTCTCGCGGAGCACATCCCCCTTCCCAAACCACGTGGACGACATAGAAGAGCCGGTAGTCGGTCATGAGGCCGATACACGCACGCCGCGCCTCTT
The DNA here is from genome assembly GCA_964246225.1 of uncultured Acidobacteriaceae bacterium. Lineage (GTDB taxonomy): Bacteria > Acidobacteriota > Terriglobia > Terriglobales > Acidobacteriaceae > Edaphobacter. Next base: position 25,833 of record CAXTQE010000005.1, on the reverse strand, counting down.
CCTAGGGGCTGGCGTCCTCGTAGCGGACTAGCTGATCGAGAAAGGCCTCCGGGCCTGCTCGAAGCGTATGCCGCGCCTTGAGACATTGCAGGTGGCTTTGTCGCTATCCCAGATAAAAGCTTTGTTCCTCCAGCGTCGAGGACACGTTCATATCACCATTGTGTATACACAACTTACGGGTTGGCTAAAGCTTAGCCAAATCGGGGAGGCGCTAGCGTTTCACCGTCTGGGTTTGGTCGTTGCTGGTTTGAAATCCACAAGTTCGGCTTCACCAACTACAGGAATAGAAAAAACTAAAGGCTTAAGTACAGGCTTCCTTTAAGCACACGGAAAGCGTACCCAAGTATGCGTGGAAAGTACAAATGGCGTGGCTTTTAGGCGTACCCAAGTATGCGTGGAAAATCTACGAAACACGTGCAAATTTTGACGTGGCCGGAAAACGCTCCGACGCTCCGAACTTGAAGATTCCGAAAAACGAAGAGTGATAGCGTCACTAGCGTTCACTTCGACTTTTGCAGCTAGATAGACCTGCAGCACTTGTTGAAGTGCCCGTTTGAAATCCTGCCGGAACTTTCGTTCAGTGTTGTACTCAGGTCCGAATTGATCTTTAGCGCCGACCAGGAAATGGGTGCAGGCTTATTGACAGAAATTCTCCGCAATTGATGTGCAAGCCAGGTATAGACGTCTAACGCCATAGCCGAGTGCTGCAGGGCTACAACAGCCCGACCATGCCATGAACAAGTTATAACTCTGTTATAATTCGTGTATGCAGACCAAAGTTCGCAAAATCGGCAACGGGTACGGCGTGCTCCTTCCAGGCAGCTCATGGAGGAGCTTGCCCTCAAGGAGGGCTCCTTGCTGGATGTCGAGAAGGTGGACGGAACGTACCGAATCAAGCCTCTCGACGAGGAGTTTACCCGTCAGGTAGAGGCCTTTCTGAGAACCGAAGCGCTTCACCGCAACACCTATCGCGAACTAGCGAAGTGAGCCTTCAGTTCGTTCGAGCAGACGTACTGCGCAACGTTCATGGACGCCTGATTGAGCGTTATGGCGGGCTCGCCGGTGTCCGGGATGAGAATGCGCTGGAGTCCTCTGTCAGCCGCCCGCGAAACCTGGAAGCTTACGGGAAGGCGACTACCGTTGCGGAGTTGGGTGCCGCGATGACCTGGTCGCTGCTGCGGAACCATCTATTTAGTGATGGAAACAAACGAGTTGGCTTCGCGGCGCTTACGATCTTCCTCGACCTGAATGGCTGTCGCCTGACCTGCTCGGAGGTTGAAGAGACGGCTATGGTTCTGCGCGCGGCTGCGGGGGAGATCGGCGAGGACGAGTGGACGGCGTGGGTGACGCGCAGTGTCGCCCCGAAACTGCCTTGATCCTGCCTGCGCAGACGTCAGGTCTCCTTGGTCGCCCTTTCTGCATTGGCCAGGTCGCACGCTCGCCACAGATACCAGCTCGCCACCGAGCACCAGGGGTGCCACTTGCGGGCGCGCTTCTCCATCACCTCCGGCTTCGGCAGGTCCGCCGGCGTCACCTTGTCCACCGGTTTGAGCTTTCCGAACGTGAGGGCGAAGCCTTTGCGGACGCCGTAGTCGCTGGTGGGCAGGATGTCCGGCCGGCCCAGGCGAAAGATCAGAAACATCTCTACCGTCCAGCGGCCGATGCCGCGAACCTCCGTCAGGTGCGCGATGACCTCGGCATCCGTCATCCGCCGGATGCGCGCCAGCGTAGGCACCGTGCCGTCGAGGGTCCGTGCGGCCAGGTCGCGGATGGCGAGCGCCTTGTTGTGCGATAGACCAGCCTGGCGAAGCTGCTCGTTCGGCGCATCCAGCAGATGCTTCGCCGTGGGGTGCGGGGCAGGGTGCGCAAGATCGCCCCCGGGACCGGGTTCGGCGAAGCTGCGGAGGAGCTTGGCGTGGATGGCCGCGGCGGCCTTGCCGTGCAGTTGCTGGTAGACGATGGACTCGAGCAGAGCCTCAAAGGGAGAGAGGGAGCTGGCCAGTTTCAGCGTGAACGGTCCTGCACGCTCGATCAGCCGGCCCAGCTTGGGGTCGGCCTGCGAGAGTTCCCGGAGAGCGAGAACGGCGTCGTACGCCGGGGCGCGCGGACGTTGAAGAGCTCGAGGCATGTGCTAGCAGCGTATCGCAGCCGCTCAATTCTGGTGTGCCGTCTACTGCACGCTCTTAAACCGCGGTCACTTTGCGCGAGCGCGGCAAGCTTCGCAAGGACCGGGTAGAAGAGGCCGGGGCGTTTTTTCAGCCAATGAACTACGACCTAAGTGGTTCTATTTACAAGGCAGATGCGCCGAGTCTGCGCTGGAGAGCACTGTTTTTGGTGCATCCCCTTTTGTCCCGATTCGATAATCGAATGTTCCACGCGAAAAATCCGGAACCGGCGTTGAGGCTCTGCGCCGCTCTCCATTTTCGACTGTTATATTGAGAGTTCAAAGGGCACGAAAGCACCGGAGCAACACAAAGGTGCGATCCCCGAACATCCAGGGAAGTTCCTAAAGTAACATCCGATTGTTCTCGGCTGTTGGGCAAGCCGGGAATCTGAACCAGAGGAAGCAGGAAGCACTCATGGCGCAAGTTTTTGATCGCAATTCGAACGCCCTGGCCCGCGCGAGCCTTGTGCTCACCGGCGTGATCGTTATCGCGGTCGGGGTCGGGTTGAACTCGCTGCAGCGCTCGCCGTGGGTCACACGGCAAGGTCAGCGGCCGGACCAGCCGGTCCCCTTCAGCCACAAGCATCACGTGGAAGGTCTTGGGCTGCAATGCCAGTACTGCCATACCCAGGTGGAGAAGGCTGCGTACGCCGGCATTCCTCCTACGAAGACCTGTATCAACTGCCATGCGCAGATCTGGACCAACGCGCAGCTGCTACAGCCGGTGCGCGACAGCTGGGCCACGGGCGAGTCCATCCGCTGGATTCGCGTGCACGATTTGCCGGACTACGTGTACTTCAATCACTACATTCACGTGAACAAGGGCATCGGCTGCGCCAGCTGCCACGGACGCGTCGATGAGATGCCGCTGATGTACCAGCAGAACTCGCTGCAGATGGAATGGTGTTTGAACTGCCATCGCAACCCCGCGGTGAACCTGCGGCCGACGAGTGAAATCTACAACATGGCATGGGCCGGCCCCTCTTCCGACAAACCGGTCTGGTGCGCGGATACGACGCGCTCGGCGGGAGCCAACCATTACGGACCGCAAGGCCAGCGTGTGCCGACGGCGCAGGCAATCAGCTGCACTACCAAGGATCCGAGCAACGACAATCCTCAGATCGCGATGCTGCAAACCCTGGATCTGCATCCGCGTAGCATGGGCCGAACCAATCCCGGATCCGGCACCTCCATGGACCCGCACGCAACCAGTCCGGACGTGAATGCAACCGGAGTTCCTCCAGCGGAAATCGTCCCGCTGCCCGTGAGCTACCAGAGGTTTACCAGCCAGGTAGATCTCGGCAAGTATCTGACCGCGCAGTACCACATTCGCAGTGCAAACCAGCTGTCCAGCTGCGAGGTGTGCCACCGATGAACAACAGCTCGATGGAGAACATGACCAATCCGCAGCAGGTTGAAGGACTACAAACCGAAACCATGCAAGAGGCACCAGCTGTACAGATCGTTACGAGCATCGGACCAGCGCCGCAGCCGAGGATGACGCTTGAAGCGGTGCGCACCAAGCTCGCTGGGCAGACAGGCCGGCGTTTTTGGAAGAATCTGGACGAATTAGCAGCCACCCCTGAGTTCAATCGCATGATGGCGGAGGAGTTCCCACACCAGGCCATGCAGGGCGAGTGGGTGGATGCGGTCTCGCGGCGTGGCTTCCTCAAGGTGATGGGTGCTTCGTTCGCTCTTGCGGGGCTGGCTGGCTGCACCAAGCAGCCTGACGAGCCGATTTATCCGTACATCCGCCAGCCGGAAGACCTGGTGCTAGGCCAGTCCAAGTACTTTGCGACCGCGCATCCGTTCCCGACCGGAGCCATTCCGATCCTGGTGAAGTCGGATGCCTTCCGGCCCATCAAGCTCGAAGGAAATCCGGATCACCCGATGTCCAAGGGTAAGTCGGATGCGATGACCCAGGGGACCCTGCTCGATCTTTACGATCCGGATCGTTCCCACGACACCATTTACCGCGGTCAGACTTCTTCCTTCGGCAACTTCCAGGAAGCGCTGCTTAAAGGAGTGCAGGCGACCCAGGGCGGCCAGGGTATTTGCTTCCTCTCAGAGACCGTCTCCTCGCCGACGCTCGCCGCCCAGTGGCAGGGCGTGCAGAAGCTCTACCCGAACGCCAAGTTCCTGCAGTGGGACGGCGTCAACCAGGATGCATCTCGGGCCGCGTCCAAGGCCGCGTTTGGCAGCTATACCGACGCGCAGTACAAGCTTGCGGACGCAGACGTCATTGTTTCTCTGGACGCAGACTTCCTGGGAGGGATCGCGCACCCTGGTTTTCTGCCGCTGTCAGCAACCTATGCGCAGCGGCACAGCTTTGACGCGGAGAATCCCGGTCAGCCCATGAACCGGCTGTACGTGATAGAGAGCATGCCCACGGTGACCGGCTTCAAGGCTGAGCATCGCCTGGCGCTGAAGCCCAGCGAGATTCCCGGCTTCGCAGACGCGCTGGCGGGCGGTGGCGCGGGTGGCAGCTTTTCAAACCCGGATGCCGCGAAGTTCTTGACGGCCCTGGCCTCTGACTTGAAAGCTTCGAACGGACGCTGCGTCGTCATCCCGGGTGAGGGAGCTTCACCCGCGGTGCACCTGGCAGCCTATCGCCTCAATCAAAACCTCGGCGCCGTTGGCAAGACAGTGGTATACACCGAAACAGTCGCGCCGATGCCGAGTGAGCAACTGGCTGACCTGCGCTCGCTGGCCGCGGACATCGAAGCCGGCAAGGTGCAGTGGCTGATCATGCTCGGAGGTAACCCGGTTTATACGGCTCCTGCCGATCTCAAGTTTGCCAACCTCGTGGATCGCATTCCGTACACCGCGCACCTGGGACATCTCGTCGACGAGACCGGAATTCGCACCACGTGGCATGTCAATAAAGCGCACTACCTGGAGTCGTGGTCGGATGCGCGCGCCTATGACGGCACGCTTTCGATTGTGCAGCCGATGATCGAGCCGCTCTATAACGGTCACAGCGCGCACGACATCCTGCAAGGGCTGCTCGATAACCCGCAGGCGTCTTCCTATGACGCGGTGCTCGCGAATACGCGGCCTCTGCTGAAGGGCGATGCAGACGCGGCATGGCGCAAGGCTTTGCACGACGGCTGGGTAGAAGGCACGGCCTTTACCCCGAAGTCCGGCAGCGCAAATGGCGGCGCCGCACCGTCCCCAACTGCAAGCAGCTCAGGTGCACTCGAGATCGTCTTCAAGCACGATCCTTCGCTCTATGATGGGCGTTACGCCAACGTCGGCTGGCTGCAGGAGTTGCCCAAGCAGGTGACCAGCATGAGCTGGGACAACGCCGCGCTAATGAGCCTTGTAACGCTTGAGAAGCTGAAGATCGCTGAGAACGAAGCGGTTGAGCTTGATCTAAATGGACGTAAGGTCATCGCTCCGGTGCTCGGTGTTCCGGGCCACGCAGATGATGTCATCACCGTGTACTTTGGTGGCGGACGCAGCGATGCCGGCCGGGTTGGCTCAGGCGTCGGCTTCAATGCCTACCTGCTTCGTGCAAGCGACGCGCCAACTGCGGCGTCTGGCGTGAAGGTCACTCGTGGCAAAGGGACCTACGACCTGTGCGTCACCAAGGTGCACTCGATCGAGCACCGTGGTGCGTATGCGCAGCACGACCTTGAGCATCCTCTCTCCGATAAAACCGGCACGTACTCACTGCCCGGCCACGAAGCTGAAGAGCGGTCGATCATCCGCTACGCCACTGTATCTGAAGCCAAGGCGAAGCCAGACTTTGCACATGAAGGAGCAAGCGGCACCCTGGTCAATAAGGTCGGTTACGGCCCGCAGGGAGAAGATCCGAAGCACGACGACAGCCTCTCCGGCGACAAGTTCCCGTACGATCGCACCGACGAATCCTCGCAGCTGCTCCAGAATGCGTGGGCGATGTCGATCGATCTGAACAGCTGTATTGGCTGCAATGCCTGTATCGTCAGCTGCTACGCGGAAAATAACATTGCCGTCGTCGGTCGTGAGCAGGTGAAGGTCGGCCGCAACATGCAGTGGATTCGCATCGACACCTACTTCGAGGGTGATCTGTCAGCACCCAAGGCGCACTTCCAGCCCATGGCCTGCCAACATTGCGAGAATGCGGGTTGCGAGTTGGTTTGCCCAGTCGGTGCGACGGTCCATACGCCTGAAGGCTTGAACACCATGGTCTACAACCGTTGCGTGGGGACCCGGTACTGCTCGAATAACTGCGCTTACAAGGTGCGCCGGTTCAACTTCCTCCTGTACTCGGACTACGACACGGAAAGCCTGAAGTTCATGCGCAATCCGGACGTCACAGTGCGTTCGCGCGGCGTGATGGAGAAGTGCACCTATTGCGTGCAGCGCATTGAATCTGCCAAGCTCGAGGCGGACAAGGAAAACCGCGCGATCCGCGACGGTGAAATTGTGACGGCATGTCAGCAGGCCTGCCCGACCGATGCAATTATCTTCGGCAATAAGAACGATCGGATGAGCAAGGTAGCCCGGCGAAAGGCAGCCGAACGCGACTATCCTGTCCTTGCTGATCTCAATTACAAGCCACGAACGACCTACACGGCAGGCGTCATCAACCCGAATCCGGAGCTGGCATAATGGCTACCAAAGGACCTATTCACGATCCTTCCGTCGACCCGATGATCGACCCCATCACCGGGGAGTATGCGGTCATTGCGCCCGGTCATAGCTTCAAATCGGTCACGCAGAAGATTGCCGGTGTAGTGCTGACGTCGAACACGCCTCTCGGCTGGTTTGCCGGCCTTACGTTCGGGGCGGGTATTGCTACCGGTGTCGTGATCGGCATCACCTGGCTGTTCCTCAAGGGCGTCGGCATCTGGGGTGTCACTATCCCGGGCGCGTGGGGATTTGCCATCATCAACTTCGTCTGGTGGATCGGTATTGGGCACGCCGGTACACTCATTTCGGCCATTTTGCTACTCTTCAAGCAGACCTGGCGCAACTCGATCAATCGCTTTGCGGAGGCGATGACCATCTTTGCAGTGGTCTGCGCGGGAACCTTCCCGCTCATCCACGTCGGGCGTCCGTGGCTTGCATACTGGCTTTTCCCGTACCCAAACACCATGAACCTGTGGCCGCAGTTTCGCAGCCCGCTGGCCTGGGACGTATTTGCCGTGTCGACCTACGCGACCATCTCGATCGTGTTCTGGTACATCGGCATGATTCCCGACTTCGGGACGCTGCGCGATCGTGCAACCATGCCGGTAGCCAAGTACTTCTACGGGCTGCTTTCGCTAGGTTGGCGCGGGTCGACCCGCCACTGGATCCGCTACGAGTCGGCCTCGCTGCTCCTGGCTGGGCTCTCCACTCCTCTGGTGCTTTCCGTACATACCGTCATCAGCTTTGACTTCGCGGTAGCCGCGCTCGCTGGCTGGCATACGACGATCTTTCCGCCCTACTTTGTTTCCGGCGCGGTGTACTCGGGATTTGCGATGGTATTGACTCTGGCTATTCCGATCCGCAAGTTCTACCACATGGAAGACCTGGTGACCTTGCGGCATCTGGACAACATGGCCAAGGTCATGCTAGCCACAGGCTCCATCGTCGCCTACGGTTATGGTATGGAGATCTTCATGAGCTGGTTTTCGGCCAGCCACTGGGAGTTCTTCATGATGTGGAACCGTATGTTCGGACCTATGGGCTGGGCATATTGGATCCTGATCCTGACCAACATCGCCATCCCGCTGACTACATTGTGGAGCCGCAAACTGCGGGTGAATGTAGTTTTCCTCTTCATTCTGTCGTTGATCGTCAACACAGGCATGTGGTTTGAGCGCTTCGTCATTGTCGTTACATCGCTCTATCGCGACTATCTCCCTTCGAGTTGGGGTACGTACCGCGCCACTAAGTGGGACTACATGATTTATGTCGGTACGATGGGTCTGTTCACCGTGCTGTTCCTTCTCTTCGTGCGCTTCCTGCCGATGATTCCGATGTCGGAAATCCGGACCATGCTCCCGCAGACCAAGATCAAACGCAGCGGCGAAGTTGCCGAAACCACAATCAACGAGGTGGTCTAATGGCTGTTCCCCGCGAAGGCATTTACGGTTTACTGGCCGAGTTCAACACTCCTGGTGAGTTGGTGGAGGCGACGGAGGCTGCACACAAGGCAGGCTATCGGCGCATGGAATGCTACACGCCTTACCCGGTTGAAGAGGCTGCAGATGCGTTGCACTTCCACAAAACCCGTGTTCCGCTCATGTGTTTGCTGGGCGGGATCATGGGCGTGACCACCGCCTTCCTAATGCAGACCTGGATCAACGTCTGGGGTTACCCTCTCAACATCGCCGGACGCCCGCTGTGGAGTTGGCCCGCGTTTATCATTCCGGCATATGAGTGGACGATCCTGTTCTCCGGTCTCTCCGCTGCCTTCGGCATGATCGCGCTCAATGGCCTTCCGCAGACCTACCATCCTGTGTTCAATGCGCCAAACTTTCGCAACGGCGCAACCACCGACAAGTTCTTCCTTTGTCTGGAGGCGTACGACCCGAAGTTCTCGCTCGGCGAGACCCGAACTTTCCTTGAGCAGTTCCCCGCGGTCTCCGTGGTCGAGGTAGATAACTGATGAAACAAGCAACGCATAAAACCCGGCAAGCGCTACCGGTGGTCCTGCTCACGGGGGTCGCTCTGCTCTCCGGCTGTCGCCAGGACATGCACAACCAGCCCAAATTTTATCCTCAGCGCGGGTCGACCTTTTACGCTGACGGCCGGTCTGTTCGTCCGCAGGTGGAAAATACGGTCGCTCGCGATCAACTGCATCAGGACAGCTATTTCTACACTGGACTGGTCAACGGTGCCGAAGGGACGACTATGCCGTTTCCAGTCACGATGGACGTACTGGCCCGTGGTCAGCAGGAGTACAACGTCTTCTGTACGCCGTGTCATTCGCGCGTTGGCAATGGTGTGGGAATGATCGTGCAGCGTGGCTACGCCAAGGCGGGTAACTTTCACACAGCACGCCTGAACGCGGCTCCCCTCGGGCACTTTTACAACGTCATCGCCAACGGCTACGGCGCAATGCCGGACTACTCCGCACAGCTGACGCCTGAGGAGCGCTGGTCCGTGGTGGCTTATATTAAGGCTCTGCAGCTGAGTCAGAATGCGCAGGAGTCGGACGTCGCCACAGGCCAGCACGTACAGCCGCTGGCTGACATCACGACAAGCGAGGGCTTCTATCCAGGCTTTGTTGCTGAGTGGGTCCTGCCCTCAACCGCCGTAACCGGGACACCTTCAGGCGAGCTTTACGTCATTCCGCCAGCGGACATCGGGAAAGTTGCCGCTCATATTGGAACTCCTAGCTATCGTGATTCTGGTCCGACTCCAGCGCAAACAAGCACCGGATATCCACCGGAGCCGCACGAACCAGGCAAGTAGTTACTGGCTGAAGGCAACCAACGGCAGCGATCAAATTTGCTTTGCATAAAGGTTTGAAACGAATGTCCTCCGCACTCGCACAACCCGAAGCGCATTACCATCACGGACCCCGCACCTTGCCGGCGGATCTTCGCTCGGTGCCCACGCTTACCGCCTGGCGCCTGCGTGCGCTGATTGTCTTCGCGGTGTCGACGCTGGTGTCTCTGCTGTTCCTGATTCCTCCGGGCGGCAAGACGCATATGCTACGCGCGTACCTGCTGGGCTTCATGGCCTGTTTCAGCTTTGCCGGCGGCGGCCTGGTGATGCTGATGCTGCAGTACGTCTCTGGCGGCAAATGGGGCATGCTGCTGCGCCGCCCACTTGAGGCGATGTCACGCACGCTGCCGCTAGTCGCCTTGATGATCGTTCCGGTCGGTCTCTTCGCTGGACGGCTTTATCAGTGGTGGGCCTACCCGAACGCGACTGCGACCGCAGCCGCCTTCAAAGCCGGGGTAATGACCAAGGAGCAGCAGCTCACGGCCAACCTGAAGCACACCATGTTCAATCCGGCGAGCGCCATTCTCCAGACGGTTCTTATCTTTGGGATTCTGATCTTCATCTCGTATCTACTCAACAAGTGGTCGCTTGAGCGCGATAACGATCCCGCCCGAGGCACCGTGGCGAGCTACGATCGTTGGCGGATCCGCTTCGAGAATCTTTCCGGCCCCTCGATTCTGCTCTACGTTATCCTGCTTACCGACGGTGCCCTGCTTTGGATCATGTCGCTGGACGTGACTTGGTACAGCTCGATCTGGGGTCTGCAATTCCTGGTCGGGCAAGGATTTGCTGTCCTTGCCCTGGGCATCCTTACTGTCGTCAAGCTCTCAAATGTTGAGCCGATGCGAACGCTGCTTCGCACGACCGAGCAGCACGATCTGGGTAAGTTTGCCTTTGCTTTCGTCATGCTCAACATCTATCTCTCCTTTGCAGAGTTCCTGATCATCTGGTCAGGCAATGTACCGGACGAGATTCCCTGGTACCTGGCGCGGACGCGAGGCGGATGGTGGTACGTCTGTGTGGCTGACTTCGTTTGTCACTGGCTCATCCCTTTCTGCCTCTTGCTCTCGCGGGATCTAAAGCGTGACAAACGAAGGCTGTCTGCGCTTGCAATCTTTATGATCTTCGCCCGCTGCCTGGATCTGTTCTGGTTGATTGAACCCAACTTCAAGGATGCGGCCAGCAACCTGGCGGGAGAAAACTGGGGTATCTTCGCGTACGTCACCGTGCCGCTCGCCGTACTGTCACTGTGGGCCGCCTATTACTTTACCCAGTTGATGGCGCGCCCTCTGGTCAGCCTCAACGATCCTCACCTGGAAGAGATTTTGGAGCCCGAGCATGGCCACTAATACACCAAAGAAAAATGAAGGATCCTACTCCGCCTCGAACGGCGACATTGGGGAGTATCCGAAGTCTGGGCCGGAGAGCGTCGAGGTAGGCTACGAGACGACGGACGTAAATGCAGGCGGGATCGTCGTCTTTATCGGCGGCTTGTTCTCCTTTGTTATCGTCTTCTTCTTCTTCTGTTTCTTTATGGGCCGCGTCATCAACGAAGCTATTCAGAAGCAGGATGGACCTGCTGATCGCTGGCACAAAGGCCAGCAGATGTTTGCCGGGGCCGGCGACGTCATGGTTGGTAACAAGGAAGAGCGCGGCAAGCGTGAAGATCTCAAGAGCAACGCCGTCATCGTGCAGCAGGAACTACAGACGATGACCAAATCTTTCCCCGGACCACGTCTGCAGACCGATGACGGCAACCAGGATACGGCCGATCTCCACGCCCGGGAGGACCTCTTACTTGACCATTACAGTCGGGCACCGGGGGAACAGGGTATACGCATCCCCATCGATCGCGCCATGCAGTTGGTAGCCGAGCGTGGGCTTCCGGTCGCGCCAGCCGCGCAGCAGGGCCAGATGCTGGCCGAGGATACAAGGCCTGTCATCACGCCGCCCCTCACCAGCGGCTTCGCTCGCACCGGGTATGAGCTCGACACCATCGAGGCGCGCGAGCAAAAGATGGCTTTCGGTAAAGCGACAGCAGAGCACGCAGAGTTGAAGCCGATGAAGCATCCCTAAGTGCGGGAAGTCAGAAAGCTTTAGCATGTTCTTAGAGGGATTTTTGAAATGAGCAGACAGCACACAATCCGATCCGGTTTCAGCATGCGAGCCTTCCAGGCCGCTGTGCTCGGTGGGGCTTTGCTGTCTGGTTGGATGGCGATACCTTGTGCCCAGGCACAGGTCTCCGGTTATGGAGATAAGCAGCAGGGCGACAATCGCGGCGACGAATTACCCAACGTCTTAAAGGGAGTCGCGGTCACCCAGCACCTCAATCAGCAGCTCCCGCTCAGCGCCGAATTTGTCGATGAGACCGGAGCGACGGTGCGACTAGGCGACTACTTCGGTAAGAAACCTGCGCTTCTCTCGCTGGTCTATTTCAACTGCACCATGCTCTGCTCGGAGGAACTGGATGGCGTTACCAGCTCGCTCGAGATGGTCAAACTGAACCCAGGCAAAGACTTCAACGTTCTTGTCATCAGCATTGACCCCGAGGATACACCTCAGCTTGCGGCCAAGAAGAAGGCGTTCTACGTCAAGCGGTATGGTCGTCCTGAAACTGCGGCCGGCTGGCACTTCCTGACCGGCAAGAAGCCGGCTATCGACGCGGTCACGGGTGCCGTTGGGTTCGGGTATGTCAAAGTAGCTGGCCCGGATGGAACGCTGTCTCAGTTTGCCCATGCCAGTTCGCTTGAAGTAGTTACTACTTCCGGGCAAATCGCGCAGTATTACATGGGCGTTGAATATTCGCCTAAAGATGTCCTATTAGGCCTGATTGAGGCCTCCGGCAACAAGATTGGATCGCCCGTTGCCAACATTCTGACGTATTGCTATCACTACGATCCGCAGACCAACAAACATTCATTGATCGTAGCCAGGGTCGTACAAATGGGCGGCATGGTCACCATGGCAGGTTTAGGTGGTTTTATGTTTCTGATGTTCCGCCGGGACATCAAGCTTGGTCGGGAGCACAGTTTGACCGACGAGAGAGATAAAGGGTAAAGATGGATAGGTTCATCAGTCCAGTTTTATGGCAGTTCCTGACGAAGTGGCTGGCAGCCTCCGCACTGTTTCCACGCGAGGCTTCCACGATGGCGCCGTGGGCCGACGCCTTGTACTTTTTCCTGATTGGCATGACTCTCACCGGCCTGCTTCTGGTAGGAGCGCTGGTCTTCGGATTTTCGGTTCGTTATCGCAAGGAGCGTAGCCCCGTCGCCACGCAGGTGGAAGGCTCTACGCTGCTTGAAGCAACCTGGACCATCATCCCGCTGGCCATCTTTCTGGTGACGTTTGTCTGGGGTGCACTGCTTTACTTCCGCATTTACAATCCGCCTGCGAACTCGATGAACATTTACATCATCGGCAAGCAGTGGATGTGGAAGGCGGAGCATCCGGGTGGCCAGCATGAGATCAATGCATTGCATGTGCCGGTAGGCCGGCCAGTGCAGCTTACGATGATCTCCCAGGATGTGTTTCATAGCTTCTCCATTCCGGATTTTCGGGTCAAGCGTGAAGTCATTCCTGGACGTTATTCCACGGTGTGGTTTCAAGCCACGACGCCTGGAACGTACCACATCTTCTGCACGCAATACTGCGGGACAAAGCACTCTGGCATGATCGGAGAGGTGACGGCACTCACACCCGAGGATTATCAACGCTGGACGCAGCAGTCTACGAGTGGTCAGTCGCTGGCGCAAAATGGGGAGCGCTTGTTCGCAAGTATGGCGTGCAACCAGTGTCACAACGGAAATGCTGAAGCGCGCGGTCCGAACCTCGCAGGAGTTTATGGTGCCAAGCTAAACCTCACGAATGGCTCACAGGTTCTAGTGAATGATGCTTACCTTCGCGACTCCATCTTGAATCCGTCACAACATGTTACGGCTGGCTACGCACCGATCATGCCTACATATCAGGGCCAGATTAGTGAGGACGGCTTGATTGACTTGGTGGAGTATATCAAGGGTTTGAACAGCAACTACCGTGTTCAACAGACTTTGGGCACACAACAGTCGGACCTTGCGGCGCCGGTCGCGCCGGGGATGGGGAAGTAAATGAGCGCAGGCAACGCAACGATCGTCAATCTTCCGGACCAGCGGACAGCTACTCTCCCGCGCCGGAACTACATCAACAATGAGCATGGTCTTCTAAGCTGGCTACTTACCGGTGACCACAAGCGCATCGCCATGCTGTATCTCATCTCGATCACATTCTTCTTCTTCATTGGAGGAGCCTTTGCGGGTATGATTCGGCTGGAACTACTGACGCCGCAGCCAGACCTGGTTGCATCCGACACGTACAACAAGTTCTTCACGATGCACGGCATCATTATGATCTTTCTTTTCCTTGTGCCGTCAGTACCGGCGACCTTGGGAAACTTTTTAATTCCAATCATGATTGGGGCAAAGGATCTTGCGTTTCCGAAGATCAACCTACTGAGCTGGTATCTCTATCTTGCCGGCGGCACGCTGACGCTGGCGGCCTTGGTTCTGGGCGGGGTTGATACGGGCTGGACTTTCACAACTCCGCTCTCGACGCACTACCTCAATACGCACGTAGTTACGGCGGCGACTGCAATCTTTATCGCTGGCTTTAGTTCCATCTTCACTGGCCTTAATTTCATTGTCACCATCCACCGCATGCGTGCTCCCGGTATGACCTGGTTCCGCATGCCGCTCTTTGTTTGGTCAAATTACGCAGCCTCGGTGCTGATGGTGCTGGGAACGCCGGTGCTGGCCATCACGCTGGTTCTGGTCGGACTTGAGCGGTTGGTTGGAATTGGCGTATTTGATCCGAGCAAGGGCGGGGACCCGCTTCTCTTCCAGCACCTGTTCTGGTTTTACTCGCATCCGGCGGTCTACATCATGATTCTGCCGGGCTTCGGAGTTATCTCTGAAGTGATCTCCACCTTCAGCCGCAAGCGAGTATTCGGCTACACAGCGGTCGCTTTCTCTTCGGTGGCAATCGCGGTCTTCGGCTTCTTCGTCTGGGCGCACCATATGTTCATCATGGGGATCTCGAACTACTCCGCTCTGGTGTTTTCGCTGCTCACGATGCTAGTGGCAGTGCCTTCCGCGATTAAAATCTTCAACTGGTCCTTCACTTTGCAAAAGGGTTCAATCACCTTCGAGACACCAATGCTGTATGCCTTCGGCTTCATTGGCCTGTTCACCATCGGCGGGCTGACCGGAGTGTTTCTTGGATCTCTGGGTATGGATATTCACCTTACGGAGACCTACTTCATCGTGGCCCACTTCCACTTTGTCATGGTCGGCGGCATGCTGATGGCGTTCCTCTCCGGCATTCACTTCTGGTGGCCCAAGATGACTGGGCGTATGTATCCGGAGTCCATTTCCAAACTGGCAGCAGTGGTTACCTTTATCGGCTTCAATCTTACTTTTATGCCACAGTTCATTTTGGGGTACCTGGGCATGCCACGCAGATACCATGCCTATCCACCTGAGTTCCAGGTGCTGAATGTGCTTTCAACGGCAGGAGCAACGGTCTTAGGCGTCGGCTATATGTTGCCTCTCTTGTACCTGGGATGGTCGCTGAAATACGGAGCGATTGCCGGAAACAATCCGTGGCAGGCAACTGGGCTTGAGTGGCAGATTCAATCACCTCCGATGACTGAGAACTTTACCGAGGTTCCGATTGTCGATCACGAGGCCTATGATTATGAGTGGCTGGCAAACAAGACCGCGAATGAGGTAACGACCGTTGGCTAACACGATCACCGTACCTGAGCACGGCCCCGTCGATACGGCGCATGATGTTTACGATCACATTGTGCTGCCGCAGCACCGCCATCATTTCGAGACGGAGGAGCAGCAGCGCGAAGCAGGAAGCTTCGGCATGTGGCTGTTCCTCCTGACCGAGATCATGTTCTTCGGGGGAATGTTCTTTGCATACCTGCTGTACCGCAATTGGTACTATGACGCCTTTGTTGCAGCCTCAAACCAACTCAGTGTTCCGCTGGGCACGCTCAACACTATCATCCTGATTACCTCCGGTTTCTTCATGGCACTCGGCGTCTATTTCGCTGAGGTCCGCAATCGAAAGATGCTGGTTGGATCCCTTATTCTGACCACAGTATTTGGATTAGCATTTTTGGGTGTCAAGACAGACGAGTATCACGAGAAGTGGGAAAAGCACCATATTCCTGGAGCTGACTTCAACGTCACAGAATTTATCAACCCTGCAGCGTATGGCCTGGCGGAAAAGCCGCTTGCTCCGGATATGGCGCAGAGGACTCAGGTGTTTTTCTTCCTCTACTTCGCCATGACCGGCATGCATGCAGTCCACATGATCATCGGGATCGCGATCCTATTTTGGCTGATGTGGAGAGCACAGCGGGGTGAGTTTTCGGCGGGCTATGTAGCCCCGATCGAAAATTTCGGTTTGTACTGGCACTTCGTTGATATTGTCTGGCTCTTTCTATTCCCGCTGCTTTACTTGATCAATCGTCATCCTCTAGCACATTGAGCTGGGTTCACTTATCCAGAGGAGTTGCCCGTGTCTGATACCAACGATGCACTGAATGTAACCAATCCTGAGCACTCAGAGATCCACATCGTTACGCCGCTCCAATACAGCTACGTTTACGGAGTCTTGCTTATAGGCACGATCCTGACAGTTGTCGCAGCCAAAGTAGAACTTGGTGTGTTCAATCCGATCGTAGCGCTAGGCATAGCGTGCTTCAAAGCGACGGTTGTGATCCTTTTTTTCATGCACGTGAAATATCAGTCACGGCTAATCAAAATTACGGTAGGAGCAGGATTCTTCACGTTCATCGTACTGATCACTATGACGCTCTCGGACTACATGAGTCGGGCGTGGGGACTCTGGTAGCGAGATCTAGCTGAGGGTTTACGCTAAGCTCGGCAGAAGCTAAGTCTTCTTCTATCTATGAAGATGGTCACTGAGTAGCCGTAACCTCTATTTCAACGGGTAGATACTCACAATTCGCTAGCACCTCATACAAGCCCAGAGCACACCAGCCATCCTCATCGCACGCTGCGCGATGCGCACGCGCCAGCGTTGGACACTGCCGTCAGCTGTCGTCTGTGCCCGTTCCACTGTGTACCTCTCATTGCACAATTGCCACTAGAGCCTCAAAGCAGCCCACATTGACCAGTACCGGACTGCTGTGTCCACCACTCTAAACAGCCAGACTCTCGCAAAGTCTGTAGCCACTAAGCCCCGATGGCAAGGGAGCGGTTCCTTCAAATGCTGTCCGGAGAACGTGCAGATACTGCGAGTTGTCCTCGTGGCACACCCCAGCATTGATTCCTCACCTGGGCGCACGAGCAGGACCTGTATTGGGGCTAAGTGTTCGTTGATCTAAGCGAACCCTTCTCAGGCGTCATACGTTCTTTCCTCAGCGTATATGGCCCGAGACACCCCGAGGCATGAGCTCTCGGTTACGGTGGATGGTGTCGCCATGTGGTTAGACGCGTCCCAGGTCGTAGGTTGCGTGGACTCCGTTGACCTTGGCAGGCCCGAGTAGGCAGTAGATAGTCGCGGCTCGTTCACCACTGGATTCGATCCTCTGACAGGCTGGTTCACCCTTGTATCTGGGAACTGCACACGCTTACGGCTGTTCTGTGGCATAAACAGATACCGCAACAGAAACCACACTCGCCATCCGGTACATCGGGGGTGAGGTGCCACAAGCTTGTCTAACATCCTGTAAGCGCGGCAACAACCCGGTCAGGCAAGCTCTGCGCAGGTACAAAGTCACTGAACGGTCGCTAGAAACTTCCTGGCCTGGCGAGCGCAGCTGCCAAATCCACCACAGTTGTTCGCAGACAGCGCAGAACTGTCTGTGTTGCAAACATGCCAGAAAGAAATTAATTATTTTCGTTTTGGACACTGAAGTTCCGACGGAAACCGCCGATAAGGAAAGTGTATGACGAGGGAGTGGGTAGTCGCGGACGGACTACCCAAACCTCTTGGAATGCCCCAAAAGATTTATGACCTAACACGGACTGGCCGTTGTGAGCAGACCCCCAGGACCGTAACTTGAATCTATCAACAGGGCCGTTCAGGAAAGATCCTCCAGATCATGCTCGACACGTAGTCCGCGTCAGAACGCACGAACAACAACGGGGAAGGGAAGCCCCTCTACAAAGGAGAACAACATGAAGAATTTGAAGCAGCTTTTGAACAATCTCGTGGTCGATGAGTCTGGTCAGGATCTGATCGAGTATGCACTTGTCGCCGCTCTCGTTGGACTCGGGGCTGTCGCCTCCATGAGGACACTCGCAAACTCGATCAACAACGCGTTTAGTACCGTGGGAACCAATCTGACCGGAAATGTCTAGTGGCTTTACTTTGAATTTATGAGGCGCCTCCAACCAGAGCGCCCATAGGGACCATAGAAACGGGCTAACCGCACTATGGGGATGTAACAGCAGCACAATTTGGACTGAGCAGCTTGTCGAAAACGTCGGATGGTTGCTCAGTTCACCTGCATCATTTCCTGCGACTTCGGTCGCAGCTTTTTAGATTGACCCGCCACGCGCTTGCTCGCGCCGGCTCCGATGCTGTATCCGCAACTAAGGATCTTCCTCAAATGACGCCCGCCTCTCAAGAACTCGTGTACCCGGCCGCCGCGACGCTATGCGCTCTGGTTGGCGCTGGCTTTGATCTTAGAAGCCGCCGGATCCCGAACTTTGTCACCGGACCGGCGATTCTGCTGGGGCTGCTTCTTCATGCAACGCTCGACGGCTGGCAAGGAATGCTTAGTGCGCTGGCTTCGGGCCTGCTCTGCGGAACGATCTTTGTTGTCTTCTATCTTGCCGGAGGCATGGGAGCGGGAGATGTGAAGTTGATCACCGCAGCAGGATGCTTGGCCGGTCTGCCTCATGCGGCATACCTGCTAGTGCTTACCTCACTGGCAGGCGGAGTCATGGCGCTCGCATTGGCGCTCGCACGCGGACGTTTGAAAGAGACGTTGTGTAATGTGCTTGCGCTTACCTCACATCACTCGCAAGCGGGATTGACTCCCCATCCTGAAATCAATGTGCTCAACACGAGCACGCTCCGCTTACCGTACGGGGTAGCGATCGCAGCTGGAAGCTCGCTTACCTTATGCCTCCTGGGCACGCAGAGGTGAACTAATGAACGTACGTCGACTCCTGGCAGCTCTTTTTATGGCGCTTTTCGGTTCTGCTCTCTTCACCTTTTGGATTAGTAAAAAGCTGACCAGGCCAGTGGACACAACGCACCGGCAACAATATGTCGCTGCCACGCAGGATATCGCCCCCGGTGACTCACTGCAAAAACAGACCCTAACCCTTATCGACTGGCCGAGCGATAAGCCGCTGGATGGTGCTTTCGCAAAAGCTGATGACCTGATTGGCCGGACAGCCTTGTACCCTGTGAGCGCTGGCGAACCCATCCGGGCGCGTTATCTGGTGACGGCCGGCTCTGGTGCAGGACTTTCCATGAGAATACCGGAGGGCATGCGCGCAATGTCACTGAGGACGGACCAAATTGTCGGAGTTGCCGGCTTTCTAGTCCCCGGATCGCATGTCGACGTCCTGGTCACATTTCATACTCCGGCGTCCCCGGATCCCATCACGGCAACGGTTCTACAAGATGTACAGATTCTTGCTACAGGACAGAAAATGCAGCCTGATCCCGAAGGTAAGATTGCGCCTACCGATGTGGTTACACTTTTGGTGAATCCGCAAGATGCTGAAAAAGTCGTCTTGGCCAGTGCTCAGGGAACGGTTCACTTCGTCTTGCGGAACGGCGCCGATCATACCGTCGTTACTAGTCACTCCGCCGAACTCTCAGAACTAAGTGACAAAGCTTCCTCCTTCAGTAACACAAGACCCGCGACCAGTAGCAGTTCCTTCCGGATTTCAGCTCCCCCTCCTGTTATGGGGACCGTGGCCAAGGTGAAACCCGTTGCATCGCCAACGCCCGCAGGTTACACCATTATCACCAACGCTGGCGGTAAGCAGACAACGGAGAGCTTTCAGTGATGAAGAATCAAACACCTTGGATCTACTTTGTCGGTAGCGTCGCCGCCGCCGTCAGCCTGCTCACATCGGCTAGCTCCGGAGGAGCGCAGGAACTCTCCAAGGCAAGCGTACGTCCCGTACTTCTGACCCGTCCCTCGGCCAGCGATCTTGGTCCGGTCGGTCTCGGAGACTTCAGTAGCAGAACATCAAGCGACCAACTCACGCACATCACACTCGGCCGATCCATCACTGTCGAGACAAAGCATCGCCTTACAAAGATCTACATTACCAATCCGGAGATTCTTGATTCCTACACTGCAAATCCGAACCAGGTGATCATTACCGCAAAAAAGACTGGAAGCAGCACTCTGCTGCTCTGGGACGAAGCCGGAGAATCGAAAACATATCTTTTTTCTGCAGACCTGAATGTCGACTCTCTCCGTACCTCCATGAGACAGATTCTACCCAACGACAACATAGAGGTCGAGGCCCGTGAAGGAACCATCACGCTTTCGGGAACAGTCGGTACTGCAGCCGTTGCCGATTCAGCCGTCAAGTTGGCTTCAGTTTATTCCAAGGACATTGCAAACTCCTTGCTTATTAATTCTGGTCGTGTAAAGCAGGTGAAGCTCGAAGTCAAAATCGTTGAAGTTGACCGCTCGAAAATGAATAGCTTTGCTTTCAACTTCTTTAGCACTGGAGGCAATAACACCGCCTCGACGACCACCGGGCAATATCCTTCTACCATTACCACTACTTCCGGCACCGGTGGAAAAACAGCAACAATTGCAAATCCTCTTAACTTCTCCATCTACAGTTCTAAGCTCAACATTGGTGCAACGCTCCAGGACCTGCAGTCCATGCAACTCGCGCAGATTCTTGCAGAGCCGAACATCACGGCAATCAGCGGCCAGAAAGCTGCTTTTCTTGCTGGAGGGGAGTTTCCTTTTCCGGTCGTGCAAAGCTCCTCGACGGGAGCACCCACCATCACACTCATGTTTCGTCCATATGGTGTGCGCCTAGACTTTACTCCGGTCGTCAATGTTGACAACACCATCGATCTCAAGGTAGCTCCAGAAGTAAGCGCGCTCGACTACACCAATTCGGTCAGCATCGCCGGCTATACAATTCCAGCAATCTCGACTCGTCGCGCAGAAACACAAGTCGTGCTAAAAAGCGGTCAGACGTTTGCTATTTCAGGTTTGCTCGACAACAGAACGGCGGACCAGTTTTCTAAAACTCCCGGCATTGCGAGCGTCCCAGTATTGGGCCAGCTATTCAAGTCAAAAAATATAAATCACACAGAAAGCGAGCTGATCGTCATTGTCACCCCGACGCTTGTCGATCCGTTGACGGAAGAAATCCCAATGCGATTGCCTCAATCCGCCGTACCCACCATCAATCCTCAGGCATTCGATAAGGATTTCCCTTCCAGTTCCAAGCCCAGGAACTGATCCACACACGCAAGTTGAAGAGGACAGTATGGACGCAAACCAAGTTCAGCAGGAATCTACGTATGATGTAGCTCTCATCACAGTTTGCGTTGATCCGGATGACGCTTACCGTATCTCGCAATCGGTGGAAAGAATGCCTTGGGCAGTGGCTTCCTCAAGCTTTGACGCCTACATCAGCACCGTTCGCCGCCCGTATTTTAGTGCCAGCATTAGCACGGCGAAGGCTTGCGTCGCTGTTGTGGACTTCGACCTTGATCCTGCCCAAGCAATCGAATCTACCAAGTATCTTCAGCAGGTGTTCGCGGGCCGTGTTACCGTCGTTGCTTTAGCAGAAAACCGGGATCCGGACATCTTGCTACGAGCCATGCGGGCCGGTTGTAGTGAGTTTCTGGGAAAGCCCTACCATGCTGCCGAGTTAGACCAAACTCTTGAGGGCCTTCAGCAGCTCTGGTCCATCTCCGCTGAGGCGAGTGGATCCGGCGGCAAAGTTCTAAGTTTCGTCGGTGTAAAAGGCGGAGTAGGCACTACCACATTAGCTGTTCATCTCGCGATGAATCTCGTCCAGATCCAGGGAAAAAGGACCTTGTTGATTGACCATCATCCGAAGCTTGGACATGTGTGTGTCTATTTGGGTCTGGATGGTCAACGCTGCACTTATCAAGAGGTAGTGCGAAGCGTAACGCGTCTTGATACAGAACTGCTGCGTGGCATCGTGAGTAAGCACGCAAGCGGCTTAGAGGTTTTGTCCTCTCCCGATTCTTGCGGCGCTGTGCTGAATATGGATGCTGACGTCATTGCGCGCACTCTTAAATTTCTTCGCTCGGAGTATGAATACATCATTATTGATTGTCACAACAGCTTAGATGAATTAACAGCGGCTGTGATTGATGTCTCAAGCACAGTATATCTAGTAGCTACACCTGAAATCGGGGCTATCCGTGATCTATCTCGATATGTAGACCATCTGACGTCGAACAGCGCTGTAACTGAGAGATTGCAGGTCGTGGTTAATCGAGTGTCGTCCCGGTATGCCGTGAACGTTGAACATATCGAGAAGGCTATCCGCCTGCCGGTGGCGATCCGTTTACCGAACAGTTATGCGGATCTGGTTCGTTCCGCAAACTTAGGTGAACCCATTTCTCTGAAGAACAAGTCCGACTTCAATACTGAATTTGTAAATTGGTCTAACACTCTTGTTGGATCGACGGGACCAAGCTTGCCGATCAAGACTAAATCATCGATCTTCGCAAAGTGGTAATCGAGAGCCAAAAGAACCTGAGGTGTTATGACTGATCTTGCCAGCAACCTAAACCTCTCGACGAGACTACAGCCGTCCCCGATCCGCGCGCCTCGTGGCGTTCCCGAGAACGTTCAGCAGCAAATCAAGGGAGCTGTGCACAAAGAACTACTTAACAGGCTTGATCTCGATCGTCTCAGTTCTTCCAACCAGAGTAAATCGGGGCAGTTGCAGCTCTTTTCGGTGATTCAGCAACTCACGTCGGAACAAGGCGTACCGCTAAGTCTGGCCGAGCGCGATCGCTTAGCACAAGAGGTTTTGGATGAGGTTTTCGGCTTAGGCCCGTTGGAGCCGCTGTTGCAAGATCAAACCATCAGTGACATTTTGGTTAACACATTTAATTCTGTTTACGTTGAGCGTCGAGGTGTTCTAGAAAAGACCAACATCGTCTTCAAAGATAATAGGCACCTCATGCACATTATTGACAAAATTGTTTCCGGGGTAGGTCGGCGGGTCGATGAGTCTTCCCCTTTAGTTGATGCGAGACTTCCGGATGGGTCACGCGTAAACGTAGTTATTCCCCCCTTAGCGGTAGACGGCCCTTGCATGTCTATTCGGCGTTTCGGCAGTAAACCTATGCAAGCCGAAGACCTCCTGCGTAACCAGATGCTCACCCCACCGATGCTCGAGGTTCTTGCGGGTGCAGTGAAAGCACGGCTAAACATCGTGGTTTCCGGCGGTACAGGTGCTGGTAAGACAACGCTGCTCAATGTGTTGTCGGGTTATATCTCTCCATTTGAACGAATAGTCACCATTGAAGACTCAGCCGAACTCCAGGTGAAACAGGAGCATGTGGTCCGCTTGGAGACTCGACCGCCGAACGTTGAAGGCAATGGGGCGATCAAGCAGCGAGAACTAGTCATTAATGCACTTCGTATGCGGCCCGATCGGATCATTCTCGGTGAAGTGCGCGGCGAAGAGACACTCGACATGTTGCAGGCCATGAACACGGGACACGACGGTTCTATCACAACTATTCACTCCAACACTCCTCGTGATGCGCTGGCACGGTTGGAAACGATGGCAATGATGGGCTCGGTTAAACTGCCCGAAAAGGCAATTCGCGCTCAGATTGCAGCCGCGGTTCACGTCATCGTACAAGTTGCTCGGCAAGCTGACGGAACCCGGCGCATTACCCACATCACGGAGCTTACAGGAGCTTACAGTGATGTGATCAGCATGAGTGATTTGTTTGTGTTTGAAAAGAAAGGAATTGGACAAAATGGAAAAGTAAAGGGTCGTTTTTATAGCACGGGAGTCATGCCTCGCATTGCTGACAAACTTCTTGCCTCCGGTATTCAGTTGCCTCATAGCCTGATGGAACACTCAGTAGAAATTTAGCCGTCGTTATTGTATAAACTTATGCTTTTTCTTGTGATGTTCTCGGTAACCGCGACACTGACCTTTGGTGTGACGATGTTCGTCGTTCGACCTACAGCAGAACAAAAGGCCATGCAGCGCCGGCTTGCGGGGATGAAAGAAGATAAGGCTGCAGCAATCGCAGGGGGAGATGATCTTAGGCAATACCTAAAGACGCTGCAGCGCGGCTCCTTTGGGTGGCTTGAAGATTTTGTAGAAGGATCGAAAATCCAGCGGTTTATCCAAAAGCTAATCATTCAGGCTGACCAAGCGACTTCCGTTGGAACGGTCCTTATGATCTGCGCTGGTAGCGCGGTAGTTACCGCAGCTTTAGTCTATTTCTTTTCTGCGAAGCTGCTGCTTGCAGCGTTGGCGATGCCGGCCGGGGGGTACGTGCCGATTGCTCTCCTGAACTATCGAAAAACTAGGCGAGTGGAGGCTTTTAACATAGCTCTTCCGGATTGCATCGACATGATGGCGCGGGCTCTCCGAGCGGGAAACTCGCTCAATGCAGCCATCAGTATTGTCGCTGATCAGGCGTTTGGGCCTGCCAAGATCGAGTTTAGTGAAGTCTCGAAGAAACAGAACTATGGACTGCCGATACGGGAGGCGCTGATGCAATTGCTAGATCGGGTTCCCTCTCAGGATCTGCGTGTTCTAATCACAGGAATTCTTGTGCAGAAGGATACAGGGGGCAATCTTGTTGAGATATTAGAACGAATTCTAAATGTGATTCGAGAACGGGTTCGCCTGAAAGGAGACATCCAAACTCACACGGCACAAGGACGATTGACGGGCTGGATCTTGTGTGGGTTGCCGGTAATTCTTTTGGTGTTGCTGAATCTTATTGATCCGGGCTACTCGAGTATGTTGTTTAACACTCCCTTTGGTCAGAAGATGTTGTACGTGGGAGCCGCACTACTTTCTATCGGAGCATACATTATCAACAAAATTGTGAAAGGAATTGAGATTTGATGGTGATCGCATTTTATCTCGCTTCGAGTTTCACATTATTTTGTCTTGTCTCGTTGCTTGGCGCTCCCTTTTTTCTTCAGCGCGCTCCTGAAGAGAAGCGCCTGCTGGATGTCATCGACGGAAACCGGGTAGATATTCAAAAATCAGTCTATGTCGAGCAAGGGCGTGAAAGACTGCTGGGATACGCGCAGGCACTCCGGGTCAAATTGGGATTGACGGAGAATACGAAGCTCAAAATGAAGCTACTGAGTGCGGGAATGCGAGGTCGAGCAACAGGTGACGTGTTTTTTGCCGTGCAATGCCTGCTGCCGCTCGCGATGGCCTTCGGAGCGAGCTTCGTTCCAGAAAACACGATGTTTTGTGTGCTGATTGCTGGAGTGATCGGGTTTATGGCCCCTGACTTCTGGCTGGGCCGGAAGATCAATCAGCGTAAGACAAAGATCCGAAGAAGCATGCCGGACGCGATGGATTTGCTGGTTATCTGTGTGGATGCAGGTTTAGGCATGGATCAGGCGCTTCTACGGGTTGGAGATGAGCTTGCGCTGAGCCATCCGGAGATCAATGAGGAGTTTGTGCAGGTCAATCTAGCGCAACGTGCCGGCCAGCCCCGCTTAGATGCCTGGAAGACGCTTGCGGATCGCACCGCGATTGATGAGTTCCGTCAGTTTGTAAATATGTTGACGCAAACAGAGCGATTTGGCACCCCGATTTCAAAAGCGCTGAGCCGCTTTTCTGAGGACTTGCGCACCAAGCGGCGCCAGTATGCGGAACAGCAAGCGTCCAAAACCAAAATCAAAATTATCTTCCCTCTTGTTTTGTGTATTTTTCCTTGTATTTTCATTGTGCTTTTGGCACCCGCGATTCTTACGATTTCGAGTGGAATCTTAGGAATTAGTCAATGAGAAGAAGTTCTGTGGAAAGGCTGTTGGCTTGCCGGCTGAGCGGGAGCTTGTTACAGCAGAGGTACAGAGCTATCTCGTTCGTAACTTCGCAGAGTATTTGCGACTGCGCTGACGATTCGCGCCGACTTTGTTTTTACTTTGGATGGTTCTCCAGAAAGGAGGCTTCACTATGGACACTACTATCGTAGTTCGTACCGCTGCCGGCGTTCTTGCAGCTGCTGTG